>JAGRBZ010000070.1 GCA_020433805.1 Anaerolineae bacterium
CGTAAAATCGGCTCTTTTTTCCAATACAAGCCTAATTATCTATTAATTTTTCGAGTGAAAAACCTTTAGGGTTTTTGCCTGCTGAGGTGTTACAATTTAACAATTAAATCACCTACACAATAAATAGTAAAGAGAGTTGAGGAACACTATGTCTGACAAACCCGATCGAAACCTGGCGATGGAGTTAGTTCGTGTAACAGAAGCTGCTGCCCTATCGGCCGCGCACCATATGGGGATGGGGGATAAGGAAGCCGGCGACCAAGCCGCTGTTGACAGTATGCGAGCCGTTCTCGATACCATCAGCATGGACGGCACGGTTGTTATTGGCGAAGGTGAAAAAGATGAAGCCCCTATGCTCTACAACGGTGAAAAGGTCGGTAGCGGCAGCCCCCCGGCTGTCGATGTGGCGGTTGATCCTGTTGAAGGCACCCGTCTACTGGCGTTAGGTCGCCCCAATGCTACCTCAGTTATTGCGATTTCTGAGCGCGATAGCATGTGGAAGCCCGGCTCATCCCTTTATATGAAAAAAATCGTGGTTGATCGCAATGCCAAACATGCTATCGACATTAGCCTATCAACGACCACCAACCTACACCGGATTGCCGGAGCCTTAGGGCGACAGGTTCATGAGTTAACCGTTTTTGTTTTAGATAAACCACGCCATAAAGAGCTTATTGCCGAAATTCGGCAGGCCGGAGCGCGTATTTCGATCCAAACCGACGGCGATGTCGTTGGAGCGCTGATGGCGGCCATTCCCGGTACCGGCGTTGATATCCTCATGGGGACAGGCGGTACACCGGAAGGTATCATAGCTGCGGCGGCGGTTAAAGCGCTGAATGGTGGTATGCAAGCCATGTGCGATCCCCAAAGTGATGCCGAACGGGAAAAAGTGATGGCCGAATTAGGAGACGATTTTGATAAAACGCTTACCCTCAACGATCTTATCAAATGTGAAGATGCCTTTTTTGCTGCAACCGGCATCACCGATGGCCCCTTCTTAGAAGGGGTTCACTATGACCGTCAGGGCGGAGTAACAACACACAGTATTGTGATTCGGGCGCTTTCAGGCTCTATGCGGTATATCAAAGGCGTTCATCAACTGAGAAGGGGCTTGGACCTTAGACGGCTTGATGTTAGAGAGGCGGTTGAAGTAGCAACTCTGTAAAAACCAATCCGGCGCGAAGCCGGATTTTTTATTTTAGCCTTTACCTACGATGGGGATAACTGAGGGTAAAACTGTGGATAAGTGACCCATTGCTGTGGATGAATGGGGATAACCCTGTGGATAATTTAATTATTTTTGTTGGTTATTAAGGGAATTTAATCGTTGCATTAAGTTTCATCGACCATGGCAACGTAAGCGCCCAAAGCAATTAACGACCAACCGGAAAAAAGTCGCTGACCACGTCTCAGTTTGATGCTTTCCTTTAAGTGATTATGAATAGGGCCGGCACAATGAGCAACAATTAAATCGGCTGTGCTGTTGAGAAAAACGGAAATACATCCTAACAAGAAGAACTGTAAGAATACCAACCCATTAGGATTAATGAACTGGGGAATGAACGCCAAGAAGAAAATTGCGGTTTTTGGATTGAGTGCTTCCGTAATAATACCGTGACGGAAAGCATGGTTGCTCTGGCTCGTTAAGGATACATCAACATTAAGCGCAGCATCATTTTGCCAGAGCGTATGACAGCCGAGATACAGAAGATAGGCCGCCCCCGCATACTTAATTACGCCAAACGCAACAGCCGATGTCGCCAAGATAGCCGACAGCCCCAACGCGGCCGCCACAACGTGAAATAGCCCCCCTACGGCAGTGCCCCATGTGGAAGCAATGCCCTCACGGCGTCCTCCTTTAATACTACGTGTCAAAACATAAAATATTCCCGGTCCGGGCGTAATGCTTAGAATAAAGGCTGCTGTCAGAAAAATACCGAACGTTGTCATATCAGGCATCATCAATTCCTTTCTGGGTAAAGCGTAGAGTATCGAGCAAGTATACTGTGCTCTAAAATTTAAGAAAGTTTTGGTCCCAAAGTACTAGCTACACAGAACAAATGTTTGCTTTTTGTGTTATACTAATGATTACGTTTCGGGGAAGATTATGTTCACGTGTCTGGGAGGGCTGTGATGGCAAGACGCCGCCGTAAGCAGAAAACCGTGCGCTCGGGATATCCGGTGTCCGTACCAAAAAAGCAAACTAAATCTCAAGCCTCTGATCTGGAATATAAAAAATTAGTAATCCGGCAGCGAATCCTAATTTTACTTATTTTAGCCGTTGTGGCCGTTCTTTTATCGCTCATCTTTGTCGGCGGAGCATCTGTGTGGGTCGTTATCGCCGTAATAGTAGTTTTAACCGTTTTAATGCTGGTTGTTATCGGCGCTCCTCACCTTTTACCTAGAATACTTCACGAATTGGCCCGCATTTTTGGCTTCAAATCTAAATAGTTGAAATACGTGGGACGTAAGCGGGAATAAATTTTTCATACCATGTTCTCTGTTTGTCCACCATCTCCTTTAAAATACATAAAATCATGACACGTCCAGGGACACTCAAAAGGACACTATCTTGTTATACTTACAATCAGTAAGTTAAAAGTGTTTTATGGTTTTATTTTCTACAAAGGAGGATTTCATGATGAAATCGAATATGTTGCCTATCTCACCGGAGTGGGGTATCGCTATTCTAAGAATTGTTGTCGGTATCGTTTTTCTTGTTCACGGGTATCAAAAGCTGTTTCTGATGGGCTTCGGTGGCGTAGCCGGTTTTTTTGGAAGCTTAGGTATTCCACTGCCGATGGTTGCTGCCATCGTGGTCACACTGCTTGAGTTTTTTGGTGGTTTAGCCCTAATTTTAGGCCTTTTCAGCCGATGGATTGCTATCCCACTGGCCATCGATATGCTCGTTGCTATCGGTACTGTTCACCTGGCTAATGGCTTTTCCGTATCGAATGGTGGCTACGAATTTGTATTAACGCTGATGGCGGCCAGCATTACCCTTGCTTTAGCCGGTTCTGGTGCACTCTCTATCGATAGCTGGTTACAAGATCGACAAGCTTCCGGTACGCGAAAAGGATTTGTGACCGCCAACTGACGGTCCCAAAAATAAGCCTCAGCAGATCCACTGTTCGAGGAGCGAGCATCCTCAGATGCGGCTCCGTTCGGCATCTGAGGATGCCTCACTCCTCAGATTTTGAGCTACTGAGCCTCTCCAAATGAATAAGAAAAAGCGCACTACGTCGATGTAGTGCTTAATTTTTGTCAAGTTATTTAACAGATCAATTTACCCGGAGAAGTTATCATGTCATCTACGCAAGCGACAACGCCTAATTATAAAACAAAGATCGGCCATGCGCATCTCAAAGTACGAAATTTAGATCAAGCCATCAATTTCTACACGACCTTTTTTGATCTACACATTATCGAGCGTATTGGCGATCATTACGCGTTTCTCAGCGGTGGAGAGTTTCACCACGAAATTGCCTTACAAAATGTCGGCTCAATGGCTTCCGCAGCTCCATCGCATGGGGTTGGCCTCTATCACATAGCCTTCGAAGTGCCGGATAAGCATTCATTTGCGCTAGCCTACCAAGCCCTCACCGAGGCCGGCATTAGCGTTGGAATTGTCGATCATTTAATTAGCTGGGCCATGTACTTTAACGATCCTGACGGTAACGGACTTGAAATTTATTGGGACACACGCCATGAACCTGGCGGACAACAGCTTTGGCATGGTCGCAATCTACCGCTCTCAGATGACCAGGTGCTGGGTGTCTTGTCTAAATAGAATCAAACCACCCGATTTCGGTTAGGGGCTTCTTTACTGTCGCCACAACTGCTGCGGATAACGATCGGCGGCGATGAGGTTTTGAATGCCTTCTTGAACATAGGGTTTATCCTCGCGGTAGGTTACGCCAAACCATGTGTCACGGTTGGGTAAAACGGTAACCTGGGCCTGTTTTTGGGCGATAAGCGTATCGACAACGGTGGGGATATAAAATTCGCTTTTGGGTTCGTGCCCTTTTTCATCAAGAAAGGTGGTGAAGAGGCGGCGGAGATATCCGAAGATAGACGGCCTGAAACCCCACATATTCATCGATACAATTTCGTTGCCGGTAAGGGGTTGCGATAGTCCGGAGGCATCAACATATGTTGCGCTGTCGCCCTCCGGTTCGATTTTGGTCAGTTCGACCACGTTTTGGAGGATGTTGTTTTCAATTTGGCACAATCCGCGCGACACGCTGCCAAATTTAGAGAGCGTGTTGCGCAGCACGTAACCGACCATTGCGTATTGGGCTAAATCGGGTTCCTCAGCCTGGCTCAAAAAATCGCCTAAAAGCTGAAAAGCGTTGGCTCCGTAAAAATCGTCGGCGTTGATGGCGCTGAACGGTTCGTTGACAACCGGCTCGGTACAAAGGATTGCGTGGCCGGTGCCCCACGGTTTTTGGCGCTGCGGCGGAACGGTGTAGCCGTCGGGCAGCATATCGAGTTCCTGATAGACGTACTCCACGGGGATGGTGCCGCCAAAGGTGCGATCGACCATCGTTTTGAAGGCATCGGCAAAGTCGGGCCGAATAACAAAGACCAGTTTGCCGAAACCGGCCCGTACAGCATCATACACGGAATATTCTAAGATAGGCTCGTTATTAGGGCCAACACCATCGAGCTGTTTAAGGCCACCGTAACGGCTGCCCATACCTGCGGCTAAAATAACGAGGGTGGGTTTCATAGTAGCTCTCCTTAAGATTGGAAACCAAATAACTTCGCCATGTCATTTCGAGCGATTAGCGAGAAATCCCTACAGCGTTCGATTGCAGACAACCGTCTCAGAGGTTTCTCCGCCTTTGGCGTCGAAATGACATGTCTGGGCGTTATTTTCTTCTTATTTCTTCATTATTCCTTCGTATGCCAACCGGCATCCAGCGTATGCAGTGTGAGTAACATATATTCGG
This sequence comes from Anaerolineae bacterium, assembly GCA_020433805.1. Taxonomy (GTDB): domain Bacteria; phylum Chloroflexota; class Anaerolineae; order 4572-78; family J111; genus JAGRBY01. The sequence continues at coordinate 4,956 of JAGRBZ010000070.1, forward strand.
TGCGGGCCGCGCCGTGGGTTTGAAGGTGCGTTGCGCAATCGTGCAGAATGAGCAGACTGTGGTGCTCGTAATGATGAGTCGGCAAGTTTTCGATTACGTAGACCAGATGACTAGCGCCTTCGGTTATCTTGTCTCTCGCCAGCGTATCAGCACAAGCGCTGAGAGTCGATATGACATTGTTCCCATTGTCGAGAGCCTTGCCGAATTTTCTTTTCAAAGTGGTGGCTGCTTGCGCGGTGGCGGTGGCAAAGTCGGCCCGGGCATCGCGATAGAGTTGAATAAAGCCTCCCTCGTTGCCGACCAGCCGCGCCAGAGTCAGCGATAGCTCGCGCCGCGCCCCTTCATTTTGCATAGCATCGAGCAAGTGCAAAATTTGCGCGGTAGCCTCGCGGGCCTTTAAGTTGCCCAGAGCCGAGGCGTAGGCCATCTGCAACCCTTTATCCGGCTCATGATCAAGCCGTTCCAGCAGTAGCGCCGTGATTTCGGTATCGCCCAAGCGACCTAAAGCGCGAGCGCTGTTGGCCTGGATAGAATGATACTTAGAGTTAAGACCGTTGCGCAATGCTTCTATCGCCATCTCGTCGCCCACCCGGCCCAACGCCCAGGCGGCCATATTGCTGAGCGCTAATTCGGTACCATTAAAGACGTCGATCAAGGCGTGCGTTAAGCGTGGATGGGGTCGAGTGCGAGCAATTGAAATAATGGCTTCGAAGCGTACGTTGAAACGTGGGTCAGCCAAAACCTCCAGCAGTTCATCGACAGTAAAGGGGCTGCGCGTCTCGCCCAGTCGTTCGGTCATCGCCACCACGCGAGACTCGTCGCGGGCAAAGTGATAACCCACCAGCGAGGTCATGGCCGACAGCGGGTTACCCTGTAAAAACATCCCGGCAAACTCTTCGACGGTAACCTGTGTATCAGAGCGAACGCCGCGCAGCGTGATAAGACTCAAAGCAGCAAAGATGATGCTGAGTAAAAAAAGCGGCGTGTAGGAATCGAATGTGAAAAAATAAAAACTGCCGGACACCCCAGAGGACAACTGAACGACCTGACCGGCAATAAGCTGGCTGGTGCCACCGAATACGCCGATACAGGCAAAATAGAGGGCCGTGTATTCTGATTTTTTTTCCGGAGGCACGATGCTGACAAACAACAACCGCGTTGAGCCGATAACCCAGCCCATATCAGCGATACCTTGTAGAAAAGCCACACCCAAGGCTACGTACAGGCTTACGGGACTGGTGCGCGGCATAAGCATAAAGAAAATAGGCAGCGATGCTAACAGACAAATGCCCGACAACATAATCGGACGGCTGCCGTAGCGGTCGGATGTCCAGCCCCACAGGTAGGTAGAAACCAGACCACCTAACAAAACGCCAGTCTGAACAAGCACGACATTACCACTGCTCAAGCCAACCTGCTCCTGTAAAAAGAGAGGCACAAAGGAGGTGAGCGGTACCGTAGCCAGAGTAATTAGCCCGACACCCCCCAAAAAGAACAGCAGCCCTTTATCGCGCAAGGCGGACATCGTATCGCGGAAAGCGCTCATAACGCCGCGCTCAACAGGTACGGGCGCGCCGCCCGGCACGTACAGCACGGCCCATATCGCCAGGCTGCCACAGATAACACCAATAACAATAAGAATCAGGTAGCCGGACAGTCCCGTAGTGAGATCGAGCACAAAACCGGCCAGCGTCACGGCTAGAAAACCGGACAGCGTGGTAAACAGGTTGTTGGTAGCTGAATATTTACCCTGAATAGAAGTGGGGATATACTCTTGCGCCCAAGGATAGTAGGCGGTAACCACCACCGAGCGGGTGAGAGAAAAAAGAATAACAACGACGGTAATAAACAAGAGCGTTATCTCTGCCCCCAATATCGAGATAACCACAGGAGTCAACAACAGCAGCGCGGCAAAAATAACTCTTAGAATGCTGAAATGGACGAATGTGCGCTTGTAACCGTAGCGGGCAATCAGCGGCGCAATGAACAGCGCAATCAAGCCGGTATACGGCACCAGCGACAGCAGAAAACCTATTTGGGTTTTATCCAAACCCAGGGTATTTAAGAATAAAATAAAGACGGAACCTAAAAAGGTCAGTTGAACAAAGGCGCTGACGAGAGCGTTGCTCCCGATGCTCCAGGGGAGTTTGCTCAGCTTCTCGGCGTTGGTAAGCGGTTGAGTCATAGAAATTATTTTACGTTCCTTACTTGTACGATGCAGGAGATGAAGTAACTGGCACTTTTAGTCACATTGAAAATTTTGAGTGGACGACAACGCTCGATTATTACAATTAAGTACTCGTCACCTGAATAGACACCCTCATTTTACATTCCTTAAGACATCAAGCCTTATTCTTGTTTCAAACATGTAACTATCATCCGAAAGAACACCCAGCTCGTAGAAACGCTCTCTAAATTCTTTTCTGAGTGTCTTCAGCTTCTCCTCGCGACGGCTGTCGACATCGATAAAGCTTTGAGCCATTTTTTTGTCGTCAGCATAATGATGCTCGATAGCAAAAAACTTTTCAGCAACAGGAGTCAGCCCCACATGTTCGGCCTGGTAAAGGGCTTCATAGGCATGACGACGCATTTCGGTTTCATCTTCAATCAGGCGTAGCATTTCAAAGGTCGAACCCTCAGCTAGCGGTTCCAGCACCACCAGCAGCGATTTGGGTTTGAGAATACGCTGCGCCTCACTGAGAGCTTTGGGCATGAACGGCTTGGGAATATGATGAAGACTAAAAGCGAAGATAACCACGTCGGCAAAGTCGCGGCCTAGCGGCAGCAGTTCTCCGGGGGCCTGAATATAGGTTACCCCGGCGGTCGGGGGTCGCGCTTTCGATTGAGCCAGCGGTCGGGCGAAATATTCAATACCCACAGCACGAGCGCCCTGGCGGGCACACCAACGGGCCAGCCGTCCCGCACCGGAACCAACATCAACAACCGTTTTGTCTTGAAACGGTGTGATCCCTTCCATAATCTGAAAAATTGAGTCGACTTTTTGCATTTTCGATTCCCTCCTCCAAAGTACCAGCGCCCCATTTAAGTGTACCGTCGCCAACTTCGGGCCACCGGTCGCGTGCGGCCCCGATGAGATTTTGGCTAAGTTGGGTTAGTGCCGCCAGCGAAGGCACATCCGCTACTGCATTGTGCAGGCGTATGCAAGTCGACATAAATGCCTCGCGCATTGTCCAGCGGCCCACCCAGGGGCGATCTACAGTTAAAATGGTTAACGGCAGCCAGGTTATTAAGGCCAGGGCGCGATAAGCGCATATCAACGCCCAGGCTTCTTGAAAAGTTTTTTCATTACCTCCTTCCGGCAGCCAGGGGATCACCTGCTGCTGAAAACAATTCATCATGAGCTGAATCCAGGCTTCGGGCAGAGGGCATAGTATGTTCCATGCGGTCAGGTCATATAACGCATGGCGAAAAGCTCCGTATTCAAAATCGAGCAGGCGCACGCCGGCAGTTGAGATATGGTTGTTGGTTGGAGCCGGATCACCGTGCGAAAAAGAGAGCCACGGGCCAGGCTGCATGTATACCGTAGCAATATGGTAAAAAACGCGGTCAAAGCCCGGCGGGGTTGGCACCCGTAAGGCTTCAAACCAATGCCCCAACTTGATGCGTCCATCGCACCACCGTTGGGCCTCTACGTGACGGCCTACAGTCTGGTAGCCCGGCAGTTGAGCCCGCATTTTTTCGAACAACGCTTCTTGTCCTCGTGTGTGGCCGACCAAGTGGGCCATGTGTTGCGCCATATGGCTTAACGCAGCCAGGATAGTCGGCCTGTGGCCGTCATCAAACAGTTCACCCAAATTGGCGGCCCGGCCTAAATCTTGCATCACCACCAGCCTCGCTTCCTTATGGCCGCCGTAAAAGTAAGGCTGACTACCCGCCAAATTGTCTATTGTCGACAAAAATTGTAAACTGGCCCACTCTGAAAAGCCGCAGCTTTCATCCTGCTCTATAGTTTTAACGATCACGGATGGAATTGTGTGATGCGCAGTTGTATAGCGAATAACGCGGCTGCGAGATCCATCTTTGATTACCTCAGGCTGAGTGGCTTGGAGCGATTTTTGAGCAACCTGGCTGATAATCGCTTCTACGTGGTGTACAATGGTATCTACCATAAGAATTCTTTCCGAAGAATTGGTATGCCCCCAAAGGATTTGGTATACTTTACCTTTGATATGCATCCGCCGCAACTTCTCGATTCAGGGTGAGGCGGGTTGGATAGTTGGGTGGTTTGATGGTTTGATAGTTAGGGAGTTTGATAATCAAATCATTCCCTAGTATTTATTTTATGGAAATGGTGAATAGTTTATGAAAGTTTTGTCACGCCTACTGGTGGCGATGGTTATAGTTTTGATTTTGGATGGTCTGACAAAGGTGTGGGCGGAGCAAAACCTGACGCTGCATGAGCCGGTGCCGGTGATTGGCGACTATTTTCGCTTTACGTTAGGACATAATACCGGCGTAGCGTTTGGCTTGTTTGCCAATGGCGGCATTTGGCCGCTGGTTGTTACCGGCATTATTATCGTCTTTATTGCTTTTTGGTTTATTAAAGGATTACTAAGCGGCCATTTTGCCCCCTATGCAGCCTGGCCGGTAGGAATGTTGTTGGGCGGCGCAATTGGTAATTTTATCGACCGTGTTATCGATGGCCGGGTGACCGACTTTCTCGATGTCGGTATTGGGGCCAGCCGCTGGCCGACCTTCAATCTAGCCGACAGCTTCATCTTAATCGGCGTGGGTATCCTCATGCTGCTCTCTTTTCAGGAGCAACCCAACCACAACGACCACTCATTTGATAGTAAACCTCCGGAAAGTGACCCCAACAGCCTCCCGTCATCATGAACATATTCCTATAGGCAATATGGTTCAAATAGAGTATAATGACCTATATTTGGACCGTCTCACAGTATAGGAAGAGAGTAGACCCCACATGCAGCGCTGTTTACACGCAATCATTATCTTACTGTTAGTAAGTTTTGCTCTAGGAGCTTGTACTGGTCCTGCTCCTTTGCCTCCTACAACGACGCCACCTACTGCCACTCCTCAACCTGAACCGGTAACCATTACCTGGGCTTTTTGGGGCGATCCCTGGGAAGTTGAGATTAATGAGCAGGTGATTGAAGTTTTTGAACGCGATCATCCTGACATTAAGATCGAAACATTTCACCGATCCTGGAATGACTATTTTAAAGAAGTCCGCAGCAAACTGGATAAAGGTGAACAGGTAGCCGACGTACTCTTTTGGTCTCAAGCACCGATCGATGTTCCCAAAGGCTATTTTATGAACCTGGCACCGCTCATGAAGGCGGAAGGTTATGACCTGGACGATTTTTATCAGGGTTTGCTCACCCAATACCGGCTTACCGACGACGCCATTTACGGCCTACCCCGCGACAGCGATACCAAAGTTATTTTTTACAATAAACGTGTTTTCAACCGGGCCAATGTCGATTTTCCTGAAAGCGGCTGGAGTTGGGATGACCTGCGCGAGACCTCGCTGGCAATACAAGAGGCTGGAGTTATCGATTACAGCTTTGCGTACGAGGTCAACAACTGGTGGATGATCTGGATGTGGCAAAATAATAACCCGGTTTTTGACGATAAACTTTTCCCGTCCCGCTCGTTTCTAGGCGAACCCTCAGCCGGTGAGGCCGTACAATTTCTGGCCGATCTAACCAATGAGGATCAGGTCACGCCGCCTTATGAAGTTCTCAAGAGTTCCGAGGAACTTGCCCGACTATTTCAAGAAGAAAAAGTAGCCATGGTCTTTGGCAATCACGCGCTGGTGCCGGCCTTTTCGCAAATTGACAACTTCGAGTGGGACGTGGTCGGTTTACCACGCAAAGAAAGAGCGGCCAACTTAGCCGCCGGAGCCGGGTACTTTATTGCAGACAGTACCGAACACCCCGATGAAGCGTGGACCTTTCTTAAATTTTTGGGCAGCCCCAAAGGCCAGGCTATCTTCACCGAAGCCGGTGTAGCTGTTCCCTCCCGGCGTTCCGTGGCCGAGTCTGAAATTTTTATGAAACCACGTGCTTCCTATGATATTCACATCTTTTTAGAAGAGGTTGAAATTGGCGAGGCCGATCCGGCCTTTCCCGGAGCCAATGAGATTGTCAACCTGTTGAACGAAGAGGTTCTGGTTCCGGTGTGGCAGGGCGATCAACCGGCCGCCGAGGCGCTTCAGGACGCCTTACCTGAAATAGAACGCATTATTCACGAAAACCAGCCGCCTCAACAATAGTCGCCACGGCAATCTATGAAACGCATTCAAATTGTTCGCATTGGACAAGTTATTGGCACAGGCTTCGGCATTATATTGTGCTTGGCTTTGCTAACCGGCCTGTTAGGGCGGATAGCCTACGATGTGAGCGTTTGGCAGCGTGAAACTATAAAAACGCGCAGCACGGTTGATCGATTGACCCTAGAACTGGAGTTAATCTCTATCCGGCGAACCGATGCCCTGCGCCGTTACCTCGACTCGGCAGACGTAACTTTGCTGGCCAGCTACCAGACCTTCCAACTGGCCTATGCCGATATTTCCACACGGCTGGAAGATGTCATCCATACCTCAGAAGAGCTAAATGCCCTTGATGCGGTCAAACAAGCGGAAGAAACCTTTAGCGACAAAGAACGTGAAATTCTGCACCTTTATCAGGATGGATTTGATGAGTCGGCCCGCTTTTTGTGGGATACGGAAGGGGTAAAAGCCCAAGATGAGCTACTCAAAGCCATCGAACGGCTGCGGCTGGCGCAAGGCAATACCAGCGCCGCTATTCTGCGTCAGGCGGAAAAACAGGAAGGGTTGGTCGTAAAAGCCGTTACAATTTTTGTACCGCTGATGCTTATCGGAGGCATGGTTATCGGTTATATCATTACCAAAAAGATTACCAATCCCCTTTCCGAGTTAATCAAACACGTAAACCAGATTGGCACCGATCTTACCCGGCGGGTGAATCCGGCGGGGCCAAAAGAGATTGCCTTCTTGGGCGAAACCATCAACGGTATGGCCCAAAATTTGCTTACTTCCCGGCAGTCGCTCCAAGAATACAAAGACCGTCTGGAGCAGGAATTGAAGCTTGCCAGCCAGATACAAGCCAGCTTTTTACCGACCCAACTCCCGCAGTCGCCCCGGTTAGAGTTGGCCGTTTATTGGCAACCCGCCCGGGAGGTAGCCGGCGACTTCTACGCCTACATCGAACTGGATGACGGCAAACGGGGTATCGCTATCGGCGATGTTAGCGGCAAAGGCGCACCGGCCGCCATGACCGGCACGCTGGCCGAAGGGCTGCTGGAGGTATACGCCCCTTTTCATATTCGTCCCGAAACGCTGCTTGATACGCTCAATAAAGACCTGGCTACCCGCCTGGCCCCCAACCACATGAATGTCGCTTGCTGCTATGCTATTCTCGATGACCATTCATCGCTGTTGACGGTAGCCAACGCCGGCCTTATTTATCCCTACCTGCGGCGCAACAACCACATCGAAGAGTTGGAAATCGGCGGACTGCCGCTTGGCTCTACCAAAGATTATCAGTACCAATCTATTTCAGTAAACCTTGAGCCGGACGATTTGGTTATTTTCAGCAGCGATGGTCTGGTCGAAGCCATGAATGACCAATCGGAAATGTTTGGTTTCGATCGGCTACAAGCCGAACTGCTTCGCTTGCCGTCCGGTATTCCCGCTGACGCAGCTATTCAGCAGTTGGTTCAGGGCGTCATGAAGTTTACAAATCAAAGTGACCTCCACGACGACTTAACCATTTTGGTGGCTCGGGTTAGGGCTTAAAACATTATTTTCTCGAATGTTTGACAAAATTGATGCAATCGATAAACTTCTTAAACACTGTAAGATTAAAAACAGGAAACGCATATGGACGATTTTCAGCAAGAGATACCACCTCAACACGCGCCACCCACTCCGCCGACGCAAAATGTAAGTCCCGTATATTTTGGTACAGCTTTAGCCATTGCTTTTGCTGTGGGCTTGTTTGTGGGCTTAACCGGGCGACCGCTGGTTATCGGCGATGTGCCGGTTCAGGTAGTGGTCACTGTGGTGCCGAATTCCGACAGCGGTGCGGTGGCACAAGCACCCGCTTCATCTGTTGATCCCAACAGCCCGAACGCAGCCAACCAAAACGCCGTTCAGGATGGGGAGGAAGCTGCCGGCGACGGCACTGCAACTCCCACCCTCATGGAATTTGTTATGGCCGATGCACGCCACATTCAGGGCGATCCCAACGCGCCGGTTACGCTGGTGGAATACAGCGACTTCAAATGAGGTTTCTGCGGGCGTTTCGCCGCCGACTCGTTGAGTCGGATTCGAGAAGAGTACGTCGAAACCGGTAAGGTTAAATTTGTTTACAAACATTTTGCAATATTAGGTTCGGAGTCAAGTCGAGCGGCAGAGGCCAGCGAGTGTGCTGCTGAACAGGATGCCTTCTGGGCGTTCCATGATCGAGTTTTTGCCGATCAGGCGGAAACCCATAGCACGCTTAGCCAGGAAAAGCTGGTCAGCTTGGCCGGGGAGATTGAGTTGGACACTTCGGCTTTTCAGGAGTGCTTATCGTCGGGCCGCTACAGCCTGCAAATCTCAAAAGAGTCACAAACCGTTCAGGCCTTAGGGCTGCGGGGGACACCCGGCTTTTTGATCAACGGCCTATTTGTTAATGGTGCGCAACCGTTTGATGTTTTCCAAGAAATCATTGATGAGAAGTTAGCCGCCGAAACCAACTAAAATGAGGAGAAGTGTATGGGCAAAAAATCGACTCGCCTGCCCAAAAGTAAAAGAACTGGCCGAGCCAATGCGCAACAGAAAAATAACATGTATTATGTTTGGTTCGCTGTTGGTGGTGTGATTCTTGCGCTTGTGGTTATCGGGCTTTTTTACTTGGGCTACAATGGACAAGCCATCGCCAACAGCGGCATTGAAGGCTTAGAAATTTTTCCCGAGCTTGAGCAAACTCACGTTGATGGAAACGTCGATTATAACGAAGTTATACCCGCCGGCGGCCCCCATAACCCGGTCTGGCAATTGTGTGGCATTTACGACGAGCCGGTACGGCCTGAAAACGCCATCCACTCGATGGAACATGGAGCGGTGTGGTTAACTTACCAACCGGACTTACCGGAAGAAGATGTTGAACAGCTACGCAGCGTGGTGCGCCAGCAGCGCTCCGCTCAGGGTGAAGCAATGATCATTCTCTCGCCCGAACCAGACCTGGAGTCGCCTCTGGTGGCTACGGCCTGGCGTGTTCAGTTGACCTTAGATGATGTCAATGACGAGCGGCTGGAAGCATTCCTCGACCGCTACCAGCGCGGTCCTTTCTACCCCGAACCGGGCGCTAATTGCACCTTCGGCGGCATTGGCGAACCGACGCTGTAAGTTTAAGAACGATAAATTAGGAAGCCATCAACTGTTCAAACTGCGGGCGGTTGATGGTTTCCTCTTCAAGCAAAGCCTCTGCTAAGGCATCGAGCTTAGAGCGCTGCTCAGTAAGAATATCTTTGGCCTGCCGATAAGCAGCGTGGATAATGGTATCCATCTCCTGGTCGATGGCTTGAGCCTTTTCCTCACTGTAGTCGCGTGTTTCGCCCAAACTACCCAAAAAGGGATTGCCTTGTTCTTCGCCAAAGGTGCGCATCCCCAAATTTTGGCTAAACCCTAAACGGGTGACCATCGCACGAGCCAATCGGGTGGCTCGCTCTAAATCATTGGACGCGCCGGTCGTAATCCGCTTAAAGACAATCTCTTCAGCAGCTCGACCGCCCAGCAAACTTACAATTTCGCTAACAAATGCCTCGCGGCTGCGCAGTTGACGATTATTTTCCGGCAGCGGCATGGTATACCCCAACGCCATTCCCCGCGAAATGATGCTGACCTTATGAACCGGGTCGCTCTCTTCGGTATGATGCATAACCACGGCATGACCGGCCTCGTGATAGGCAATAACCTTACGTTCGTCTTTCGAGAGGAAGTTCCCTTTGCGCTCAGGGCCGGCAATGATGCGCTCGATGGCATCTTGGAACTCCAACTCGCCAATCGTCGTCCGATTGCGCCGAGCGGCCAGGATAGCGGCTTCATTTGCCAAATTTTCTAGATCAGCTCCGGCAAAACCGGGTGTTAACTTCGCCAGATCAGAAAGTGAGATACCGTCGTCTAACGGCTTGCCACGGGTGTGGACATCGAGAATAGCTTCACGAGCTTCAACATCCGGTAAATCAAGCACAATCTTACGGTCAAATCGACCGGGTCGCAGCAAGGCCGGATCGAGAATATCAGGCCGGTTGGTAGCAGCGACCACAATAACGTTGGTGTCGGTGTCGAAGCCGTCCATCGCCACGAGAATTTGATTCAGCGTTTGCTCCCGTTCATCGTTGCCACCGCCTAGACCGGCTCCCCGACGACGACCAACCGCATCGATCTCGTCGATGAAAACCACAGCCGGAGATTGCTCCTTCGCTTTCTTAAAAAGGTCACGCACACGAGCCGCACCAACTCCAACAAACATTTCAACAAATTCAGAGCCGGAAATATGAAAAAAGGGAACACCGGCTTCCCCAGCCACCGCTTTAGCCATCAACGTTTTACCTGTGCCGGGTGGGCCGGCCATCAAAACCCCGCGCGGCACTCGGGCACCCAGCTTCAAAAACTTGTCTGCCTCTTTGAGAAACTCGACCACTTCCTGCAGTTCAAATTTGGCTTGCTCGGCTCCGGCTACATCATCAAATGTTACCTGTGGCCGCTCGGAGGTCGTTTCGTTTTCCTTGGCATTGGCTGAAACCATACGGGCATTGCTGCGGCCAACCTGGCCAGGAAAACCGCCACCCATGCCCATACCACCACCACCACCGCGCTGCACCTGTCGAACGGCCATCACCACAAAAAAGCCTATTAGGATCAAGGGGATCATCGTGATAATTAAACCGGCATAGCTGGCGGGACCGCCCCGGCTGTCTTCGACCACGCTGGGAATTGATTTTAACGTTTCGGAGGAGACACCCAACAGTTGAAACGACTCAAAAGCACTGACGCTTGATTCTTTGCGGGCGCTAAGCAGCTTGCCGTCAAAGGTTTCCGCCGTAATAAGATCGCCGCGAATGGTTAAGCCTGTTATCTGGTTATCTTCAATCATCGTCGCCAATGCCGGTAAGGTAGAGGCTTCGGCTCTCACGGCAGAACGTTCGCTGAGTAATATCAGCCCCATTGTGCTTACCACTAAAATACTGATGATAATCACAACCAAGCGCCAACGGCTCGGCTTTTCTTTTTTTTCTTTCTCCAGGCGGTCATCACCTTTCACGAGTCACTCCATAGGATTCATGATTTGTTACTTTTCAACTACGCTCATTGGTTTTTCACGAATGAGCATTTTTTACGGTAATTGAAGGTATGCTCAGTGGTACTCCTCAAACAATGTCGACAGCACGATGGGTAACATTCATGAATACTTTATGGTCAGACAGACTAAAAATATCGTGCAAATCGGTTGTGGAGTGGTCGACAGAACTGAAGAGAAGCATATAACGGTACAGCTTATAGTATTATTGCAGATGAAGCCAATTTTGTGAAATTGATGGGAGCAATTCACACATATCTTGAGAAAGGAACAATTTGACAATTGGTAACCTATTCGTTACCATATCAATCACTCTATCGTAACCTCACGGTTACCAAATCCAATCCCCTATCGGGAGCAACAAAGGTTGCTTTGCAAAAATATAAGTGCTCAAAGTAAATTTTGAGGCTTCGTTGGAACAGTGAAAGGAGCATATTCAATGAAGGAGTATCGCGCAACCACCACGATTTCGGCTTCGCCGGAAACGATTTGGCAAATTTTAACAGACGCCGCCAGTTACCCGGAGTGGGACCCCAATGTAGAGCGCATTGAGGGACAGATTGCGCCGGGTGAGAAAATTACGGCCTACACCAAGTTAAGTCCGGGTCGCGCTTTTCCGGTAACCGTAACGGAGTTTGTACCAAAGCAAAAGATGACGTGGTCGGGCGGAATGCCGCTGGGCTTGTTTAAAGGCGAGCGTATGTTTACGTTAGTTCCCAATGACAACGACAGCATCACCTTTACGGTTCGAGAAATTTTCAGCGGACCGCTGCTGCCGCTGATAGGCCGATCGCTGCCCGATCTGTCTACTGCGTTCGAGCAGTTTGCGGCGGGGCTGAAGAGTCGCGCAGAAGGAGTGTGATAAATATCGTGATGACACCAGCCCCCACTGCCGATCAGATGCTCGATGCCCTGGGCAACCAAATTCGCCGCGATATTGTCATGCTATTACGCGAAAAGCCGCAACCGGTCGGCACTCTGGCCGAGCAACTGCCGATTAGCCGTCCGGCGGTATCCAAACACCTGCGTATTTTGCAGGAAGCGGGGTTAGTTACACATCAAGAAAAGGGGGTTAGCAATATCTTTCACCTCAGGCCTGCTGCCTTCCGCGATTTAACGTTGTATTTAGATATGTTTTGGGACGAGGCGCTGGAGCGTTTCAAACGTGCGGCGGAAGAGTTGAGCCAGGATACGTTATGAACAAAACTGATGGCGAACGCACCGTCACCAAATCGATCACCGTGGCGGTCAATATCGAGCGGGCGTTCCAGGTATGGACGGAACAGCTTCACGCTTGGTGGCCGACCAGCCATTCGCTCAGCGGTGATCCCCACACGCAGGTATTCATCGAAAGCCGGGTGGGCGGACGTTTCTACGAACGCACAACAGAAGGCGTTGAGCACCAATGGGGCCTGGTTGAGGTATGGGAGCCGCCTACTTACCTGACTTTCTCATGGTATCTGGGCAGCGGACCAAAAATCCCTTCAAAAGTGGAGGTGTCATTTCTGGCCCTTGATACAAAGACAACGCGGGTTGATCTAATCCATCGCGGCCCAGAGTTGATTGGGAAATTGTGGTGGCAGCGAAAGCATATCTTCCACGCTTCCTGGGATACTATTCTGGCTCGGTACGGGGCGTTTTTGGCCGATTGAAGAAAGCCCCACGGGAATATTTTTACCACAGAGAGCGCAAAGAAGGCGCTTGGTAGCACAACATTAAACCGTGGAACGTGATAAAGAACCCAGGTTTTTGCCTAAATGGTAAGCATGTTGCCCTATTGAGCACCCATAGAAGCCTTTGTCGGTCTCATGTTCAAGAAAAACCTGGGTTCTAACGCTACCACGATTTTGGGCAGAGCTACCAAGCGCAGAGTTCACTGAGTTTTTTGGTCGTTTTGAATTTTTTAATCTCTGACTTATCGCGTTATGAGCTTGATAACTCCACATCTAAGATAATATCGTGTTCTCCGACCAAGATGGAATTGCCGTTTGCATCTTGGCCCGGTTCCATCCGCATCACCAAATGCTCATTTTCACTCCCCCCGTCTAAAAAGACGCCGTCATTCGCTAACGTCGGATCGCCATCAAAATAGATTTGCGTGGTCATCAGTTCTTGCTCACCCTGCTTTATTTTAACGTGGATGTGGCGCGGACGCGGTTCGTAATGGCCGGGAAGGATAGTGCGAAAACTGTAACGTCCGTCGGCCCCGGTTGTGGACTCACCATAGAATTGAAAATTGCGATCCCGCTGTTCGGTGCCGGGATCGTTGGGGTGAAGATAAACACCGTTGTCATCGGTCTGCCAGATTTCAACGGTTAAACCCTCGATGGGCGTGCCGGTGGCATCATAGACAGTGCCGGTAAATTCAATCACTTGACCGGCCGGCGAACCGGCTGCACCCGCCACGTTGGTCAAATCGTTATCTTGGTCGACCGGTTTTTCAACCGGATAGTAGGGGCCTTCCGTCTGGGCCGGGGTAAAATAGGTCACGTCGATTGTTGCAACGGCGATAAGTTCATCAGTAGCAGGAGACTCAACCTCGGCATCAGGCGATACATCCTCGGCGGCTGCCTCTTCGGTTTCGGCAACAGCGACACCATCGGAGTCTGTCGGTTCGGCTGGAATGGATGTAGCCGTAGGATCAAGCGGAGGTGGAGTTGCTGTTGGTTCTTCGAGCACAGGCACATCTGTCGGTTCAACCGTAGCTTCGATTGGGGCTTCTGCTACCACCGTGTCTTCAACCGCTATTGGGGGTGGGGGTGGGGACGATGTACAGCCCGTCACCCCTAACATCAGACTTGCTAGAGCAAAACCAAACGAAATAGAGTTATATCTCTTCATCTATTCTCCTCCTTATTCAAAAGCTGATACATACTGCATTCGATCCCATTTGGGGATCGAATGCAGTATGTATCGTTGCCTCACTTCTAACGTCGTTTCAGACCGGGATGATAATAAGTCGCCGCCAGAGCCAAAATCGCGGCCAGGGCCAGAATGCCGGGTGCTAACAGGGGGCTAGCTCCGCCGAGCGCTTCAAAGAACACTTGACCCACGGTGGCGTTGGGTCGAATCTCTAATTCAAAAGCTAAATTATGCTCGATATGCTCATAGATACCAAACATACTCCCCAGCGCTGCTAAACCCATCACTACGCGCAAAGCAAGCAAAGTGGCTCGCTGCGGGACGACAAGGGCAGCCCCAATCGCGACCAATCCCAACCCGGACAACACAAACGGGATCAACTGCACCGCACTTTCCATATGATTGGTGAACCACAGTTCGACAACCGTACCGGCAAAGGTGAAAGCGGTTAAGCCCAACAAAAACAGCCGCAGTCGATCCAGAATGGTTTCCGCACTCATTGGCTCACCAAATAACTCTCGGCCACAGCCGCTTCAGCAGCCGAAACATGCTCGGATAGTGCCGCCAGAAAAGCCTGGTTTGATCCAAAGGGTCGGGCCGACATCAGCTCATTGGCGAGTGTCTCATCAACACCCGGTATCTGCTGAAGGGTAGCCGCGTCGGACTCATCGACATCAACCGGAACAAAGACATACTGTTCGTACTCAGCAACTTGGGCTTCATCGACATATTTGCCGATTTCACGGCGAAACTGTTGGATACTGATGTAGGGGCGGTATTCTAAAAATTCGCGCACCATGCGGTTGCTAAAATTGGGGATTGCGGCCAGATACGCATCACCGTCGGCCTCGTTGAGGTTAAGTTTGGTGTTGACGATGATCTCTTCTACCACTTCCTCAGTGGGAGCCGGTTCGGTGGTGGGTGCTTCACTGATAGCTTCCTCGGTAGCCATGACTTCTTCAGTGGGAACAGCCGCTTCGGCTACTTCCTCAGTTGGAATCGGCGCTTCGGCTACGGGTTCTTCGGTTACAGGTGCTTCCTCAACTACGGGAGCGTCCGTCGGCGCGGCTGCAGTGGCCGGGAGGGGGGTTACGGTCGGCGGGGCCGGTTCGCTGTTGCTACAGGCTGCTAATGTGAGCGCCAACATCGTTACAATGATTATTCTTACTAGCATGGGGTCTTCTTCTCCTTATAAGTTGTAAGATTTTATAATATGGTCACTACTATAAAAGCGCATAATGAGCAGGCAAATGTATTTGACCTTCCATTATATAGCATAGCTCCAAAGCCGCTTCCAGCAAGCGGCCCTTTGCTAACAAAACTTTATCGCCATTTTCGCTCATATTTGTGAAAAGTATTTAAGAAAAAGCTGAGAGGATGCTGAGGATTGGAGAGTGGGTTTGATGGATGGTTTGTTGGTCGATTGGTTGGATAGTTAGTTGCTTCTCGGATCAAAACCAACCAACTACCCAACTATCTAACCAACTCTCCACCTATCCAACCAATTGTGCATGCAACAGCGTATTAAATTCATCCAATTTCTCGATGTAGGGCACGTGACCGGTACCTTGCATAACCACTTCTCTATACGAACCACCGCCGGCGGCGTATTTTTCCAGCACATCGCGCGTTTGGTCGATCATGGGCTGAGGGGGGTAGACATCCGGGCCGGGCCAATTGGGCAGCAGACCGGCCGCACCGACAGTTGCCGGATCGGAGGCGGCGTTGTTGGATACGGCTAAATCGTGGCTACCGCGTATCCAGAGTACATCCACTTTGGGTTTTGCAGCGTATAGGCGCTTTACGTCATCGACATATTTCGGCGAGAGCGCGTTGGCCGCGCCCCATCGGCCCGGAGCCACATACGGCCAGTTGGGCGATGGCACAAAATCGCCCGGACTATCCTGGTTACCCAAATGCGTGGCCAGCATCGCGTCTATCAGAGCATCCTCACGGGCCGGGATAAAGGGCGGCTTGACCACCAGCATCCTAAAGGCCGAACGGGGCGAAAACATGCTATCGGCACTGCGGTCGCCGGCGGCCATCCGTTTGAGCAGTTCCGGGTTAGCTAATCCGCCGCCGGAACCGGCAAAATCATCGTAACAGGGTGTTGCTTCGATGCCTTTGACACTGCCGAAGCCATAAGGCGAACCGGGCGAAACTTGCGTGGCGGTTAGAAAACGTTCAGGGCAATCCATCAGCAGCCGCCACACAACAACGCTGCCTAAAGAATTGCCGACGATATGTGCTTGCTCGATGCCCAGTTGATCGAGCAGAGCCACGGCATCATCGGCTAAATCACCCGCACCGCGCGTAGCATCGATCTTTTTGTTGGGATCAGCCTCGCCAAAGCCGCGCTGGTCGGGAGCAATCCCGCGAAAGCCGGGCGGCAGGGTGACCATCACCTCTTCCCACCACGTTGCTGAAGAGACGTTACCGTGCAAAAACAGCACCGGTATGCCATCGTCAGGGCCGGAGAATAAAACACGCGTTGTAATGCGGTCGGTCGTTATTGATCTGGCCGTAATACCAGGTAAAGTTGGTATACTCATTTTACAATACTCCTTAGTTCATAATGCTTGATGCAACTACGCAAAAAAAACTTTCACCACAAAGGGCACAGAGAAACGCAGAGATCACAAAGAAACTCTGTGAACTCTGTGCCTTCTTTGTGTTCTCTGTGGTAAATTTTCCTAGACTTCACCTACCCAACAAATTTTTCTTTCAACTCTGTCTTCATCACCTTACCGTATGGCGAATAAGGCAGTGCGTCAGTGAAAATAACCTCTTTAGGGATTTTGTAACGCGCTAAATGTTGACCGCAGAATGCTTGCAGTGCTTCCTCAGTGGCCGATTGGCTCGACTGGAGCACCACAATCATCACCCCAACCTCGCCCCACTGCGGGTGCGGCTTGCCGATGAGCGCGGCTTCGGCGACGGCGGGGTGCTCGCGGAAAACGGCCTCGACTTCGGCAGCGTAGATATTTTCGCCACCGCTAATGACCATATCTTTGAAGCGACCGGCGATGTAGAAAAAGCCGTCTTCATCTATACGGGCCATATCGCCGGTGTGAAACCAGCCGTCCTTAATGGAGGCGGCAGTGGCTTCGGGGTTGCGCCAGTAGCCGGTGCAGACGTGCGGCCCGGCGATGATCAGTTCGCCAACCTCGTCGACCGGCACGTCGTTGCCACCGGCATCGACCAGGCGCATGCGGCTGTGAAAAATCGGTTTACCGACGGAACCGAGCTTCGTCACCGACTCCTCATCGGTCATCGAGAAACAGTTGGCCCCGACCTCGGTTAGACCGTAGCCCTGTCGAAAGATGCCACCTTTAGCCGCCACCCAACTTTCTACCAGCGACTCCGGCAGCGGTGCGCCGCCGCTGATAAAGAAGCGCACGCTCTCAAAGCTGGCTTCGGTAAACGCGGCGGTATTCATCCACATTTGAAAGATGGTTGGCACGCCGAGGATAACCGTACAGCGCTCCTCGTCGATAATTTGCACCGACTCTTCTAACTCAAACGCACGGGTCACAATGACTCGCCCGCCCACGTAAAGCAGTGGGGTTAAAAAAGCAAACAGCCCACCGGCGTGGAAAAGCGGCGTATAAACCGGTGAAACGTCGTATTCGGTCAGCCCCCAACTGGCGATAGTGTTGATGCAGTTGTAGACCACCTGCCGATGCGGGATCATTGCCCCTTTAGGACGGCCGGTGGTGCCGGAGGTATAGAGAATGGCCCAGGTATCGTCATCGTCCAGCGGTGGCGATGGGGGTTCGGCAGCGGAGGCTTGCGCCAGGGTTGCTTCGTAAGGGATGGCGTCTTCCAGCGCGGCGTCCTCCAAAGTAATGTAATGGTCGATGTCAGTATCCGGGCGAAGTTCGGCGACGACATCCGTAAATTCCGGGCCGACGATAAGCACCTTCGGCTCGCAGTCGTTGATGATGTAGCGCAGTTCGTTGGCAGCCAGCCGCCAGTTGAGCGGTGCGAAAACAGCGCCCAGTTTAGCTAATCCGTAAAAGCAATCGATATAGGCCATAGCGTTTTGGGCCAAAATCGAAACGCGGTCTCCCTTGCGGATGCCGAATTCATCGTGGAACCAATTGGCCAATTGATTAGCCCGGGCGTTGAGTTCGGCGTAGGTATAGCGCTGCGGCGCACCCGTGCCGATGAAGACTAACGCTTCACGGTCGGGCGTTAGATAAGCCCGTTTGCTCAGTAAATTTACCGTTTGCATAATTCCTCCGTTGGATGGTTATGGTAATGGTTGGTTTGTTGGATGGAGTGTTGGATGGTTATGGCTAGTTAATCTTAGCCTCAGCCTTAGCCTTAGCCTTCAAAACGGGGTGAATGGTCGATAGTGAATTGATGTTTAATTGTGGTATCTTACCAGAATTATAGATTTTGGGCATTTAGTAATGAATAAAATCCATTAGGATCCAAAGATAGAGACAGCATATCCTACTATTATCAGATTTATATAAGAATCTGTGACTATCCGTATAAATTTGGGGATAAATCTGTAAATTTCCATCTTCAAAGCAACTTCCTAAAGGAAGCAAGACATCAGATGAAAATGATCGCGGGCCTCAAAGCCTAAATGGGCATAAAGTGCTTTCGCCCGCCGATTAGTTCGGGCAACCTCCAGATGAAGCGCCACGATACCCTGTTTCGCCGCTTCGGACTTAATCGCGTCTAACACTGACCGCCCAAGCCCCTGCCCGCGAGCCGGAGCCTCGATAAAGAATTCATCGACAAACGCATCCCGGCCACCAAACTCGATGCTGTAGCCATAGCACAGCGCGATATAGCCAACCACCTGCTCGGAGGAAAAGATAAGCCAGATTTGGCCCAGCGAATTTTCCCCCAGCAGCGGCGAAAACGCCTTGAACCGATCCGCATCAGACATTTCGATCTGCTCGAATGCGTGATAGTGGCGCACCAGCGGCAGCAGGACATGTACATCCGTAGGTTCGGCAACTTTTAATTCCATTTCAAAAGCCTCCTTATGAATAAAATAGGCAAAAAGAATTGTACCCGCAGGTTAGTCGGCTCGACAAAAACACGGTAAGGAGAAAGGTATATAAAAGGCACATATTTTTTGTTCATTTTTAATTCGGGAGTATCATCACAGTATGATGAAACCAACTTCACCCATACCTGATCAATCGCTTGAAAAATACGGCTGGCAGCCGGAATGGGCCGAGGCATTTGCGCCTTACGCAGGCTCCGGTTTTACGGCGGGCCGCGTTGCCGTCGAACATCGAGAGCGCTACTTTGTATTGACTGCTGACGGCGAGTGCGATGCTGAAGTAACCGGCAAGCTGCTCTACATGACCGACAATCCGTCAGATTTGCCCAAGGTGGGCGATTGGGTGGTGCTGTCGATGTTCGAGGGTGAGCAAAAGGGCATCATTCACGATGTGCTGCCTCGACGCACCAAGTTCTCGCGCAAGGTAGCCGGCAAGAAGATGCAAGAGCAGGTCATTGCCACGAACATCGACACCACTTTTTTGGTGCAAGGGTTGGATGACAATTTCAATTTGAGGCGTTTGGAACGCTATCTGGTGATGGTACGCGAGGGCGGCATCGAGCCGGTTGTGGTGCTGAACAAAGCCGATCTGTGTCCCGACCCGGAGCAAAAACAGCAGCAGGTCGGCGTCATCGCCCCTGATGTTGCGGTTTTCTTAACCAGCGCTACCTCCGGTCAGGGTATCGCCGCGTTGCGCAGCAGGCTGCTCCCCGGCTCAACGTACGCTTTTGTGGGGTCGTCCGGCGTGGGTAAGAGCACGTTGATTAACAGCCTGGCCGAAGCGGAGATTATGAAAACCGGCTCGGTGCGCGAGGTTGATGCCAAAGGGCGACACACGACCACGCATCGCGAGCTGATTGCTCTACCCAACGGATCGCTGCTTATTGACACGCCGGGCATGCGCGAAATGCAGCTTTGGAGTTCGGATCAGGCACTGGATGACGCTTTTGCCGAGATTGTGCAACTCGCTACAGAGTGCCACTTTCCCGATTGCAGCCACACCCACGAGAAGGGCTGTGCTGTGCTGGCTGCTGTTGAAAACGGCGAACTCTCGGCGGAACGGTATGATAATTTCGTCAAGTTAGGCAAAGAGATGGCCTACTTAGAAAGCAAGAATGATAAACACTCAGCCTCGGCTAACAAGCGTAAATATAAAGGCATCAACAAGGCGATGAGAAAGTTCCGCAAAAACGAGTATCCCAAAAAGTAACGTTACGCAGTTAACATCTTGAACGCCAACCGGCGGCCGTACCCCTGTTGCGAGGACAGCGTAAACCACAGTCTCGTTAGCGCATCTAAAACAGATACCTTATCAAGATCGCCGATGTAAATCGGGCGCAGCCCCACATCCGCAATCAATTGCTCGACTATTTCTTGAGCCGCTCCCGGTTCGCCACAGTAAAACAGATCGATCTGCGTCCCGCCTAACTCTGGCGTCTCAAAATTTTCCCAGCCCAACGTATTAAAAGCCCGGAACAGTTTGCCATTTGGCACAGCTACGCCCAGAGTCTTTAAGCTGCTCATGTCCGATGCTGAAACGTGGTTTGTGGCATCAACAATAATCTTGCCACTGAGGGCGGGGCTTAACCCGACCACGATCTCCGGGACGACGGAACCAGGCAGCGCCATAACGATCACTTCGGCAGCCTCAGCCGCTTCAACCATAGGTGCGATAGTTGCCTGCCCGTTTTTTATTGTGTTCAGCAAAGCTTGATGCTTGCCTGCGCTGACATCGCGCACACCAAAGATAACCTCGTGATCCTTGCCGGCCCACTTTCTACCGAGCGTAGCCCCAACATTCCCCGTACCAAGTATTGCGATTTTCATAATATTTCTCCTTTTTGGCTTACGTAGTTACAAAGGTGATATTCACTTGAACATATTAAGGAATGGGAAAGAAATAACATCCGCATTTTAAGGCATGTCATTTCGTAGCCGAAGGCGGAGAAATCCCTGTGATGGCTGTTAGCAAAGCGACTCCGTAGGGATTTCTCGCTATTCGCTCGAAATGACATACCGAAGTTATTTGTTTTTCAATCCTAAATCAATCTGTTTGCGCTACTCAAATGCTGATTTATCGCCAACACGTGACTGGCACCTCGAACTGTCTACTCTTTTTGCGAAAACAATCCTACCAACCGCGCCATGAGAATAGCCAGGTATAAAACGCCAATGACGGTTTCGGCGCTGGCGATGGAGCAAGCCCACCATGAGACCGGTAAGAAGTCGCCGTAACCGGCTGTGGTGAGCGACACGTAACTGAAATAGATTAACTGCTGCTACACAATCGGCGCATCAGGTGTGGCCCCATCAACAAAAGAGCCTGGCCATAACGACTCTAAAATACCGTATATCGGTACGAAGATGCCGCCAAGCAACAGATAGATGGAAATCGCCGCGTATATCACATCATGGGTGACGGCCTGCGCCAGAAAAATATAGCGAAACAGAACAACCAGCACCATCGCTAAAAAGGGAATCTTGCCTTTGAGGACATCGTTTGGCGCATCGACCTTTGTGATCATCGCATTATCTCTTAAAGTAGCTCTATCCTATTTTTGACAGTTTAACATCCCGGTATACACTTGTGAAGTATGCACTTTTTTGTAACGTAGTACCCAAAAGGAAACTATTATGGGCCTTTCACATAACCGAATACACGTCTGTCCGGTTGAAACCGGCTTAGAATTGTTGAGCGGAAAATGGAAGCCGCGCATCTTGTGGAAGCTTCATCAACAGGGCGTGCTGCGCTTTGGCGAATTTAGACGCCAGATGCCCGATATTACGGCCAAAATGCTGACTCAACAACTGCGTGATCTGGAAAAGGACGGCCTGGTCGACCGCAAAGTTTATCCTCAAGTTCCACCTAAGGTTGAATATTCCTTAACGGAATTTGGGCAAACGCTAAAACCCATTCTCGATATGATCGCGCAATGGGGGACGGTCAATCATGACCATATCGTTAAGGTGTTGGAAGAGGCTGAAGTGGCTTAGGAACGGGTCTAAATTTGGAGGCAAGAAGATGGGGAGCCGAGGACAGATAACCTCTCCCCAGCGGTTATCTGGCATCTCCGAAAGTGACCGGCGACAGCAAAGGCAACGTTAAATTGTCTATACCAGAAACGGAGAGAGGAATGCTCAAACACTTTTCAGACTACTTACCCATTACGTTAATTGCTATTATGATTTCCGGCATGTTAGCGGCCTGCGGCAGTCAGTTGACCTACCAGGCCACCGGCTCGGCCGAGCAGGCTGAGGTCAGCTACGTCGACAGCAGCGGCGAAACACAAATTGAAACGGTCTCGCTGCCGTGGGCAGTAGAAGTTAGCGCGGGCAGCCAAGACTCATTTTCGATGTCGGTCAGCAATGCCACGGATGAAGGGACCATCGGCTGCAATGTCCTTCTCGACGGCGACTCAATTGGCAGCGTGGAAGAAGCCAACGCCTTTGCGCAATGTGAAGGGTCTTACGAAAAAGGGTTCAACTCGCGGCAGGTTAATTTCAGCAGCCGCCGCGACGTTCTAGCTGACGGCGAGCCGGCCATAACGCCAACCCCTACCACCGCAGCGGCGACAGCAACGGCAACACCCCCGGCAGACGAGAGTGAGCCAACGGCAAACGCGCCAACGGCTAGCGAGCCATCCTCTGTCGCAAACGTCAGCAACCGCTTCCTCTTTTTTGGCACCAATAACAGCCATTGGAATAAAGCCGGAGAACTCTTTATTGTAGCGTTCGATGAAGATACCTCCACCGTTACCCGGCTGACCGATGGTTTTAAAGGGTCAAAGATACTGGACTGGTCTC
>JAGRBZ010000708.1 GCA_020433805.1 Anaerolineae bacterium
CAGGTCATTAAAGGGCGCGACAAAGCTGGCCATCAAACTTTGAAAGGCCACCAACTCGCCAATACTCAACACCCCGTCCATCACCCGCAGGCCGCCCAGGCCCAAAATGGCGGCGGTATTGAGCGCCGTCAGCACCGTGGGCACGGTTGACAGCAATTGGGTTTGAACCGACAGTTTCTGCTGGGCGTTGATGGTTTTGGCATGATAACCGGCCCAGCGCGCAAAGAAATCGGACTCGGTGCCTGAAGCCTTTAGGGTTTCAATCGTTTGCAGCCCGCCCATGGCTGTGCCCAACAATTTACCCCGCTCTTGCAGCAGCCGTTGGTTCCCGTCGCTGCGCTTACGTGAGAAGTAGCGTAGGGCTATAATGTTCAACGACACAATGAGGATGCCGATAATGGTGAGCACGGCATCGTACTGAAACATCACCAGCGCAAAAAAGACAACCGTCACAATACTAACCGCGGTTGTGGCCAGTTGCCCCGACAGCAGTTGCGCCACTTTATCGTTGAGCGCCACCCGCGAACCGACTTCACCGGCGTAACGCTGGGTAAAAAACTGGATCGGCAGCCGAAAGACATGCCAGAAAAAGGTGCTGGCTGTACTGAGCGCCAGCTTCGTCTCCGTGCGCAGCAGGTAATACTCCCGCAGCCAGGTCAACCCGGCATTGATTAAAACGGTAAAGCCCATGCCGATCAGCAGCGGCTTCATCCAATCATTGAGACCGTTAATCAGAATCTCATCGATAAAGATGCGGGTGAAAGCCGGAATAGCCAAACCGGGAATAACCAGCAGTAACCCGGTCAGGATAATGTAAATCAGAGCTATCCGTGATCCCTGCAACCGCTGCTTGAGCGACCGGACCACATTGAGGCGCTCACCGCCCGGCTCAAAATCGGGGCCGGGCTGGAAGGTCAAGACCACGCCGGTGAAGGCCTGCTCAAACTCTTCTCGTAAAACCACTCTTGGCCCAACCGCCGGATCGTTCAAATAAGCCTGGTCGCCCTTAAAGCCTTCCAGCACCAAAAAATGGTTAAAGTTCCAATGGACAATCATCGGCGGATCAATTTGGGCCAGGCTGCCTGGCTCCTTTCGAAACCCTTTGGCGACAAAACCGTATTTCCGCGCGGCTTTAAGCACATTACTGGCCTTGCTGCCGTCGCGGGTTACGTCACACTCTTCGCGCAGCTCTTCCAGAGGCGCAAAGCGACCATGATAGGCCATCACAATGCCTAATGAGGCGGCACCACATTCGGTCGCTTCCATCTGGAGCAGGGTCGGCGTTTTGACCCGATCTTTGGGCTGTTCCTTTTGGGGTGTTGGTTGGTCTTTTGTCACAGTAATAAGTCTCTTCTTTATTGGTACCTATTCAGTCGCAAGCTTTGACGTAAAAAAGGCTAAGGCTGAGGCTAAGGCTAAGGTGGACAAATTCAGGTTCAGCCGCCGTAACCTCTATAAATCGGCAGACTTTGTTGCTTTTTTCTTAGCCTTCGCCTATTAATACCAGCATTCCTGGCTGAACAGGCCTATTTATTCCTCAAACAACGGCCCGGAAACCGTCTGCTTTAACCAGGGCAGTATCAAACTAATCGGACGCCGTTCTTCAACAACAATCTGCACCGATGACAGCGTGCCGTTTTCGATCACGATTTGCGGGTCTTTTGACGACCAACGATAGCCGCTGGTCGAGGTGGGATCGTTTTCCAACAGGGCGCGTATTTCGATCATGGCCTCACTGGCTCCCAACTGCTGGGCCAGCGTTTCGCTCCCTACCGATTTCTGCATCCCTTCCGGGGTAACCGGCAGTTCGCTGACCGTCACCACCCGACCCGGAATGAAGCCAGCCTCGGCCCGCTCAACCGTCGACGGCGTTAGCTCAACCCGCATGTTGGGTTGAATCTTCTTGCCTTCAGCCGCCGGCACATAGATCATGGCCTCCAGGGCATCGGTCGTTTGGTCGGACGGCCCCAGGCTGATGATGGGACTACCGGCGTTGATCACCGTGCCGGCGGCGGCTCTAATTTCCAACACCCGACCGGCCTGCGGACTGGTGACCCGCTCGCGTTCACCGTCATCAGCGGTGATGCGGGCAATGGTTTTGCCTTCGGGAATAACATCGCCGGTTTTTACATAAATGTTGCGAATGCGTCCGGAGATAAGGGCCGATACCGGGGTTACGCCTCCGGCATTAAGTAAAACACCCTGCCCCATGATCTTCGTAGGCACATTGCCAAAAATCCCCCAAATAAGGGCAACCGCTAAAAGACCCGCCAATCCAAAAAGGGCCAGCCACCCTTTGGGTGTTGTCACCTGCATTAATTGGTCAAGCTCTTCGGGTGATGACAGGCGTTCTAATGCGGCCTGACGAAATATCTTCTTCTTGTCTGTTTGAATCATAAATCTACCTTCTCATAAATTGCTGTAACATCCGCTCAAAGCGATCTCCGGCCAGGTGAATATTGTCCAGCACGTTATCATCCAGCTCATCGACAGCGATCGCCTCTTCATCCGGGGCCGCACCATCACCGTAGCCTAACTGGCCCACCGTGGCCCGCAGCCGATCCGAGAGAAAGGTGGCAATGGCCCGGTAAAAGTGGGCGGCAAAACGCGGGTCCTGCGCTAACTTGTGTGATAACTGCACGCGGGGAATAGCCAAAACCGTTGAGTCTTGCAGCGCCGTTACCGTGGCTCCGGGCGGCGCGGCGTCAATAAAGGACATCTCGCCCACCATTTCCCCGGCTCCCAATTGGGCCAACTCCCGATCTTCCAATCGACTATCGGTCACCGATAGAAGCCCATCCAACACGATGTACAGATAATCAACCGGTTGGCCCTGCCGGATCAATACGGTCCCCGCTGAGACCTGCTCTTTGTGACCGGCGTTGGTTATCCAATCAACATCTCTATCACCTAATTGGCCTAAAATAAAAAGAACTTTTTTCATAAGTTGACCTGTCTAGGTAGCACCCCCAAAAAGCGTGGGGAGTAGGGAAATTTGAAGAAAAAGAGGTTCACGAGCAAACTTTTTGTCACCAC
>JAGRBZ010000709.1 GCA_020433805.1 Anaerolineae bacterium
CATTAGCGCCGCCCATATCGACAGCACGCTCTATATGGGCGACGCCACCCTTGAATTTGCCGAACGGCTGGCCGGTTTAGACGCCAAAGTCGTCGTGCCGACTACGCTCAACGTCAGCGGCGTCGATGAATACCATTGGAATGAATGGGACGTGCCACGGGACTGGGCCGAAAAGGCGCAGCGCCAAATGGCCGCTTATCACCAGATGGGCTGCGTGCCAACCTGGACATGCGCCCCTTATCAGACCGATTTGCGGCCCCAATTTGGCCAGCAGATTGCCTGGGGCGAATCAAACGCCATTATCTTTGCCAACTCAGTCATTGGCGCGCGCACCGAACGCTACCCCGATTTGATGGACATCTGCGCGGCCATTACCGGGCGCGTTCCGGCAGCGGGGCTGCATCTCACCGAAAATCGGGCCGGTCAGATGTACATCCGGCTGCGTGACGTGCCGCTAGCGGTTCAGCAAGACGATGCCTTCTATCCGGTGCTCGGTCACTGCATCGGCAAGCTGGCCGGAGATGCTATCCCCGTCATTGAGGGGCTGGCGGTAAAACCGCAGGAAGATCAGCTTAAAGCCTTTGGCGCGGCAGCGGCCTCGTCCGGTGCGGTAGCTTTATTCCACCTGGTGGGAATTACGCCCGAAGCGCCGACGCTGGAAGCGGCTTTTCAGCATAAAGCGCTGCCCCCGGCCATCGAAATCACCTTCGATGATTTAAAGAACGCGCGCCGGGAGCTTACAACGGCCACCGGCGCAGCCGTCGATATGATTGTGTTGGGCAGCCCCCACTTTTCCTTGGCGGAGTTCAAGCAGTTGGCTCCGCTCGTGGCCGATCAGAAACGCCAGCCCGATGTGGCGTTCCTAATCACCTCCAGCCGCGCGATGGCGGCCTTAGCCGACCGGGCCGGCTACCTGGAGCCGCTGCGCCAGTTTGGGGCCAAGCTCACGGTCGACACTTGCATTTTGGCGACCCCGATGCTGCCCGAACGGATAAAAATTTTGATGACAAACTCGGCTAAGTACGCCTATTACTCGCCGGGAATGCTCAAGACGCAGGTGGTCTTCGGATCGCTGGCCGATTGCGTCCAATCGGCAGTTGAGGGGCGCGTCGTGAGGGATGAAACGCTATGGAACGCATAATGCAAGGAAAAATGGTCGTGGCCGGGTCCGGCCAAGGTCAGGCGCTGGTCAGCCGCGACCCGCTCAGCTTTTGGGGTGGTTATGATTACCACAACGGTGAGATTATCGACCGCCGTCACCCGCTATCGGGCCACATTGCCGCCGGTCGAGTTTTAGCCCTGCCTTTCACCCGTGGATCGAGCACCACGACCGCTGTGCTGCTCGAAGCCGTCAAAGCAGGCACCGCGCCCGCCGCTATCATCACCACCGGCCCGGATCGCTTCTTCGCCCTGGCTTCCATCGTTGCCGACGAGATGTACGGCACGCCTATTCCGTTAGTGGCCCTGTCGGAGGCTGATTTCGCTGTCTTGGAGACGGGGCAGTGGGTTGAGGTAAGGGAGGATGGGGAGGTTACGGTTTCGGATGAAGTTAGGTAGTTTTACATATTCGCCAATGTCATTTCGAACGACGGCGGAGCGAGAAATCCCTCCCGACATAGATTTGCTCGTCAACGTTCAGTGGGATTTCTCCTCGCAAACTCGTCGAAATGACATGGCAAGGTGAAACAGGCCTACAAATGTCATTTCGAGCGACGGAGGAGCGAGAAATCCCAACCAATCTTCTCTGGCAACAGAATTGTGGGGAGATTTCTCCTCGCAAGCGCGTCGAAATGACATGGCAAGGTGAAATGGTATCGTAACCTATTCTAAAGGAATTATACACTTTGAATTTCCAAGCCTTACCCTACATCCTCCTGACCGGAGCCGCATTTGGCACCAATTTGGTGGCCCTGCGCTTTGCGATGGACCAATTCGAGCCGTTTGCGCTGGCCGGTCTGCGGCTGGCTGTGGCGAGCGCCGCTTTTTTGCTGGTCTACCTGCTCGACCGGCGGCACCATCCCTGGCCGACCGATCCGAAGCTGTGGCGGCACGTTTTCCTGGTCGGGACGGTCGGCACGGCGATTCCGCAGGTGGCAACGGTCTTATCGCTGCAATACCAGTCGAGCGGCATCACCGCCATCCTGGTCGCAACCGGCCCGGCCATGACGGTGCTGGCGGCTCACTTTGCTTTGGCCGATGAGCGTTTGAGCTGGCGCAAAGCACTCGGCGTAACGGCGGCGC
Organism: Anaerolineae bacterium; assembly: GCA_020433805.1. GTDB lineage: Bacteria > Chloroflexota > Anaerolineae > 4572-78 > J111 > JAGRBY01. The sequence continues at coordinate 2,242 of JAGRBZ010000709.1, forward strand.
TTGGTGGGGCGCTGCTATTGGCCCTGCGCGGCGAAACCGGCCTGCCGGACGTCACCGAAGCGCAGCCTATCGGTTACGCGCTGCTTTTTTTGGTGCTGATCTGCGTCACGTTTGTTACGATCTACGTTCGCAAGTATATGCGTGGGGTCAAGGCGTTCGACCTGGTCAGTTTGCAGATGTTTGTGGCGACGCTGTGGGTCATGCCGATGGTTTTCGTCCTGACCGGGGTCGATTTACAGGGCGTGTCGGGGCCGGGTTACTTGGCGCTGGCGTTTACATCGTTGGTCGGTAATTTTGTGGCCTTTCTGCTCTATTTCTACAGCGTGCAGCGTTTCGGGGCTACCGCAGCGGCGATGACCAATTACATCATCCCCGTGGCGGCGCTGTTGGGCGGCGTTTTGATTTTGAATGAAACCATAACTGCCGGAATGATGGCCGGGATGGGCATCATCATTTTTGGCATCAGTTTGGTGAGTTCTTGAGCGGGACGAGACTGCGGGCAACACGTAAAGAAAATTAGACAGCACCTACGGCAAGATTGTCAGGATTTTGTTTAGGTGGGGTTGATATTTGGTTAAACTATGGCGAATTGTGTCTTTTCGAGCGAAGAATGAGCGAGAAATCCCCAACAGCGCACACTTGCAGTCAAAGTTGAGGGAGATTTCTCCTCGCAAGCTCGTCGAAATGACATGAAATTCGAATGTCAGAACCTATTGTAATCAGGCAAATCCTGCCGTAGGTGCTGTCGATTATTTGTTAGTGAGAGGAACACTATGCACA
>JAGRBZ010000710.1 GCA_020433805.1 Anaerolineae bacterium
CCCGTTAAAGACGGGCTTTTCAAACCCGCTTGAGCGGGTGCCGTTTACTAGCCCGGTCGATTTATCGCCGGGTGGACGTCGTAGGTAATAGTAGTCCGATTAATTTTTCAAAGTTCATCAACAGCTTTTCATTAGCAGTTGCGATAGGCTGTAGCCATCTAAAATAGTTCTCCGAACTCGGCGCGAATAACCTCTTTTACACCTTCTTGGCCGGTTATGCGCAGCCAAAGCGGCCCGCCGCTGGCTTCAAGCTCTAAAGCGAAGGTGAAAAAGGAGCAGCATTTCCGTTCTTGGATTATAAACTCGGCAGTGTGTCGAATGGTGTCGGTGTCGTTAGGCAGGCGAAAGGCGTACCCGTTTTCTAGCTCATGGGTTGCCTGCACATGGTTAAAAAGCCGTTTTGTCGCGATGATATGGTGATCGCGCTGTTCCGCTTCAATCGCGGTTAGATCACAGACGAGCGCCGGACTATTTTCGGCAGCAGATGGTTTTGTCATCGTTTATCTCCTTATGGGGTTACTATCACAGCTTTGGTAAAATATACAAACTCCTGGTAGGTGGGTCAGCTATCATTGGTAGGTAATCAACGCCTGTGTGAAGAGTTCCATTGTTGGGTAGCGATCATCGGGCGTTTCGGCCAATGCCGTCTCGATAATGCTCCGTAATTCCGGCGATGTTATCATCGCCAGAGCGGCTACGATATGTTGCCGAATTGTTTTCTGATTTGGCCGGCGGCCAATGCGAATATGCTCCGGCATGGGCATTGTATCGTACATATCGTCATAGGCGTGCAGCCCGGTTAGCATATGCAGCAGCGTTAGGCTCAGGGCATACATATCAACGCGACCGTCAACCGGTTGGCCGGTTAGCAGTTCTGCCGGAGCGTAGGGAACGCTAAAGACAACCTGCGCTTCGGCGAGCTGTTCGCCAAAGAAACGCGCCGCCCCCAAGTCAACTAAAATGGGATGTCTGGGAGCGCGCAGAACGATGTTCAACGGTTTCACATCACAGTGAACAATTTTGTGGCGATGCAGTTGGGACAGGGTTTGACTAACTTTGATTGCGGTTTCGATAGCTTCCGGTTCGTCCAATAAAACTTTATCACGAATGCGATGGTGCAAACTTCGGCCCGGTAGCCGTTCTTGTACCAAGCAAACATCATCAGGGGTCTGGATGACTTCATGGGTTTTAACCAAGCCGGGAATATCTAACGGCGCAACGCGACGAGCCACCTTAATTTCACGGTCGACAAAGCGTTTGAGAAAGTCGGGCGAGGTGGCCGATATCGGCAGCCGTTTGACCACCACTTCACAATCTTTGACCTGATCCCAGGCTAAATAGGCATCGGAGAAGCCACCCCGCCCAATAAACCCTTCAATCGTAAACCGATTCAACAATCGCGAGCCGTTTTGCAAAACCGGCAGACGATTGACTGTCTCTTCCGGCGGGGCTGCTTCGACGGGTGGCGAATTCTGACTATCATTTTCTAATTCCGCGTCAGACGCCTCTCGCAGAGCAATGAGATCCGCCTGTAGCTGTTCTATCTCAACTTCCAGGTCTTCAATCTCGATGAGGACGTGGGCTGGAGTGTCGATACCCTTAAGCGCCTGTTGTTCTTTTTGTTTTTGCAAGCGGCGACTTTTGTTGATAATTAATGCCTGCAAATCGGCTTTACGCTCCATATTTAGACCTCTCTTGCTAATGCTTCGCGAACCGCCGCCCGCGTTAGCCGGTGAATATAGACTGCTCTCTGTTCGGCGGAAAAATTGGGCTGTTCCGCCGCCACCGGAAGAAGTAGCCAGCTATAAATAGCCGCAATTGACTGCGCCAGAATGCAAAATGGAATCGTGCTGTCCTTTTCATCAAAGGCACGATGCAAAGCGGCCTCAAATTGGCGAGTGAGCAGCGCATTGATACTGCGCACCACATAATCAATATCTTTGCCCAATTTATACGATAATGACAGCCCGCCGCCGTCTGCGGTTTGAGTTTGCTGCAAAAATGCTACCAGTTGGGGCGGCGGTGTCTCCGACAGCCAATCTACCGCCGAGGTGAGGCCCAAACTAAATGTATCGAAGATGTCTTCGTGCAAACTAATCAGCACATCAGCTTTGGTTTGGAAATAACGATAAAAGGTGCTGCGCCCCATGTTGGCGTGTTCGGTAATATCGCTTATGGTGATGGCATTGTAGTTTTTCTCTCGAATAAGCTCGGCAAAGGCTTCTTCCAGTGCCTTCTTTGTTCGATCAGTTTGTCGTTGTCCGCGTTGATGGTTCATAATCACTCTTTGGGGAGACAAATCGCACTATTTGTTCAAGGTTGAATGATTATAAAGATTTGTCGCTTGATTTCCAAAGTCCGGCCCCGTATGATCCGCACAATCACTCAAAATAAGGAGCAAATCGCTATGATTACCTGGTTAATTCGTTACGGGCACGTTTTGGGAGCCGGATTATGGGTTGGAGGCTATGCCTTGCTGGCTATCGTCATTATTCCGCTGCTGGAAAAGGAAGCAAATCCCTCTATGGCGCGCCTTGCCATCACCTGTGTGCGTGTACTGACCTATGCGGGAACCGCAACACTTTTATTCGGTCTAATGCTTGTTACCCGTACACGTGGCTTCGCTTCTCTGCTTCGCGGCGGTGAATGGGGCGCGATTATGATAATTTGCATGATTATTGCCGTCGCTTTGCTCGGCCTTGGCGACGCAGCATTGCGTCCCGCGCTAAAACAGCTATCGCAAACCGGCGACGGTCGCCGCGCCCGGCGTTGGGCCTGGATCGGCTTTATTCTGACCACGTTAGCCATCGGCTTTATGACTCGCGCTATTTACGCGATTTCATAGTTCGTTTTAATACATTTTTGACAATGCCCCATGACTCACCCCAAATTTGACGAATGATTGACAAATTTCTATGATCATACGTGTAACTCTAAAAAATAGTTAGTGTCATTTGTTTTTCGCCACAACATTCCATAGAACGTAGTGCGTATTGCGTAGTACGTAAAAAGGCGCTCAA
>JAGRBZ010000711.1 GCA_020433805.1 Anaerolineae bacterium
TGAAGAAGCCCATCGTTTCGAGTTTAGCCGTTTTGGCGTGCTTAACCGCTTTGCGAACCATGTCGATGGTTTGGCCTTTTTTGATGACATGACGCAGCATCCAGTCGTCGCCGTTTTCGATGCCGAAGCCGACCCGCTTGCAACCGGCTTGCTTCATAAGATGGAACAACTCTTGATCGGTGTTGTTGACCTTCATACCGTGAACCGTGACCCACGGCACTTGCAAATTGGCTTTGATAATCGCCCGGCACAATTCCTTGGCTCGCTGGCGATCCAAATTCCAAATGTCATCGGTAATGCCGATTTCGGTTGCGCCTAAATCTTTGACCAGCCACTCCCATTCGGCGATGACGTTATCGACGCTGCGGGCACGCCAGGTATCGCCGGTGATGGGTTTGGAACAGTAGGTACATTTATAAGGGCAGCCGCGCGAAGTCACAATGGTGAAGGCGCGGGCGTTCATATCTAGCCCTTCGGTCAGCGGATTGAGGTTGGTGTAGCGGTCGATTTTGAACATATCGAATGCCGGGAAAGCCAGGGCATCAATATCATCCGGCAGCGGGCGGTCGAGGTTGTGCATAATTTTGCCGGCCTCGTTGCGCCACGATAGGCCCATAATGTGGCCCCAACCGGCTTCGGTGTCGAAATGGTGAGGGGTAATGGGAGACTGGAGACTGGAGATTGGAGACTGGTTTCGGGCGCGATTGATTTCGGCTTGTTTTTCAAAAGCCTGCATGATTTCGACGATAGTGTATTCGGCTTCGCCGCGCACCACCAGATCGACTTGATCTTTTTCCATCGACTCATGCGGCATCAGAGTTAAGTGTGGGCCGCCAAGAATGGTAATCGCACCATGTTTTTTGGCGGTTTTGGCCGACTCCCAGGCGTTGACAATCAACGGGGTCGGCGCGGATAGACAAACGATATCAAACGGGTCGCGGGCTAGCTTTTGGTCAAAGGACTCAACCTCTTCCTCGACCGATGCATCCCAAATTTCGCATTCGTAACCGTGCGCCCGCAGCGAGCCGGCCAGATAGGCCAAGCCCATATGCACATGTTTGCGGCTGTTCCAAACTTCTGATTCGGGACTGGCAAGTAGTACTCTCAAAATTTCCTCCGATGGGTCAGCACAGATTACGCTGCGGCTTCGACTTCAACAGATTTACGCAGTTCCGCTTTTTCTTTCTTGGGGAAGAGCGTGTTAAAGGCCACTTTAAAGGTACGCCGCCAGTTGATCCAGAAATCTTTACGCATCAGCGTTCCGGCTATACGGTGCGGGCGCAGGTAGAAGCGACGATAGGCTTCCTTCCATTTGCGCTCGATCAATTCAGCCGTCATATCGCCCAACTCGTAGCGGGCGCGACCGTCAAAGAAGACGTAATCTTCCCAATCATCTAGAAGCAGCCGCCCCTGTCGCTTGGCGATTTCAAAGACTTTGGTACCCGGATAGGGCGTCATCATCGAGAAGTTGGCGATCATCGGATCGACTTCACAAGCGAACTGAATCGTTTTTTCCATCGATTCTTCGGTTTCACCGGGCAGGCCGATGATGAAGAAGCCAATGGTTTCCAGCCCAACCGCTTTGGCATTTTTGAAGGCCTGGCGGATGGTGTCGTGATCGATCTTCTTATCAATCGACAGCAACACATCGGGATCGCCGCTTTCGACGCCAAAGGCGGTTCGCTTCAGGCCCGCTTTTTTCAGCTTACCCAGCAGCTCTTTCGTGGCCAGGTTAGCGCGAATACCGTTCACAAAAATCCATGGAACGTGGTTAACCTTATTCTCGATAAACAGGTCGGCGATTTTCTCCAGCCGGTCAACCTGAATATTGGCCGAGTCATCCAAAACGCCGATTTCTTGGGCATCGAAATTCTCAACCAGATGCTTCCATTCGGCCAGCACGCTTTCGGGGCTGCGCGCACGCCACTTGATCGGCATAATGCTCTGCGAGCAGAAAGTGCAGCGATAGGGACAGCCGCGTGAGGTCATTACCGAGAAAGAGCGCGCGCCGTCGATGGCATCGGTCGCGGGCTGGAGGTTGGTGTAACGATCCATTTTAAAGAAGTGATAAGCCGGGAAGGGCAAGGTATCCAAATCGGCGATAGGCGGATGATCGGGGTTGTGATGTTCTTTTTTGTCGGTGGTGAAGTAGCTGATGCCTAACAACCCATCGAGTAAACCGGCAGCCGGATCAAGTAAGTCTTGGGCCATAAAGTCAGGATTGCTGCGTTTACCGTTCTCGACAATACCGCATATCTTGACCCATACGTCCTCACCTTCGCCACGCACAACCACATCGACTTCGGGGCGTTCGGCGCTCTCTGTGGGCAAGACCGACACATGCGGGCCACCTAAAACCACCGGAATATCTTTAACCGATTTGACGGCTTTGGCCGTGCGCCAGGCCGATTTGACCTGGGGCGTATTGGCCGTAATCCCGACAACGTCAGGCTTAAAGCGGCGTACCGCCTCATCAATCGTTTCATTTTCAACATCGGCATCAAAAAGCAGCACATCATCGCCACGCCGTTCGGAGACAGCAGCGAGGTAAGCTAAGCCAAGATGAGGCGTTGTCCGGGTATCGATTGGCAGTCGGAAGCGAGGATTTACCAGCATTACTCGCATAATTGTTACCTCCCTTACAGGTAATTTTTATAATAGTCTTTATAATAATTTTGAATTTTACAATAGGTTTAAGTTGAGAGCAAAATCGAGTTTTTGATTCATATGCAAACTCGGCCCTCATTTTCGTCCGTTTACTATAAAGCAAGCAACTGTATTGTGCAATAGTAGAAAAAACGTAAACGGTCCTGAGATAGTACGCAATTCTGCCTAAACAGTAGATCGATCAGGTACTGTCATCTTTAGAATTGTTCCTGAATAAGGGTCCCAATTCTTTTCACTCTTATTGGGCAACAACTCTTTCACTAAAGCTACCTAACAATTCATCAACCATAATTCTTCGCCGAGAGCGGACGAACGGGGCCATTGTCAAAACCCTCGGCTA
>JAGRBZ010000712.1 GCA_020433805.1 Anaerolineae bacterium
GTCACTGAATGCCGTATTTCAACCTTACAGGCTTTTTGTTGCCATAGGGTATGTGAACTCCGTAAGTTGAGGGTCAGTGTTCTCATTTTCCTCATAATTTCAGTGTTTCTATCTCGCCTCATAACCAAATCGCACCCGATAAAATCGGCTAAGTTGTGAAGAGAGGCATTACGTGTTAAAATTTAAACAAATAAAAAAGGCGCACCTATGGTGTGCGGCCTTTTGCGACGAGGAAGTCCTCCAGCACGGAAACTGTTCGTGCCGGAGGACTTTTTATTTCTACCAATTTCATTGCGATTTTATTCTATGAAAGCGAGTATTGCTATGTCAACCCAACTTCCCCCGCTCCACCACACCATCACCACGCGCCTTCACGATAGCGAGCAGGATGCATGGGAATTTGTTTGTCCGACCTGTGGCTATCGAGCGCAATATTTTGTCCCTGATGGCGATAGTGCGCCCTACCTTAAAGTTATTAGTCCCGGCAATCCCAAAGCCCGCCATACCAGCAACTGTAGCCGATCGACTTCGGTCAAGTCGCAGCCGCGCGTTATCGAGAATCATATCGAGAACGACTCTGATGAGCAGGTAGCACCCCAGTTGCGGCAGCAGATAGAAGAGCTGCTTAAAGATGTCGATATGGGCGACTTTGGACTCTACCTGAGTTGATGTGGCGGCACGATGAACGTTCGCTACGCTTCAACTTTAACCAACGGTCCTTGTAGCTGGGCTATCCCTCGACCTGGTGGCAGAATCCGAGCAACGAGATAGAGCTGATACTGTCCAACAGGCGGAACAGGGAAATCCTGTTGAATTTCATAATCGAACTGCTCCGGCCGTAAGCGCCCCGCAAACGAGTCGATGAACGTTGAACTCCCCATCTGAATATCAACCAAATAGAGTTCAACGCGAAAAGATAAATGTTGAAAGGCCTGCTCGATGATCGTATTACTCGATAGTGTTAGCCGACTTTCGGCGCGCAAAAATTGAGCGGAGGGCTGATGCCCTATACGTACGGACTCTTTTAGTTCAGAGACCCACAAATTTGAAAGCTCCACGATGACATCGTACTCATCGGGTGCCAAGGATTGTGAAACAACCGTGTCTGACTCAGGGTGAGCCTCTTCTTTTGCAGGTAAGGTTGGCGGTCGGTCTAAGTCTGCTTGAGTTAATATCCAATCGACCAGCGGATCGATGGCTACCCCATTCCAAGTTCCTTCTGCTTCCTGATTAGCTTGTGTGTTGTGGACTTTTGTCTGCAACTGTTCGCTACCATCTTCCTCGATCACATAGCCAAATGAAACAAAAAAATTCGCTAACTCGCGCCACTTTCCTTGAGGAGATTTTTCAGATCGCTTCGAGCGCTTAGAGCGTAGTTTCGACTCGCTGGGAGCCGGTGTATCAGAGTCCATTTGGACAGGATCAAAGTCATCTTGCGATTTTGATGTGTCATCTGCGTTATCCGGTTCGGAGATTTGGCTTTGAGCGAAATTTTTGGCTTGTTTTAACCACTCCCCTTGTTTTATTCGCCGGGCCGATATGGAAGGTAGTTTCTCTTTCAGCAGGTTGGCTAAGCCCTCAGGCGTAAGATTAGCTAGTTGAGCAAATCGGTAAATTCCTACACTGTTCAAAACATTAGCCGTTGACGGACCGACACCGACAATTTGTTGTAGGTTATCTGCTTTGATAGGTGGCTCGTCAGAATGCTGATTTTTTTCGCTCATCGATTCAGTTATCCCTTCATGGTCGGCTTGTGCGACGGCGCTATCTACTTTCTTTGCTTTGCTTTTTCGATTTCCAGATAGCCCTAAAAATGGCATCGTCAATGTACCGGCTGTCATATAACTCACCTCCTTTTCAGCAATGGTTTGAACAAAAAGATCAACTCTGAATTCTTTAAGAATCACTACTCTAACGTGTAGTCTGCAACGACCAGAACGATGGGGATGCCGTCAAGGGTATCGGGTAAACCGAGCGCAGATCGCGTTAGCGATCGCCGAACGTGAATACGTAAAACTAGCAGTCTATCACCAATAGCCTCAGTTGAAGCAGGATCATATCCGATATCAATAAGGGTTACGTCAGGATGATTAAGAAGTCGTTCGCTTAATGCATCGCGGGCGAGGCGGGCACGGCTCCAGAACTCTTTATCTTGTGAAGCCACGACTAAACCTTCACCGGTTGCCGGCGGCGAAGCTCAGGGCTTACCGTCGACTCAATCCGGGTGTCAATATCAACGTTAAGTGCATCGAGTACCTGTGGCATAGCGATTGCCAGGCCATATTCGGGCGTATTGCTGCCGGCGAAATGAAGACCGACAGCTTGATTCCGGTCGGCATCTAACCACCACGATCCGGAGTCCCCTTTGGCACTGATTTGGTCGCCATCATTTATTGGGGCGATGTGAACTACGTGGCGAATAACGCGTTGAACCCCGGCATATAACAGCGTTTGCCGGCCTTCGATCCCGGTAATTATTCCTTGAGTTACGCCGGATCGTCGTCCCGACTTTTTTACCCGAAGCCCCGGGACAGGAGCAGTTACCCCGGTTACAGGTCCAATATTCACCTGATGATTGATCAGAGGTCGAGTACCATTCAGTTCAGCCACAGCACCATCGATAAAATCATTCATGGCATCACGCTTTAACCGAGCCACGATATCGGTCCACTGTCCGCCATCGCCGCGCCCAGGCTGCATAATCCCACTCCCTGGGCGAACATACCAGGCACCAACCAAAACATGCCAATTGCTCAACATCATTTCTGCCCCGGTTTGCCGGTCGATAACTTTGCCCCCCAACGTTCCGTAGCCGTAGATCAACTCATTGGAGATACTCATCCCTCCCTGCATCGGCTCAGTGTTCCGGCTGAGCGATCCTGTTGGCTGAGACATTGTCCAGGGCCAGCCGAATTGGGATTGAATTCTATAATTGCCTTGAGGGACATCAACCGGATACCCGATACGATCAGCATCGATCACCCGTTCCGGATGGTTAACAGCAAAG
>JAGRBZ010000713.1 GCA_020433805.1 Anaerolineae bacterium
CAAGTTGATCATAAAGCTACTCGTCTGGCCGGTCAATGTCGCATTTGCAGAGGGGTAGTAATCCGCGTTGATTGGTATTGTCAGGTGCTGGTGCGTCCGATCAATGACCGGAGTGATCGTTAGAATCTTGTACAAATTGCATGCCTTTAGAACAAATTTCGCACCCTATTTATACAACGATTTGTGCGGCGTCTATACAGAAACGGTATAGTATCGAGGAGATATCTTGTTGAGATGTTTCCTCGCCTCGTCAAGGCCACCTATCAACAGCGTAGTAACGACTTTGATCGCCTCGTTCTGAAACAGAGACTAAGGCCGTCAATACGTCCGTTCAATTTGCCTTGGTCATTCACCCTGAAGTGATTCCTCTTAGAAGGCCGGCGTCTCTCTTTGGAAACTCTCCGGCTACTGTCGCCAAGTAGGTCTGGAACTCACGGCAATGTCGTTGTGGTCGTTTAGGAACAGTATCTCAGTTTGTATCCAGGCACATGTGAATTCGAAAATTACCAATTGAGAGCGCTGAACAGGAATCTGGAAAGGCAGGAACAAATGTCAACATCAAAGCTAATACGGTGGGCCGGTTTGTCAGCTATGGTAGCAGGGATCATATTCGCGGGCATCCAACCAATCCATCCACCTGATATTCTGTCCTCAGTTACCACCGGGGCATGGGCAATGATCACTTCCCTCAAGATGGTCATGTGTCTCTTTTTTCTGCTAGGTCTCACGGGACTCTACGCTAGGCAAGTGTCAGAGACCGGTGGCTTGGTCTGGCTGGCTACCTGCTGTTTAGCCTCAGCTGGGCGCTCAATCTGGCCTTCATCTTTGCCGAAGCGTTTATCTTGCCACTGTTAGCAACCTCTGCGCCACACTTTGTCGAAAGCTTTCTGGGAATTTTCAACGGATCCCCCGGCGAGATGGCGCTTGGAGCCCTTCCCATTCTATATGGCCTGACAGGTCTTCTGTACATGCTCGGCGGCCTACTCTTTGGCGTAGCAATATTCCGTGCTCGCATTCTGCCGCGATGGGCGGCTGGGTTGCTCGCCGTCGCCGCGGCGGCAACCCCCGCGGCGGCGCTGCTTCCGCACGATATCCAACGATTAGCAGGGATACCCGTAGGGTTCGCGCTAGCTTGGTTAGGCTACGCACTCTGGTCTGAACGGCGAGGGAAAGCCTCGACCCCTCTACCCGATTGGGGTGGGCTCCAGACCCAAAATACCGGAGCCGGGTGAACGTAGGGGAACCATGTGTCAGTTTTCACATACGAAGCACCAAGGCGTATGTGAAAACTGACGGTGGGTACCTCTCTAATTCGGTTCGTCAATGGAACACGATCTGTTACCGTTCCATCGCCATCGCGTCAACGCCGACAGCCCCCTATGACCATGCATAACCAGGCCACAAGTCTGCGATGAAGAGATCCATCGGCTAAAACCACTGCTCAGCAGGAAACCGAAGACTTAGAAAGTGCGCCGCTTCCCTCCAGGCACAGACGGGTCACGCACAACTTGGGTTGGGCGGCCTGTAACCATTTCGATTTTAGCAGCCTTGGCAGGCCCAAGTTGTCAAGAAAAATTTTCAGAATGGACCCGTTTACTTGCGCGACCCATTGGATCTAGCCGGCAATCACTCTCGCAGTTTACTCAATTCTGAGCGGTGTAACACAGTCAGCTTTTTCGCTCATTTAGGGTGGAGAGTCTCAATTAAGGTGCAACCCACACCAAAAACATAATCTCGCTATCCGCGGCCTTTGCGGTGATTTCCCAACATCCTGCGGTGGGGAAATACAATCCTGTGGATTGAAACTTGGTCGGATAACAGCAAGGTACATGTGTATCCAACGGATCTGATTCTGCATCGATCCGTTGACCATCGATTTTTAACTCAGCGCCATCTGGCCGAAACCACCCTACTTTGTTACCTTCTTCGCCGGCTCTCAAGTAAATTTCTTCTTGACCAGTCCACCAAGCTGAGGCCCAGATCGAACGATCTTGATTGATGTAGTAGTACCCTTCTGTTGGTGTACCACCTACCGCAGCATCTGCGGGCGGTTTTGCCAAAATCGGTTTCGTAACCGGACACAGACTTTGTTCATCGGGTTGACAACCGAAGAGGTACAGACTCACCATCATCAATAAAATGGGCAAACGAACTAGAACTCGGTTTCTCGGCAGCATTGTTTGGATTTCTCCCACTCGATCCTGTCTTCACGCGGATGCATGATTGCCGCCCGCTGAGGAGTATGCGGCGTGAACAAAATCAAGGTATCACCAGGCCTACTGACCGCCACATGACCCGCGTGGAAATAGGCTTATTACATCCCAAGCGGTTTCAAAAAATTCTCCAATTCTTGTGTCCGGTTGAATGATGATTATGCAAACATAATTGGACGCCCAACGAACCAATGCTGACGGCAGCGGTGGTTGACCCAACCGGCGCTATGAAATCGACGGTACCCTCTCTGCTTCCATGACTACGCGGAAGCCCACATAGAAGTTCTGAAAGTCTGGCCAGTTGCGTCCGCGAAAAGCGCAGCGGCTACGGTCGGGGCCGTAAACAAACCCTCCGCCGCGCAAAACGCGTTGGTCGCCTTTGGCTGGACCAGTTGGATCTTCGACTGTCTCATTGGGATAGTCACCGAACCAATCGCTGCACCACTGCAGAACGTTTCCGATCATGTCGTACAGGCCAAAGGCATTGGCACGAAATGTGGCGACTGGCGAGGCATAGACATAACCGTCGGACCAATTGAAAGCGGGAAACAGGGTGAACAAACCCTCGTTTTCCGAAGTCATGTCAGCGCCATTTGCCCAGCCCTCGCCGTTGTCTGGATCATCACCCCACGGGAAGACGGTGGTGGCGCCGGCGCGAGAAGAGTATTCCCATTCTGCTTCTGTTGGAAGACGATAAATCCGACCTTCTTTGTTGCTGAGCCACGCGCAAAAGGCAACTGCGTCATCCCAGGTTATGCAAACCACCGGATAGTCGGCTTCTTGTTTG
>JAGRBZ010000714.1 GCA_020433805.1 Anaerolineae bacterium
ATGAGTATATTTTGCTCGAGCATTTGCAGGCCGCGGCGCGGGGGTATCGGGGTATTATTGAAGGGGTGTTATCGTAAGAGAAGACTAAGAGCTGTCAGGTTTTACAAAATACAGCTCGGTGTAAGTGCAAGAGCGATAGGGCATATCGTTATCTAGACGACATGTTCGAAAACCTGACAGGTCTGGATACGGGGGTAACAGAGGAACCTATGCAACAACAGTTGGAGCATAAAATCGCGATTATTACCGGCGGTGGTTCGGGGATTGGCCGGGCGAGCTGTTTGGCTTTTGCTGAGGCGGGCGCGAAGGTGGTGGTCGCTAACCGAACGCTGGCGAAAGCGGAAGCGGTGGTTGAAGAAATTGAGGCAAACGGTGGCGAAGCGCTGCCGGTTCAGGTTGATGTCAGCCAGGGGGAGGCGGTGCAGCGTATGATCGCCGAGACGGTGGCTCACTTTGGGGGGCTGGATATTCTGTTCAACAACGCCGGGATTAGCCCTGCCGGCAGCGTAACCGAGATTAGCGAGGCGGAGTGGGATACGTGCCTCGACATCGACCTTAAAAGCATCTTCCTGGGGGCCAAGTACGCTATCCCCAAGTTGAAAAAACGGGGCGGTGGCACTATTATAAACACGGCCGGCACGCTGGGCATCCGGGCATGTCGAGGCAAAGCGGCTTATGCCGCCGCCAAAGCCGGAGCCATCAACTTGACCCGCTCCATTGCGCTTGACTATGCCCGTGACCACATTCGCTGCAACGTGATTTGCCCCGGCTATATCGATACGCCCCTGACGGCTGATTTTCCTAGCGCCGAGCGGGATGTGTTTCTTGACCGCTTTCAGCCTTTACCCGGCCTTATCCAGGCTGAGGAGGTGGCGGCGCTGGCCGTCTATCTGGCCTCGGATGCGGCCAAAATGGTCACCGGCCAACGCTTTGTTATCGATGGGGGGCAGCAGGCCGGTATATTCTAACCCAAGCAGAGCTATATTCTATGATCCATGTTGACGTCTTATGCGTAGGCGCGTCCTCGTTCGATATGACCTTGCAGGTTTCTACCCACCCCGCAGCTGACGAAAAGACAACCGCCAATTCGCTTTTGACCTGCGGCGGTGGCCCGGCGGCCAATGCCGCTGTAACGGTAACGCGGTTGGGAGGCACAGCCGCCTATGTCGGCTACCTCGGCACCGATGTCTACGGTGACCGCCATCTTGCTGAACTCAAGACCGATGGAGTCGTAACCGACTTCATCGTGCGCAGTTCCGAGTCGACGCCGCTGTCGGTGGTACTGGCCAAACCCAACGGCGAGCGGACGCTGGTCAACTATCGCGGCGCACCGCCTTTACCGGCTGATAGCATCGACCTGACCCCACTGCGAGCCAAGGTCATGCTGGCAGACGGCCACGAACCGGAGTTATCGCTGACGGCGATGAAACACGCCAGAGCGCACGGCAGCAAGACCGTACTTGATGCCGGATCGGTTAAACCCGGCACCTTGGCCTTAGCCGACCAGGTCGATTATCTGGTTTGCTCGGAGCTATTTGCGCAAGAGTTTACGGGCGAATCGGATATGGGAACGGCTTTGCTAAAGCTCACCGAATGCAATCCCAACGTGGTTATTACCCTGGGAGCGAAGGGGCTTATCTGGAAGACGCCGCACGGTGAGGGTTCGCTGCAGGCCTACCGGGTCAATGCCATCGACACAACCGGAGCCGGAGACGCTTTCCACGGTGCATTTGCTCTGGGCGTGGCCCAAGGTATGGCCTGGCGCGATCTGCTCAACTTCTCAAGTGCCGTCGCGGCTTTGAGCACAACCCAGGTCGGAGCGCGCATCGGCCTCCCCTACCTGAAGGAAGTGGATCGGTTTCTGGGGAGCAGCCAAATACATAAAATACACGTTGCCTGACCTCATAAGTTGTTTCACCTCAACCTCATGCTATAATCACCTAGGGTTCTGAGAAGTTTCGCTTCAACGTTGGCCAACTCCACATGACCAACCAACCAGCCAACGAACCATCTGACTAACAAACCATCACTCTTCCATGGAGGAATAATGTCTCACAAAGATGCACTTACCCTTTTCACCGTCCAAGAGACGCGCATTACGACCGATCCTTCGGCAGTGGGAGCACCGCTGGCCATGTTCGTGTTAGGGGCTTCTTTAGCGCGTAACGCCTCATTGCTAGGACGGATACGCCGGGGAATATTTCTCAGCATAGCCTATCTTACGGGCGATGTAACCCACTATGCCGGCCATATTGTCAGCTCGCGCTATGCCGAAGCTCCACTCGATCAGGTTCATATTGGGGCACCGATGCCGATGAGCATCTACGAAAATAACGATGTCTCACCGTCAGCCCATAAGATGCGGGCCATCGGGGGGCCGATTGGCAGCGGGGTTGCCTGGCTGGTCTCACTCTTGCTCCGCTCGCTAACCCGGCCAAACACAATAATGCGCGAATTCTTTGATGCGCAGTGCTGGGTTCATGGAATTTTAGCCTTCGGCAGCTTGATGCCAATTCCGTTTGTTGATGGGGGATCGCTCTTTAAGTGGTCGATGGTTGAGCTGGGGCAAACGCCGGAACAAGCCGACGAGAGCGTTAAAGAAGCTAACCTGGTGTTAGGTGGCGTTGCCGGTTTTGTTGGACTGATGGGGTTACTGTTTAGAAAGTGGGGTCTGGCTATCGGCAGCTTAGTGATAGCAGCGCAGTTTATCGCCATCGGTATGGGTAAGTTAAATATTAAGTAACGCTCAAAGGAAGGAGAAGGATTTTGGGAGGAATTAGCCGGCTGGTCACCCTTTTGCTCACCGTCGTTTTAGGCGTAACCGTTTTGCTTTTGGCTTACTTTGTATTTGTATTTTTCAACCCCAATACACCCTTTAATCCACTCAGTCCACAGCGAGCCACCATTGCGGCAGCAACCCGCATTGCCGGGTATGCCCCTGCGCCACCGCCGCCTACGGCCACCCGTGATCAATCCTATCCGGCTACCTGGACACCGAC
>JAGRBZ010000715.1 GCA_020433805.1 Anaerolineae bacterium
CCGTCGTGGCAAGCCGGAGCCTGGATTAACTTTGACTTTGGCAGCACGTCCATCGATAGAGGCTATTATCCCTTCTCGCTTGGCTCTACCCCAAACCCAACTCCACCGACAGCGACAAGCACGAGCACACCGGTACAAACAGCCACCCCTACCTCTACCTCAAGCCCGACTCTACCGCCATCGACAGCGACAAGCACGAGCACACCGGTACAAACGGCCACCCCTACCTCTACCTCAAGCCCGACTCTACCGCCATCGACAGCGACAAGCACAAGCACACCGGCACAAACGGCTACACCTACCACCCCAACGGCAACACCAACACAACCGTCTGACAGTATCGTGTCATTTCCCCTTCAGATCAATTTCCAGAATGGATTATCAGAGCTTGTAAACGATTACAAAATCGATACAGGATTAGAATATCACCCGCAACGCGGTTACGGCTGGAGTAGCGAGCATATAGATGTTGCCCGTCAGAGAAATAAAAATAATGATCCGCGGCTAGATACGTTGGTTCATTTTCACGAGAATAGCGCGTGGGAAGTAGATTTGCCGAATGGAACCTACACAATAGACTATGCCGTGGGCGATGCATCTTTCCCAACAACCCATTACCTGGAAATTGAAGACAACGTAGTGGTTGATAATGTCAGAACTGAAGCGAACCAGTTTATACAAGAGACAGCCCAGATAAACGTGAATGATGGGAAACTGACACTAAAAGGTGGCTCGCTTGAAAGAGGTACGCGCATCAACTATATCATCATCGATCTACCGGCTACCCCTACACCCACGCCCATAACAACACCTGATCCCGTTAGCGAGGAAGTTACGCTGGGCATCACTGGCCCCTCCACTGTTACGGCAGGAGGCAAAGTTACTCTAGAAGTTGTGGCTGAAAACCTTCAAGATGAAGGACTGTATGGCGCTCAGTTGGTGCTCAATTATGACCCACTCAAGGTGTCGATGTCGAATATAACCGTAAATCCGGCATTCCCGTTTGTGCTACGCAAAGAAATTGATGAAGCAAACGGAACGATTACTTTTGTAGCGAGCCGCCAAGGAGATATGCCCGGTTTAACAAATAATGTGTCTTTATTTACGGTTGATGCGACAGCAGCCAATACATCGGGGACAGCCACATTTACAATTGCGGGTGAAAAGTTGAGTGATCCAAATGCCAACAGCTTAGAGGTAGGCACCGAAAGCTTTGCGTTACTGATAGGCAATGTTACTCCTGAACCGACGAGTGACCCACTGCCGGAACCGACTGAAACGCCAACACCTCAACCAACCATTACACCGACTGATCAGCCACTGCCGGAACCCACCGATACACCAGAGCCAATCGACCCCACTCCACAGCCCACATCTGATCCGTCCGACACAACAACAATTTTTGGACAAGTCGATTTACCGGGCCGGACCAATAACGATTGGTCAGACATTACCGTCTCGGTGGGCACGACAGGCAACGTATCGACAAATACCGACTCGGATGGTTCTTATTCGCTGGCTAACGTGCCTGCTGAAAGTTCTACCATAACCGTTGATGCTCCCGGCTATCTATCATCTGCCTGTAACGCGACAAACCTGACAACACCCGAGGTGAACTTGGAGGATGTTGCTCTGGTAAGTGGTGATATCAATGCTGATGACATCGTAGACGTTGCCGATGCTGCGGCAGTAGGCGTTACCTTTGAACAAACAGGGGCGAACCTAAGTGCTGATATCAACAAAGATGAAGTAGTTGATATTTTCGACTTAGTTCTAGTCAGTATTAACTTTGGACAGGAAGGCCCTCAAATATGGGAGTGTGTGGCTAAATAAGTCGCTATCGCTTTAAAAAAGGAGCACTTCTAGCTATGAAGAAGTGCTCCTTTTTTTATTGGCATAATTTATCACACAGCTTTTCATAGCCTCAGTTCACGCAACGTTTTCCTCTTTATAACCAATAGTGACCTCAAGGCGCAGTAGAAATGAGAATTTCGCCCTTATAGAAGTGTTTATTACGGGCAAAAATCCGCTTACTCTTCCGTTCTCCTCAAAACTTATAATATGCCAGGCTATCTTTCAACCAAATATTGATAATAGCTCAACTAGATGACACAAGTTGCCGCCATACAAACTTGCATTTTCCATGAGAATGGATATATATATCTACTTCACATAGGCGGCATGGGGTCCGCAAGATGGGATTGCGTACGAAGGGATAAAATCAACCACGAATTGCACGAATTTTCACCAATTTTATTTTTTATTCGTGTACATTTGTGTAATTCGTGGTTAAAACAGTTTCCCCATCGTATGGACCCAGCGCCCACATGGGCTATACAACAATTATTCTTTTGAGTATAGACAGCGGCAGGCCTATCTTTTATACTGATTGATGCAAATAGCGCTTACTCTCTTTTCTTCTCACCTTACTCCTTTCAGTTCCTTGAATCCATCGTGGACCACAGGAAGTAAACCGAACCAACAAAGAAGATAAACGAATGGCTCGTTACCATCTTTCTTTGCCAAGTGATGACGCTGGGGTGATGGGCCTTATTTGTGCCTTCCTATTGTGACTCTGGATCTATTTTCTTTCTTTTCTACATCCGAATAAACGAACCACTTTAGTTTTTTCGTTAATTCCTCTTCGTACAATCGCTTTGTTTGGTATGCATATTGACCCAACTTTATCAGGATTACTTAATTCAAATAGGCTATTTTAAAGTAGAAAGCAACAAACTGGGGACATGACTATGAATTTCTTCCAAACTTTGCAACGTATGTGTAGATCAATGAGATTATCGTTAATCTTGCTGATAATGAGCGTGGGGCTGCTACATGCCGCTACGCCTTTCAGTACCAATGAAGGATATGTACTAAACCTTCAAGAACAACTGAATAGCTTACAACCGGGCGATGTTATTGAGCTTAACTCGGGGAGACACCAGGCGCATTTGTCGGTATCCCAATCGGGCACGGCTGACAAGCCCATTAC
>JAGRBZ010000716.1 GCA_020433805.1 Anaerolineae bacterium
ATCGTAAAGCTTGCTCATAAAGCGGCTCGGCGGCTGAAACGCCTTCACTGTGGAGCGTGGTCTCGGCCTGCCGAATGTAAATCTTGCTGAGTTGAGCGTTGGCCAGCTTATGTTGTGGATCCAAATCTACAGCTTGTTCGTACTGCGTGCGGGCGTCTGCCGCGTTATCATCGGCTTCAAGCTGAAGACCATACTGCGCCCGCGCATCGGCCAAACCCAAACGTGCTTCGCGAGCAACCTGTCCTCCAAAGCGCTCCACATAGGTGAACTCGTCGATGGCTTCCAGGAGATCGTGCTTTTTTAGCCGGGTGCGGGCCAGCCACAGCCGCGCTTCTACATAATCGGGATTGATACTGAGCGCCCGGTTAAAGTTATCGAGCGCAAGGGCAAGATGCTCTTCCCGATAGGCCGCCTGGCCCGCTTTGAAGAAATCCTTAGCGGGTTCAGCTACGCCCGATCGCACCAGCTCGCTCGTTACCTCTTCTAACGAATGAGATTGGACAATCCAGCGACGCACTAACTCAACGGCAAACCCGTAATGATCCCGTAAATCGCGCTTGAGAACCTCGCGGTCTACCAATCGATCGGGCAGCGCTCTTAGTTCAAAGTCGGGAATCTGCACGCCTCGCGCATTCCGTTGCGCAATCAGTTGATCCAGCGAAGCGCCGCTGCCGTTAAATTCGGGCTGGCTCAAGGTATAAAGCGTAAAACGTTCAATGAGCGAAACCTCGTCCCAGAACCATTCCAGCGCACTTTGGCCGGCATTCACCGCATTGTTGACCGCGGCTTCAACGTCGGTTACCGCCACTTCCCAACTATCGCGGCGTTGAGCCTGGTTGAAAATTTCATGGCACAACAACTGTGTAAAGTAAGGGTGCCCGCCGGTTAAGGCCCAAATATGCTCAATAGCTTCATCTTGGTAGGTTAACACCCCTTGTGCCGGTCGACGAATAAGCTGCAAGGTTGCTTCTTTATCAAGTAAATTGATTTGCCGCGTTAACGCCCCGCGAAAAATTTGCAACTGTTGCGAGGGCAATTCCTTCAAGCGACGACCAATTACAAAAAGAAAAATAACCTGTTTATTATCGCTTTGAATAATGTGGTTGAGCGTTTGAACAAACGGGAGCGCATCCAACTCGGCGTTATCTGTCTTTAAACTTAATACGTCAAACTCATCAAGCAGTAAGAGCAAGCGTCTGTTGCCCAAATGCTCGTATACGTGGGGCAGAAAATCCGTGTGGAAAAAATCGAGATCGCTCTCGAAATTGCTGCGGCTGGGTTTGGGGAGTTTTAGCTCGCCGGCTATAGCCCGAGCCAGGCCATACAGCAAATCGGCAGCCGAGTTGGTGATGCCGCTCTGTAAATCGAAAAAAGCAGCTTTATATTCTTGGTTATTACGACGGGAAATTTGATGCAGAATAGAGGTTTTGCCGATACGCCGCTGACCATAAAAAACTATCAGATTTTGCATAGACGAGGACAGCGCATCATCAACAAATTGTAAAACGTCCTCGCGCCCAAAAAATGTATCCGGTTGCGTTGCCGGCGGACCGGCAAAATAAGGGTTATGAACTCGGGGCATAAAATCGTAATCGCGCCTCAGACCTTTGATCTTCTATCGTGCAATCTCTATGAACGCTTTTAAGTTCAGGTAAACAAAAACATCCGGCAGGCCGATAATCAGGCCGGTAACAAGGATCGGGTATAGGGTTATTAATAGATCGTTTGGAAGAAGTGGCAGAACGGTACGGATATCGGTCGGGGAAACGATGGCAAAGCTTTATACCTTCGTGTAAAGCCGTTTTTCTTTTTTATAAAGAATTTTAGCCTGCTGCACCCATCAGCAAGGATGTTTTACTACTTTACTGTGTTACTTAACACGATTAATGTAGTATAGCATGAATAAAGCGTATCCTCAAGAAAAGGATAGTACACATTACCCTACTTACTATGCAAATCTGACAGATTTTGTCTAAAATCTTATGGTAAAAATTAAATTCCGAACGAAAACTTGCCATGAACAGAAGTAAATTGTCGATAACGTGTCAGATTTCTGGCCTGTAATAAGAAAAGCTTGTGCCCAAGATAGAGACGGCTGCGTATATGCCCGTATAATAGCAGAATGCGTAAACAAATACCTTTCAAGTTTCTGTCATGATACTGAAAATACAGCCATCACTTTAACGATTCGCAAATTTTTGACCTAATCAGTATACTTTAGCCAAACATCATTGTCGAGGAGGATATATGGCTGAACAACACTCTGCTCCCCCCGGAGATTTCTACAAAATAACCCCTGTTGCTCAAAAAATGGCGGCTGACTTAGGCGTCGATTTAGACTCAATTCAAGGCAGCGGCGACCACGGTAAAATTACCAAAGTAGACGTGCAGCGTGCCGGTTCACCCAATGGTGGCCCTCCGGCGGCCAAAACAGCGCCCAAACCTGCCCCGGCTCCTAAAGCCGCGTCAGCGACGCCACCCGAATCCAAATCGGAACCCACGTCTGAGCCGCAGGCTGCTCCCAAAGATGATGTTTTAGAGCGCCAACCACTCAAAGGCATTCGAAAAGTCATTGCCCGACGTATGGCCGAAAGTACGCAAACTACCTCCCGCGTTACCCTTATGACCGACGTTGACGCCACCGAGTTTGTTGCTGTCCGCCAGCAGCTCAAAGCCAAATATGCCGAAGCGTGGGGCTTTGCCCCCGGTTACAACGATCTGTTGGTCATCATCGTCGCCAACGCCCTGCGCGAGTTTCCCTATATGAACGCCCGCTTCTCAGAGGATGGTGAGGCCATCGAACGCTTAAAGCCGGTCAACATGGGCATGGCGGTCGATACTGACCGTGGGCTGCTGGTACCGGTCGTCAAAAATGCCGATAAAAAAGGCTTACAGGCTATCGGCGCTGAGTTTCGAGAGCTAACCCAAAAAGCCCGCTCCGGCAAAGCCTCGCCCGATGAACTCGGCGGCAGCACCTTCACCATTTCCAGCC
>JAGRBZ010000717.1 GCA_020433805.1 Anaerolineae bacterium
CCCGATGAAGGCCATTTGATGATGTTCAAGGCGGATATTTGGCGGGATATTTTGGCCGGCCTTGTTGGGGAAATGTAATTTATAAAGACGTTCAGTAAATCCGAAAAAGGAGATTAAGCGATTAGGAGATGGGGAGATTGGTTGGCTCTTTTGAAATCCAAGGGGTTGGCAAGCGTATAAAACGTAATGCGTAAAACGTAACTCCTTTTTTACGCATTACGTTTTACGTTTTATGGGGTCAGCCGCACGAAATCCTGTTGAGCCGTTATCCTATCCTTTTTAATCTCCTCATCTCCAGTCATCTAATCTCCAATCTCCTTTTTCCCCTGTAACTTAGTTGTAACCGCCTTATGCTACACTACAAAAATTAGGGAAAGTATACGCTTCAACCTTGTCTCGATGATGAACAAAGAAGAGGATTATTCCATGGAAACGCTGAGACTCTGGGAGCGTTATGCTGCGAACATGATGCACTCTATGATAGAGCAAACCGTCAAGCAAACGGATGCCCTGCAAAAGCAAGTTGAAGAGAACGTCGATACGTTAATGCACACCTGGCAGCCCGACACCGAACACGATGCGTTACGGGAAGCGCCCCACGCCAACGGAAACGGAAACGGGACACACGTGAAATTGCCACCATCCGAGCCGATTGAAGCTCTGATACCACCGCCCCTGCCAAAAGAGACGCCGATTGAAGTTCCACCCCCGCCGCCCTTGCCAAAAGAGCCGCCGATTGAACCCCAGGCTCCTACTCCTCGTTCACAGGAAAAAGAGAAAAATGAACCGGTCTGGTCCTTTCGTGGTTATCAGCTTGAAGGTGGAAACTTTACAAACGCGATGGTCCACTTTTTTCGAGCCGAAGTTTATCGCGCCGATCTTTGGCGGCGGCGGCTTGATACCACCACGAACTGGGCGGTGATTACCACCGGCGCTACGCTGTCGATTGCCTGGGATCCGCAAGTTATTATTTTGAGTACGCTGCTGGTGACGCTGTTTCTCTACATCGAGGCCCGGCGCTACCGCCATTACGAATTGTGGAGTTACCGGGTGCGGCTGATGGAAACCGACTTTTTTGCCGCGATGTTGGTGCCACCGTTTCGACCGGCGGCGGATTGGGCCGAAAGCCTGGCCGAGAATTTACTGCGTCCTAAATTTCCCATCACAATGTGGGAGGCCTTTGGCCGACGCTTCCGACGCAATTATGTTTGGATTTATACCATTTTGTGGCTGGCCTGGATTCTCAACATTTGGCTTCATCCCGAACCGGCCACCTCGCTCGATGATTTTATCTCGCGGGCGGCTATCGGCAATATTCCGGCCTGGGTTGTGTTGGCAACCGGCCTCATTTTTAACGGCATCCTCGTTATCACCGGTTTTCTCACACGCCATCTTAAAGATGCACCGGGCGAAGTGCTGCCCCATGAACATCATACCGATGCCGACGCCTTACAAAACAGCCTCTCTGAAACAGCCGAGAAAAGCAAGTCTAACGGACAAGCATGGTATCGCCCGACCGGCTGCCGCAAACAGACTGTTGCCTTTATTATCACCGATCATTCTGAAAGTGTAGCCGACAGTATCAGCCAAGAGATGAAGCGAGGCGTAACCGCCCTGTCCGGCACCGGCATGCACAGCGATGACAATCACAATGTGTTGATGTGCGCCTTGACGGTCACTGAAGTAGATCACCTTAAGCAGTTGATAGGCCGCATCGATCCGGGCGCGTTTGTGATGCTGTCCGGGGCGCAGAAGGTTTACGGCAACGGCTTTGTGCCGCTGGCGTCGTAAGGGTAATTGGAGATTGGAGACTGGTAATTAGAGACTAAACTATCAACTCTCGTTACCCAACCTATTAAATTTTGATCTTTATTCTTTGTCGTATTGAGCGGATTGCGGGTACAATACAGCATCTTTTGCCGGGCTGCTTCATTATGCTTATCCTCAATCCGCTTTATCCTCAACCCATCAACACTGTGCCTAGCTTCAAAAGCCACTTTAGGACAGACGTAGGAGAGGACTTATGACGTCGGAATACACGGAAAGATATAAAATGTATGAGAGAAGACCTGTAGGCGTGGCCGTTGTTGCTGCGCTGTTTTATTTTCTGGGAATACTGTCGCTGCTGTGGAGCCTGCTTGTGTTTGGCGTAGGCGGCTTCAGTTCCTTTTTCGGCTCACTTTTGGGGGCAGAGCAGATGGCTGCTTTTGGTGATGCCACGGCCTGGTCCGGTTTCTTGGGGCTGTTTTCGGCAGCGTTGCAGATTGCGGTTGGCTTTGGGCTGTTGGGGATGAAAAAATGGGCCTGGTTCGTGGCGCTTATCGCGGTCGGGCTTACGGTTCTGCAAGGTATTGTCGGCATTTTTACCGGCGGACTGTATGCTTTTATGTGCGGCATCCTGACCGTAATGATCCCCATCGCTATTCTGATTTATATGCTCTTGCCGTCCACGCGCCGTGCTTTTAGGATGCAGACGCGGTGAGAAAGCGTTCAGCCTTTAGCTATCAGCGATCAGCTTTTTTTGTTTTGAGCACGTTGCGAACTACAAAGTCGGAAATGACGTCTCAAGCAGTGCTTGTGATAATAAATCTGACGACTGAACGCTGTTAGCTGACCGTTCCCACACAATATTAACTTTCGGCCCATGATTTTCGGTATCTTTGGCTCTATTCATAACGATAGTAGCGCAACATTAAACCGTGGAGAGAGGGAAAGAACCCAGGTTTTTGCCACAATTGTAAGCATGTTGCCCAATTGAGCACTAATAGAAGCCTTTGTCGGTCTCATGTTCAAGAAAAACCTGGGTTCTAACGCTACCACGATTTCGTGCAGAGCTACCATAACGATTGATCCATGGTATTTTAGATATATGTTAGTGTCATTAGTTTTTCGCCACAACGATTCATAAAACGTATTGCGTAGTACGTAAAAAAGCACTCAATACGCATTACGCACTACGCAATAAACAAAGGCTCAAATTATGGCGA
>JAGRBZ010000071.1 GCA_020433805.1 Anaerolineae bacterium
CCAAAGCGCGTGCCCGATCGGCCCAGCGATTTTCGTCCTAAATTCGTCAAAACCGTACCAATCCGGTAAGATACCGGGACACGGAGACACGTAAATGGATCTTATCTTTGACGAAAGAGAATCAGACTCGCCCCTGGTCGATCTTGTCTGGCAGAGCCACAGCGAGCGCGACGGCTCCTTTATTTCTACCGCCGTAACCCGCTGGGAGATGGTAGTCACCACATACAAGGGCCAGGTCACGCTCACGGTACGCGGCCCGGAGACCAAAGCGACCCACGTTGATTATCCGGCGGACGTTGAATTTTTTGGGATTCAATTCAAGCCGGGCGCTTTTATGCCTCATCTTCCTACCGGCAAGTTAACCAACAAAGGCATTAATTTACCGGAAGCACCCCATAAATCCTTCTCGTTGAAAAGTGAGTCGTGGCAATTGCCCACCTTTGAGAATGCCGATACGTTTATCGCCCGATTGGTCGGCAAGGAGTTGCTGGTGTACGATCCCCTTGTCGATGCCGTGCTGCAAAATCAACCGCTCGATATGTCGCTGCGTTCCGCTCAACGCCGCTTTTTGCGGGCCACCGGCTTAACCCGTAGCACCTTCGAACAAATCGAACGCGCCCGCCAGGCTGTAAACCTTCTCGAGCAGGGTACTTCTATTGCCGATGCCGTTTACCACGCCGGCTACGCCGATCAGCCGCATCTGACCCGTTCGCTAAAGCGCTTCGTCGGCCAAACACCGGCGCAAATCTTGCCCATTGACGAGACGAAGTAGGTGTCGTTTTTGTTCAATACAGCCTCCGTTTGATGTGTTATGATGATCGTGTTGAGGATAACAACAGACACCACGCTGCTGGAGTTAATTGACACCAAAACCTTGCCCTCAGGCACGGTTATCCTGACCCACACATGAGCAAAAAAGCCTAACGATTAAGGAGCATAAAACCATGCGAAAATTAAAACTTCAAGTCCAAATGACGGTTGACGGATATATTGCCGGCCCCAATGGCGAAATGGATTGGGTGGTTTGGAACTGGGATGACGCCCTCAAAACCTATGTCACAGCATTAACAGAACCCGTTGACTGTATCGTTCTGGGCCGTAACCTGGCCGAAGGGTTCATTCCCCACTGGGCCGGCGTGGCTGCCGATCCAACCAACCCGGACGTTGAATCCGGCAAGAAATTTACAGACATCCCCAAAGTTGTCTTTACCAAAACGCTCGATGCGTCACAATGGGACAATACCGTTTTAGCCAAAGGCGACCTGGTTGACGAAATCACCCAACTTAAAAACCAGGAGGGTCAAGACATCATCGTTTATGGCGGCGCAACCTTTGTAGCGGACCTCATCAAACACGGGCTAATTGACGAGTATCATTTATTCGTTAATCCCGCAGCAATTGGTAACGGCATGGCCATTTTTAACGAACTCGATAGCAAACAAAATCTGACCTTGGTCAACACGACAGCATTTGACTGCGGAATTGTTGTGCTGAATTACGAGCCAAAACGGGACTAAATTTATGACGATACTCGACATCGCCCACTTGCGGCTGCATAATCAGGCTATCGCTCCTTCTCACTTAGCGACGGCGGGCGACGTTGTTAGACAACTGGGGGCGGTTCAGGGTCAGGATTATCTGGGTACGCTGTGGGCGCTGGGGTTGCGTAGGCAACAAGCGGTCGAAGCCGATATTGAGCAGGCCATTGCCAACCGCGAGATCGTGCGTACCTGGCCGATGCGCGGCACGCTCCATTTTGTTGCGCCGGAAGATGTGCGCTGGATGCTGGCTCTGCTAACGCCCCGCATTATCGCCAGAGCGGCTCGGCGGTACAACCAACTTGAGTTGGATGAACCGACCTTCGACCACAGCGAAACCGTATTCGCCAAAGCGCTACAAGATGGCAACTCCCTCACCCGGCCCGAAATAATGGCGGCGTTAGAGGAAGCCGGTATATCCACCAAAGGTCAGCGTGGTTATCACTTGCTGTGGCATGCGGCTCAAAACGGCTTGATCTGCTTTGGGCCTCGGCAGGGAAAACAGGATACGTTTGTGTGGCTCGATGATTGGCTGCCCGCCGGTAAGGTTCTCAACCGTGACGAATCGCTGGCCGAGTTGGCGCGTCGATACTTTACCGGTCACGGTCCGGCAACCCTACAGGATTTTATATGGTGGTCGGGGTTGTTGACAGCCGATGCCCGCGCCGCCGTAGAGATGGTCGCAGCGGAGCTTGAAGAAGTCGTTATCGATGGCCAAACCTATTGGTTGACGTCAACTGATCCTGTGTCGAAAGACCCATCACCCACGGTTTATCTCCTGCCCGGATTTGATGAGTACTTGTTGGGTTATAGAGATCGCAGCGCCGTACTCGATCCGGCGCACAACGACAAGATCGTCCCCGGCGGCAACGGAATGTTCAAATCAACCATCGTTATCGACGGTCAGGTGGTCGGTACTTGGAAACGGACATTGCGGAAAAAGTCGGTGACGATCGAACTCGAGCCGTTTAACGCGCTAAGTGAGGCCGAACGTGAGACCATCGCAACGGCAGCGGAAGCGTATGGGGCGTTTCTCGAACGAATGGTGAATTTTACCAACTGACTGCCGCATAAATCGTGTGCAAAAATCGGCTTGGTCTTTCGGCCAAAAGCTGTGTATGGGTAAAGCCACAGGTGTAGGCCAACTTCTTCCAGCTTCGATAAGAGAGCGGATAAGGTACCCAATGGTTACCGCGATCGACACCGTATTCAACTACAATAAAGTGTCCTTCGGGGCGAAGATAGCTTTTGAGCTGTTGCACGACGGACGCTTGGGCCGCGTACTTCTGAAAGTGGAGCGCATTCGCCACGACGAGGCCATCCAACGGCGGCAGATCATCGAACGGTTGGGTGAAGTTGGCAGTTCGATAATGAACCGTCGTATGAGGAAAGTGCGATTGCATCGCTCGTGCTTGCGTTCGCAGCGATCCCCGGTCTTGATCGATAGAGTAGATTTCCGCATCCGGGCCGAGTAGTTCGGCCAGGGCCAGTGTAAACGCGCCGGTACCTGAGCCAAAATCGTCCCAGACACCGCCCGGCGCGGGTATGCCGCCGCGCAGCAGGTTAACGTGATCGGTGTGGTTCATCGAATTTCCGTTATGAGATGTTTATGCGTCTGTCCAAATAATCTTTTTCGGTGCAAACTTACCCCCTTTGTAGTCTAGTGGTTCCTCAACGCCAAAGCTCCAAGAAATGGTCGGCGTGATGGCGAGATATTCCTTGTGACCTAAATGACCGTCTCGCACAACGATTTCAGCCAGGCCGTGTATCTTGATTTGGCGCGGCTGCCAGGGCTGAACGGACTCAAGATCGTCGATAATGAGCGATACTTTGGGGTTACCGGCCGCCACATTTTTGTACTTGCGCGTCCCCGGCAAATTGAGACCACCGATGTAAAAACGGCTGCCGTCAAACTCAAAGCCGACCGCATCGGCTGTCGGCTGTCCCTTTGAAGACACGGTGGCGAGTCGGGCCAGACGTTGGCTTTTTAAGTAGTTCCGTTCTGCTTCGGAAAACATGGTTCGCTCCTTAAATTATGAGCTTTCAGCCGTTAGCGATCAGCCGTTAGCGGTCAGCTATCAACTTTTTACCCGTTCTCGTAAATTTTGCTGATAGCTGATGGCTGACCGCTGTTAGCTGATGACTAATACAATACGCCCTCGACCATGCCCGGTCTGGCTGAGTTTGTGGGCCTGGCGAGCCTGCTGCAGAGGGAAAGTCTGGCCCACCACAGCTTTAACTTGGCCTTCGTCAATCAACCGGGCGATCATCTCCAAATCTTGGCTGGTGGGGGTTACGGCGTTCTTCATCGCACGAATACCCAACACTTTCGCTAACTGAGCCGGTGGCTTTTCAAGCAACGAAACCAGCGTACCACCACGCTTAACGACCGTCATCGAACGCTGCAAGGTTTCCCCGCCGATGGTATCCAGGACCAAATCGACTTCAGATACGACCTCTTCGAAGGGAGTAATCGTATAGTCGATGACGGTTTCTGCACCCAATGAGCGCACAAAGTCCACATTCGCGGTTGAAGTCGTGCCGATTACCTGCGCTCCCTTCCAGCGAGCCAACTGAACCGCAAACAATCCCACACCACCGGCTGCCCCGTGAATGAGAATGCGTTGACCGGCACACAATTCGCCATCGCCAAAAAGGGCCGACCAGGCCGTTGTGGCTCCACCGGATATCGTAGCGGCTTCCGCAAATGTGAGCGAATCCGGTTTGAGGGCCAGCAGGCTGTATGTCTTCGGTGTCAAGGCCGGAGGCTCCACAGGGGTTGTTGTATACTCCGTATAAGCACCGTGGGTGCTTCGCCCAAAAACCGCCTGGCCTTTACAGAAACGTGTTACACCAGGGCCAACCGCCTCGATCACCCCGGCTATCGCCGAGCCGGGAATGTAGGGAAAGGATTGAGGATAAAACTTTCTAAAGAAGCCCCGGCGCATCTTCCAATCAGCCGGCAAGACCCCGGCGGCGTGGACTCGAATGAGTACCTCACCGGCTTGCGGTTCCGGACGTAGAATTTGTTCACATCGAAGTTGTTCAGGGTCTCCATACTGGTAAACGCGGATAACCTGCATGGTTTGTCTGGCCATAGTTGCCTCGTGTTTAAATGATAGGCTAAGGCTAACGGAAGAATATTTAAAGCAACTGCTTCTTAGCCTTCGTCTTAGCCTTCGCCTTTTTCTAAATTAAACCTGCTTATAGGTTCCCAAGTCCGCTTTGATATCAAGTCGGGCGAATAACTCTTGAGGGTTGAAATTCATTGCTTGATGCATGGCCTTGACCGCGGCTTTGGCCGGCTCGATCGACTCGATGCTGTCCCATTCAACCATCGTGACAATATTGAATTGACCCGGTTCCGATGCTTGCTCCAGCACAAAATCCTGGAGAAAACCGGATTGCTGTTTGAGCAATTGATGGGTAGCCTGCACCTTTTCGATGAACTCTTCACGGGCATGATCCGGAACGATGAACTTATCGACGCGATAGATGTGTTCGGATTGATGAGATAAACGTTCTTTTTTCATTTTTTCCTCCATAAGGCGGATTGCTTTTGTTGATGTTTCGGAATAAGTGTATCGCAGAAAGGGTGTTTAGCCATCAAGCCAACGAGCAGTTTTTCTTTTGACCAAGGGGGCAGGGGCTGCCTGTCCATAAGGACAGGCTGAAACACTGAATTACTGAGAAGCGTGATTTCACTGAATTTCGGCTGCACATTACGGAGCATTTCTATTTGGGGGCGGCGCTCATTGAAACACTGAAAATGATGATGTCACTGAATTCTGCCGTTCAATGCGTGGGATCTCTTGACAGTAGATTGATGAGAACACGGCCTGGAGCGGTTCAGTGGCCTCATTCCCATCAGTAATTCAGTGTTTCTCTCTCGCCCCATAACTGAAACGCCACTGCCATTAAGTTAGTGACTGTCATTAGCCCCCCTAACCCCCCAAAGGGAATTTGACGCCTTTCTCCCCCCTTTGGGGAGCCGGGGGGGCTTAACTTAATGGCAGTGTAACTGAAACGCACCTGCACATCTCGGAGAATTTGCAAAAACAGAACATTTGTGCTACACTCACTGATGAAATCAACAAAATTTTGACTACGTTCTTGTTCCCTCTTTTTTAACGCGACACCTACTACAGCTATCATCCTCTCAATCCGTACTTAAGCGTTATTATTCACATTTTACAATCCAAACTTAAGGAGGCATTATTATGGCAGTTCAACCCATCCCCGAAGGGTATCATACCGTTACACCTTATCTGATTGTGTCAGGGGTACCTCAAGTTATTGATTTTGTAAAAGAGGCTTTCGGAGCCGAAGAGTTGGTACGCATGGCTCAGGGAGACGGAACTATCGGCCATGCCGAGGTTAAAATTGGTACCTCGCGGGTGATGATGGGTGAGGCCAGCGGCAACTTCAAGCCGATGCCGGCGATGCTTCATCTGTATGTGGAAGATACGGATGCGGTTTACCAAAGTGCGTTGCAAGCCGGAGCGACATCAATCATGGAGCCGGCCGATCAATTTTATGGCGATCGCATGGGGGCTGTGCAGGATGCGTTTGGCAACCAATGGTGGATCGCCACCCATGTTGAGGACGTTCCGCCAGAAGAGATAGCCAAGCGAGCCAGCCAGCAATTCTGATAGCGAATGTGCTTCCGGCTGAAAGGAGAAACGCGTGAATCTTCAGGATATAATAACGTTGTATACCTATAATGATTGGGCAACGCAGCGTATTTTAGCTGCCGGTGCTCAGGTTACTCCCGAACAGTTTGTAACTTCCACCGATCACAGCTATGGGAGTCTGCGCGGCACGCTCGTCCATACCCTCGATGCTGAGTATGGATGGCGAATGCTTTGTCAACATAATACCTTCACCCTCGAGCTGGAAGAAGCAGAATTCCCAACGCTGGATGCTCTAGCGCAACGGTGGCAGACCGAACAGAGGGCAATGCAAGAATACATAACCAGCCTGCAGGACGAGGATCTTATGCAGCCGGTTCGCTACACCACCGACAGTGGGCAGAAACGCGCACGAATTTTATGGCACTGCCTGCTGCATGTGGTCAACCACGGCACCCAACACCGTAGCGAGGCGGCGGCTATGCTTACCGCCTACGGCCACTCCCCCGGCGATCTCGATTTTACCGTCTTCTTGAGTCATCAGGAAGCGTCTACACTATCATTGGAGTAAATATGATGAAAACGTATATTGCCCTATTTAGGGGTATTAACGTGGGCGGCAACAACCGCCTGCCGATGAAGGAGCTACGCGCGCTGCTCGAAGAGCTTGATGCGGAGAACGTTAAAACGTATATTCAAAGTGGTAATGCTGCTTTTCGGCATACAACGAACGATGTCGATCAACTCGCTGAGCGGATTAGCAGCGCAATAGAAGAGAGCCACGGCTTTGCACCACGTGTATTGCTGCTCGATGCAGCGAACGTAGAAAAGGCTGCGGCGTCAAATCCATTTCCGGAGGCGGATGCCGAGCCAAAAACACTGCATTTGTATTTTTTGACCTCTACCCCACAAAACCCGGATCTATCCACCCTCGACGCGCTTAAGAAGGATAATGAGCAATACAAGCTAACCGACAATGTTTTCTATCTCTATGCCCCTGACGGCATTGGTCGATCTAAACTGGCTGAACGCGCCGAGAAGGCACTTGGTGTAGCAGCAACGGCGCGGAACTGGCGCACGGTCGGTAAAATTATGGAGATGGTGAGTGAAGTTGGCTGATAGTTAGTGTCATTCGTTTTTCGCCATTGTTTAGAACACGATTGGCAGGATTAACGGATCAAGAAAATACAGGGAAAAATCCGTCAATCCTGCGCATCTGTGTTCTTAAATAAGCAGATTGTTATTGAAACACAATACCCCGAACCAAATCCGCAGCGAAAGACATAGGCCATTGTGTTTCAGCATTGCATACCGTGCCGATGAGGCAAGCACCTTGCAAATCAGCCTCCTGCAAGTTAGCCCCTCGCAAATCCGCTTGTTGTAGGTCAACGCCTTGCAAATTAGCAGACTGAAGATTAGCCGAGCGGAAGTTGGCTTGCTGCAAGTTTGCTCCGGCCAGGTTTGCCCCAACCAAGCTCGCTTCTTGTAAATCACAACTGCTAAGATCAGCTTGTTGAAAATTAGTGCCTTCGCTGTTTGTTTGCTTTAGATTGGCCTCTTGTAGGCTGGCTTGTTCAAAGTTGGCATTCTGCAAATTGGCTCCGCTCAAATCCGCATTTTGCAGTTGGGCTTGCTGCAAATTAATGTCTTGTAGGTCCACTCCAGTGAGCGTCGTACCTTGCAGATTTGCTTCGGATAAATCGGCACCGTTAAGTATTGCCTGCGATAAATTGAGCTCTTGCAGATTAATCTTTCTCAAATTGCCGCCGCTCAAATCTGCACCGGTTAAATCCGTTTCTTGGCCTCTAAAGAAGCCGGAAACCTTCGTCAAATCGGCTCCTTCCAAAATCACATTGTGGAGTTTCGCATTTTTTAGATTAGCCCCCTGCAAATTCACGCCTGTCAGATCAAAATCCGGCAGTTCGATGCCGCTTAAATCGGCCCCCTTTAAAGTGGCTCCTTGCAGCTTGGTTGTAGTCAAATCAAGATTATGCACGTCTAAGCCGGTTAGGTTGGCCTGCTGTAAATCAGCATCATGCAGCATCACCGAATATAAGGTCGCTTTTTCCAAGTTACACTGCTGCATGTTGGCTTTGGAAAAGTCGGTTCGGGTTAGATTAGCCTTTTTAAAGTTACATTGATACAGATCAACACCGCGCAGATTGGCCCCCGCTAAATTGCAGCCTTCCAAATCGGAACCACTAAGATCAGCGCCCTCTAAATTGACTCCTTCAAGGTTAGCGCCCTTGAAATTGGTGTTTTCCAGATTAGCGCCTTGCAGTGTGCAGCCCCGCAAATCGGAGTTATGGAAGTTGGCTCCAAGTAGATCTTCTTGACTGAGATCCATATCTTTGATGGTTTTCCGACTCAAATCCGGTGCTTTCCGCCGCTCACGGGCGCTTCGGATCTCTTGAAAAAGCGTTTCCTTGCTGATTGGACTACTCATGGTCCCTCCTCTAGGCTGTTGCTTATGGTGAAGGGCCTAAGTATAACATACGTTATGAAGGGATACAATTGTGTTAAAATGGGTTCGTGTGGGGCTTTAAAAGTATCAGGGCGCTCTACGACGAGCGCCCGGAAGAGAGGAGAGGAGGAATAAATAAGATACTTACACCCATACTATATAATAAGTTGGAACGTAAAAACAGTGCCAAAGGTACTTATTTTTCATGGCCAAAAGTATTTAAAATTAAAGTACTAAAGTACTTTTTTTCCTGTGATGTAATTCACTTACGCAGAAATTTCTTGATTTAAGCTGTTATGTTTAGCCATAGCCCCTACCATTCGACAAAAATATAGGAGTACCTATGAATTTACAACTAAAAACCACAAACACTATTCTATACTGTAGAAAATGGGCGGAAACCGTCGATTTCTATCGAACGCTTTTAGAGCTACCGGTCACGTTCGAGTCGGACTGGTTTGTAGAATTTCAACTAAGCGATACAGCCCACATCAGCATAGCCGATGAACGGCGAGCCGGTATCAAAAGCAGTGGTGGACAAGGGGTCACCCTAACCATGCAGGTTGAAGATATTCAGACAATTTGGGAATGGCTCCATAGTCAAGGCATAAATGTAGGGCCAATAAAAAGCCATCGCTGGGGGGCGAAGGTATTTTACTTCTTTGATCCGGAAGGTTATCGACTGGAGATCTGGTCACCAACCTCGCCCTAAATACTGTACAGGAGCAAAAAATTGAAAATATTTTATGAAAAGACTATACTACGCTGCGTGACTTAATTAACTTATATTTCACAAACAAAATTGAGAGAGGTGGTGTCAATGAAGATTTCGGTTTTGAAAGAGACCCACCCTAAGGAGAGTCGTATACCGGTCATTCCATCAGATGTGGATAGACTGGTAAAACTTGGGGCTGAGGTTGAAGTGGAAAGTGGCGTCGGCGACTCGATTCGCATTCCCGACGATGATTATAGCAAAGTAGGGGCCACCATCGTAAAAGATCGCAAGAGCATGCTAGATAATGCAGAAATGGTACTCCGCCTACGTCCCCCTGCTGTTGAAGAAGTAAAAGAACTCCCCGCAGGTTGTATCCACGTAAGTTATCTTGATCCATTTTTTAACAAATCATTGGTTGAAGCGTTGGCTGCTCAGGGTGTTAATGCCATTTGTATGGAGATGATTCCTCGCACGACGCTGGCTCAAAAAATGGATGCGCTTAGCTCTCAGGCTAGTCTAGGAGGCTATGTAGCGGTCATCATTGCCAGTGAGCGGCTCGATAAAGCCCTGCCCATGATGATGACGCCGGCCGGTACGCTAGCTCCGGCCCGGGTATTTATCATTGGTGCCGGTGTGGCCGGCTTGCAGGCTATTGCTACCGCCAAGCGTTTAGGGGCCAGGGTTGAAGCATTCGATACCCGCCCTGTCGTTGCCGAACAGGTGAAATCGCTAGGAGCAAAGTTTGTCGAAATCGATCTAGGCGATACGGGCCAAACCGATCAGGGTTATGCCAAGCAGTTAACGCCCGAACAGATAGCGCTACAGCAAGAGGGTATGGCCAAACACTGTGCCTTGGCCGACATCGTCATTACCACTGCTCAGGTGTTTGGACGCAAAGCTCCACGCATTATCACCCAAAAGATGATAGATGGAATGAAGCCGGGCAGCCTTATCGTCGACATGGCAGTTGAAACCGGCGGCAATGTCGAAGGCTCTAAAGTGGATGAAGAAGTGGAAGTGAACGGTGTGCGGATCATCGGCCTGGGTAATTTGCCGGGTCGGGTAGCCAGCCACGCCAGCCAGATGTATTCGAGTAATCTTCGCAACTTAATTGAGCATTTTTGGGATAAAGAGGCGAAAAAGTTTGTCCTCAATCTGGACGATGAAATTATGCAGGGCTGTCTTATTACCCAAGACAAGACTATCCGCAATGAGATGTTACGCAATCACTACAGTCAGGAGGGGAAATAACATGCGCCGGATAATCATACCGACCGCTGTTTTCTTGACCGTTCTCATCAGTAGCCCGGCTCTGGCCGCCCCACTGGCCCAGGAAGGCGGCGATGAAGTTTCACTCACGCCCATCTTTCTGGCGTTTATTTTAGCTTTGTCGATTTTTCTGGGGTTTGAATTAATTTCGAAGGTACCTGCCACCCTTCACACCCCGCTCATGTCCGGATCGAATGCTATTTCCGGAATTACGCTGGTCGGCTCGCTTATTGCCGCCGGCCACGGCAATGACACAGCAACCATCATTTTGGGAACTGTAGCCGTCGCGACCGCGACCATCAACGTTGTTGGTGGTTATCTCGTAACCGACCGCATGCTTGAAATGTTCAAGAAGAAAGAGGAGTAGGGGTTAGAATCGACCATGAGTCTACAACTATTTATTAATCTGGCCTACATTGTATCGTCGGTCATGTTCATTTTTGGCTTAAAAATGTTGAGTTCGCCGGCCACAGCCCGCCGGGGTAATATGCTTTCGGCCCTGGGTATGGCGATAGCGGTTATTGTCACGCTGCTTGATCAAAATATTATTACTTACCAATGGATTATTGTTGGTATCGTCATCGGAACCGTTGTGGGGGTGGCTGCTGCTCGAATGGTAGCAATGACGGCCATGCCGGAGATGGTGGCGCTGCTCAACGGTTCCGGGGGTTTAGCCAGTTTACTGCTGGGGTGGGCCGAATATCAACGTGATTTTGGCATCCCAACGTTTACGGCCGGGGTTATTGCGCTCACAGTCTTGATTGGGGGCGTAACGTTTACGGGTAGTGTTATTGCCTGGGCTAAATTAAGCGGAAAGATGGACGGCAAGCCCATTCTTTTCCAGGGCCAACAAATTGTCAATGCCTTACTGTTGCTGGCTATTTTGGTCTGTGGCATTCTGTTTACCATTAGTCCGCCAACGAGCTACTTGATCTTGATGATTTTGATTGTGTTATCCCTTATTTTAGGGGTGATGTCAGTCATTCCTATTGGTGGAGCCGATATGCCGGTGGTTATTTCGCTGCTCAACAGCTACTCCGGGTTGGCAGCCTGTGCGGCCGGTTTTGTCATCGAGAATAACCTGCTGATTGTTGCCGGTGCGCTCGTGGGGGCGAGTGGTATTATCTTAACCAATATTATGTGTAAGGCGATGAACCGCTCGCTGAGCAACGTTCTGTTCAGTGGTTTTGGCTCGGCTACCAGTGGTGGCACGGCTGTTGAGGGTGAAGCCAAGCCTATTTCCGCAGAAGATTCCTATTTGGTATTGGAAGCAGCCAACTCGGTTGTTTTTGTGCCGGGCTACGGTTTGGCTGTGGCGCAAGCTCAGCACGCCGTACGTGAATTGGGCGAACTACTGGAAAGCAACGGGGCGGAAGTTAGCTACGCCATCCATCCGGTAGCCGGTCGGATGCCCGGCCATATGAACGTGCTGCTGGCCGAGGCCAACGTGCCTTACGACCAACTGGTCGAGATGGACGACATCAACCCCATCATGGAAACGGTCGATATTTGCATCGTCGTCGGTGCCAATGATGTGGTTAACCCCGCGGCTCGTGAAGATGAAGCCAGCCCTCTCTACGGCATGCCGATCATTAACGTTGATAAAGCGCGCACAGTGATCGTTCTCAAGCGTTCAATGCGGGCCGGCTTCGCCGGGGTAGAGAACCCGCTCTTCTTTAAGGATAACACCCGTATGCTCTTCGGCGACGCTAAAGCGAGCGTGCAAGCTTTGGTCAGGGAATTCAAAGAAGGTTAGCCATTTCAAGATATCAAAAAAGCGCACAGGAGATTTCATCTGTGCGCTTTTTTTTTGATAGTTGGATGGATGGTTGGTTGGTTGGTTGGTGTTTTTTTAGCCAACTATCCAACCACACCTTACATAATTAAAGGTTCCAGCGCAGTTGCAGTTTGCTTTGTGTAAAACCATACTACACCCGGTCGCAACTTGACATCAAAAACCACGGCTAGCAGAGATTTTCCGTTCACATCGCACACATACAAATTATAGGAATCGCCTTCGTAGAAGCTGGCCTTGAACGTTTTTTTATTGTCGAGTAAGTTCGCCAATTTAGCCGGGCCGTAGTGATTGCTGGCAACCAACTTACAAATGTCATCGACTTTATC
Organism: Anaerolineae bacterium; assembly: GCA_020433805.1. Taxonomy (GTDB): domain Bacteria; phylum Chloroflexota; class Anaerolineae; order 4572-78; family J111; genus JAGRBY01. The sequence goes on from JAGRBZ010000071.1 coordinate 12,742, forward strand.
CGGATTGATCTGCCCCACAACCTGTACAGACGACCCTTGCTTATTAATCAACATAACGGCACGAGACCCGGCGTTTACCTGAAGCTGATGGAGATGTTCTGTGACGGACATATGGGTGACAGGTTTGTTCTCATTGCGTGTAATATTAACCTCATCCGATGTCTCAACAAGCGTGTACCGGGTGTCCGGTTGAAACGGCGGCGGATCGACCACCGAATTGGCGGTTTGGCGCACAATATCTCTGATTTGATCCATGGTAAACGGCTTACTAAGATATCCGTCAATATCCAGGTTATCGGTTGTACTACGCAATTTATTGGTACCATAGGCCGTCATCAGCACAACTTGTGTATCGGGCGAAATACTGCGAACAGCCCGAACTAAATCGATACCGGTCATACCAGGCATCATATAATCGGTAATTATCAAATCAAAAAATGTGTCTTCAATCTGATCCATCGCGCTGTACATACTTTCTGCCGTAGAAATGTGATAGTTTGGCCCCAGTTTCTTGAGACCAAATTCTAGCATACGCAATATACTTTTATCATCATCAACAATTAATACGTGTTTTTGCCCCATTCAATAGCCTCTAATGACATATACGGGACGATGTCAGTTTCAACGTTTCAAAAGATTATCAAAATCTTCAGCGATCTGCACTTCATCACGCGATTTGATGACTGCACTCGTGTTAGGTAAAAGTTTCGCTAACGCATTAGCCGTTTGTTTGGTATAAAACCAAACTGTCCCCGGTTTGCCTCCCACTCCGAAGATAACAGCCAAAAAATAACGTCCGTTAATATTGTAGGCATAAATATTATATTTGCTGCCTTGATAGTAACTTGATGTGAAAGTTGATTCGTTATCGCCAAATAAATGTGCAAGTTCAGTAATCGATAAGAAATTGGAAGATACAAACGCAGCCAATCGCGATGCTTTAGCCCGTTCGAGATGGCCTGACCTATAAACCGGCCGACCGGCCGAGTTAATCAAAAGAACAGTATGCGCTCCGGTTTGATGATGCAATGTTTGCACCTGTTTCTGAACGGCTTTACCGAGCTTAGACTCCTGAGCTTCTTTTTTCGCAGGCCTGTCTTTCTGATTATCGAGCGTTTGTCGAATAACCTTTAGCATCTCCGGCATAGTAAACGGTTTGCTTATAAATCCATGCAGATTTATTTCGCTAATATTCTCACGAACGTAACTGGTATCGTGATGGGCCGTCATCAGAACAAAAAGCGCATCCGGCAAACATGTGTGCCCCGCTCTAATCAGATCAAGGCCGGTCATCTCCGGCATCATATAATCGGATACAACCAGATCAAACCGTTTCTTTTGCATATGCTCCAAGGCCGAAGCACCGTCTTCAGCGGTTGTTACCTGATACTCAGGGCTTAAGCTTTTAATACCATAGGCCACCAAGAACAAGAGATCGGCATCATCATCAACTACAAGGATCTGTTTGCTATTCATATACCTGGTTCTTTCCTGTTAAGTGGATCAGTTTGCCTACATCAGATCAAATTCTAACAAAACGGCCGGCATAACGCCACCCTATCCAACCATTATGATTTTAAGGTTCATCAATTTTACGCAATATACTTTATATTACGTTACATCGTGCTTATTCGCCAGCCCCACCGGCGTTTTTTCTTCGGTTTTTTTCGACGTTTGCTGCCAGAGCCGCTGTCAAAAAAATAAAACGTGTTTAAGCCGGAACCCTCGCATAGGCTGCATCGACGTCCGGCAAACAGACGCCCTTTTCCCCGGCAGCGAGAACAAAATCGCGTTGGCTGCTCCGTTAAAAAGCGCCCGGCTCCCAAGCAAACCCGGCATTTCCGTTTCGATTTTTTTTGGCCCTCTATGCCGGCACCTTTACACCAAGCACACTTTTCCAGAGCCAGCCGATTTTTTGCTGCTGACAAATCCCGATCTATTTCCGCACGATGGGGTGATGGAGCCAAGATGCCATATAAAAATCCCATTGTGCCACCCCCAAGAAAACCGGCTATCAGGCTCGATGCGACATTGAGGTTCAGCGCGTAGGCAAATGCCGCGCCAACAAACGTTCCCGCCGCGCCCCATAGTAGTGCTAACACTATACTAAGTACAATCTTCATCATCGATCCTAACAATTCTTTATTATACCATAAAGTGGCACCCAATTGCGAGGTTGAAACTCCAATGGTACAATCCGCCACCATTGGAGTTTGACACCGTGAATACTGCCGATCAATCTAGCCCTATTGTCACCGAGTCGAGACCAACTCGGTCGCTGTCAAAATCAACCTTGTTCCTCCTCACCGGCTATTGTCTGCTGGCCATGATGCTCACCTGGCCTACCATTAGCCATATTGCTACGCACCTACCCGGCGACGGCGGTGACGATCCGGCCATTGCCTGGAATCTGTGGTGGGTTAAATATGCCCTTCTCAATCAAGGCCAGACACCCTTTGTAAGCGACTTTATGTTTTACCCCATCGGCATAAATTTGGCATTTTACACGCTCACTGTGCTCAATGGTTTCACCGCGCTGCCAGTGACCTTAAATTTTGGAGTTGTCACGGCCAGCAACCTGCATATGTATTTCACCTTTGTCGTCGGCGGGTATGGCGCTTTTCTGTTGACATACTATCTCTTGGCCTCACCCTCTTCACCAACCTTGAAAACGTTTACAAAACCGTTCACACGCGACTTTCATCTCATGTGGTTGAGTGCTGCGTTGGCCGGGGGCTTTTACGCATTTGCGAGCAACAAACTCTTCTACATTGCTTTGGGTCAATTCAACATCGGCAGCAGCCATTGGATTCCGTTTACCATTCTCTATCTGTTCAAAATGCAGGACCAACCGCATCGTCTCAAAAATGCGGTGATGGCCGGCCTTTTTTTCACATTCCAAGTTTGGGCCGAGTTAACCTATGCTTCCTTTATTCTGGTTTTTATCGGCCTCTATTGGCTCTATTGGGCAGGCGTTAGCCTGCTTTGGCATCGCACCGCTGCCCCGCTACGTCTCTTTGTGCGTAACGCCGTTGTCCTGGGACTTATCGCTACGCTCGGGCTTGTCCCTATTTTAGCGGCAATGATACCTGATATGCGCACTGAAGGCGATTTTTTTGTCGAAGGCAGTGGTTTCGCCGATGCCTTTAGCGCCGATTTACTCGGCTTTATTATTCCGACAATGCATCACCCTTTCTTTGGTGATCTTATCTCACACACCGCAATTCAAAACTTCACCTTTGGACAGCACATTTACATTGGATTTGTTTTGCTCGGTTTGCTGTTCGTGGCGCTGTTGGCTCATTATCGGCAGCCAAGATTCTGGTTTTGGATCATAGCGACAACGGTCTTTACGCTTTTAGCACTCGGCCCGATCATCACCGTCAATGGTCAGCTTACATCACTCACCGGACCATTTATTATCCTTCAACATCTGCCTTTTTTCAAAGGTAACCGTTATCCTAGCCGCTACAGCGTCATGCTGATGCTCAGTCTCAGCGTCATTGCCGGATTTGCCCTGCTCTGGCTCGGTCAAAAACTGCGGCAGCGTTTTTCTACAAAATTGACCGTGTCGATACTTTTATCGCTCATCGGTGGGCTGTTTCTGTTTGAACATCTCTCCCTACCGCTGCCGCAATCGGATATGCGGGTGCCGTCCCTGTACCAAACCATTGCTGCTCAGCCCGATACCTTCACCGTGCTTGATATTCCCTTTGCCTGGCGCAATGGCTTTCGCATTACGGGTGCATTAACCACGCAATTTATGTTTGGTCAATTCTACCAGACCGATCATCAAAAACGGCTGATCCAAGGCAACACCAGCCGCAACCCGGAATTTAAGTTTCAGTATTTCACCCAAGCGCCGCTCATTAACTCCCTTCTGGCTTTGGAAACCGGCAAAACTTTACCACCCGATCAACGTGAGCGTGATAAGGCTATTGCGGCTGATGTGCTTCGCTTTTTCGACATTCGGTATGTCGTCGTTCGCCCATATGAATACGATCTCGATGGTGACGGCTCTATCGATGTTTCTCAAGCAAACGTCATTCCGTATATCGAAGATGTCCTACCTCTGGAAAAAATTTACGATGAGACCGGCTCGAAGCTCTATCAGGTCATCGATAATGAGAGTGCCGCTGCCAAACTAAGCATTGATACCGCCTCGCCGCTGGCACCGCTCTACTTCGGCGAGGGTTGGGGGTTGCTCACACCCAATCAACCTATCGCGGCTCAACGCAGCGCGGTACGCCTGCTGTTGCCGCTTGAACCCGTTGACCAACAGATTACCCTGCGGATGAGGCTGCCCGATTTTGTTTCAGATACCAGCCGCACGGTCACCCTGAACTTGAACAGCTGGCATTCCGAACCGCAAACGATTACGCAGGAGTGGCAAGCGGTGACATTCTCTATTCCGGCAGAGGTCGTTGCCGCCGATCTGAATGATGTCTGGCTTCATTTTGACTCTGTATCACTGCTGTCCGAGACTTCCCCTATTCTGGATGTAACGACGCTCAGTGCGGGGGAGGAAGTCGGCGATTTCGGACATATATATCTTAACGGTCACGATATTTCCCCCAACCAGCGGGGCTACAATGTCGCCATCATTCCGCCCCAAGGACCACCCCTTGTAGCAAATTTCGATACCAACGCCGACCCGGCTGCCTCAGCGCAGTTAGCCCAATGGCTGCAATCAAGCGAATGGCCCGCTGGAACAATTATTGCTTTAGCGGTAGCCGATGACGCTAGCGCAAACCTTACGGAAGAAGCTGTAGCCGCTTTGCAAGCGCTCGGCGGCCAGGTTGATCTACGAGGATGTTATCGGTGTAGTCACACACTCATCCATCAAATTGGTGACGATACGGTTACCCAAGAAGCATATGATCCGCTCAACTCAGTTGGATTGACCACTAACCTCGGTTTGACGGAACCGTCGGTAGCTGCGTTTATCGACACAATAAGGGTTGAACCCTTACCCGAATAGATAGAATACGCTTCATGTTTGAGGCAATCCGCGCTTATTGAACCACTGATGCACTGAAAATGATGAGTTCACTGACTTCCGTATTTTAATCATAAGCGCTTTTTTGACAGGGGAATCATGTGACCCTTTATGGAAAGATTCAGTGTCCTCATTTTTATCATCAATTCAGTGTTTCTATCTCGCCCCATAACTGAAGGGCACCCGAATAGAGACGACCGCTTTGCAAATTTGGTTCCGCAACTATAATAGATAGTAAGGAAGGCTAATTACAGCGGAGTCAAACCATGGACACAGAACTTATCAACCGCATTAGAAAACTCACCCTGTTTCAAGACGCATCCGATGATATCCTGGCCAAAATTGCCGATCAAGCTTCAATGCTCGCCCTAGACAAAGGGGATGTTGTTGCTTCGCAAGGTGACCCCAGCGACTCGCTGTTTGTTATCCGCCGAGGTTGGATCAAAATTGTAACCCAGGGGGCGAATGGGGAAGAAGTTGTCCTCAATCAAGTCGGGCCGGGCCAAATTGTGGGTGAAATGGCGCTCATCGATAAACAACCACGCTCTAATACGATGATAGCGCTCAGTCCGGTCAAGTTGATGGAAATAAAATACGACGGTATTATGGCCGTTATTGACGAACACCCGCGCATTGCGCTCGCTTTTTTGAGAGATATGACCACGCGACTTCGTTTTGCGAATGCCTATATTGAGGAAACCGTCGAATGGTGCCAGCACATCGCCGCCGGAAACTACGAATTTGTTGAAAAGCAAGTCGAACAAACGCAATCGACCATTGTAGATATGAGCCGCTCTGACGAAGCCAGAGCTTCGGCCTTTCTCTCCAGCTTTTTTAAGATGGTAAAAAATGTTAGAAAGCGTGAAGAGAGTTTAAAGCAGCAAGTCAAAGAGCTTAAAATTGAAATTGACGAAGCGAAACGCCAAAAAGCGGTTACCGAACTAACCGGCTCCAACTTTTTTGAAGAGCTGCAGGAAGCGGCCAGAAGATTACGCCGCAAACGGGGTACAGATGCTAAAAATTCCCCGGAGAAGGATACTAACGCAGAATAACCTGCGTCCGACACCAACAAAATTACGCAGGTTATTTATCAATGCCGGATGCTCATACCCTAGCCAAGCTCAAAATCCCTCACCTTTTGCTTGCCTTTTTCATCGTTATCTACATCGTTTACTTTTCCTGGTACACCATCAATCGTCATAATACCCTTAACTCATACGCCGCCGATCTCTCGCTTATCGATCAGCCGATGTGGAATACGGTCATTGGCTCCGGCGGCTTTATGGAGCAAACGTGGGGCGACCGGCAGCAACCTCGCTTGGCCGAACATTTCGAGCCAATTCTCGTTCCGCTAGCGCTTCTGTTTTTTTTATGGGACGACGTCCGCATTCTGCTAATTGCTCAATCTTTGGCTCTAGCCCTCGGTGCCCTACCCGTCTTTTGGATCGCCCAAGACCAGTTCAAGCAAATCTTCACGCCCAAACCCAAAATCTCCTCTTCTCCATCACCTCCACTCTCCACTCCCCAGTCCCCAGTCTCCAGTCTCCAATCTCCAATCCCCATCTGGATCGCCCTTATCTTCGCCGGTGTCTACCTCCTATCCCCCCATCTCCAGGCTGCCAATATCGCCGATCTTCACGCCGATCCTTTTGTGGTTACGCCGCTGCTCTTTGCCTTCTGGTACGCCAGCCAAAAACGGTGGGCTTGGATGTGGTTGTGGGCCGTTCTGGCCATGCTCACCAAAGAAAACCTCCCCACCCTCACCGCTATGCTCGGCCTCTACCTTTTTCTTGACTACTTTCGCACCAACCGCCAATCTCCAATCTCCGATCTCCGATCTCTCATCTCCGCTCCCCAATCCAGACACGCTTTCGCCCTCATCCTCATCAGCACCGCCTGGTTTCTCAGCGCCACCTTCCTTATCGTAGCTCCGCTGGCCCGCCACTATTTCGGCACGGATGGCCCCATCTATCTGGCTAACCGCTTCACTGAAAACATATCGCTGCTTCACATTATTCAAGACCCGGCTCGCGGACACTATATCTTTGGCCTCTTGGCCGCAGTCGGTTTCTTGCCTGTGCTCGCCCCGGAACTGCTGCTGCTGGGACTGCCGGTGCTACTTGCCAATGTACTCAGTAACTTTCCCGGCCAATACTCCGGTGAGCAGCATTACTCGGCACCGGTGGTTGTCGCTTTTGTAATAGCTGCTATCTACGGCAGTCGACGCTTTGCCAGTATCTTTTCGCTATCCGAAATCAACAACCAGCAGCGACTGAGGACAACCGCGCTGCTGGCTTTATCACTCTGGCTCATTGGCTGGTCAATTGGCTATCACGCGCTCCACGGCTGGACGCCTTTCTCCACGCGCACCGAGACGTATCAGACCTCGGCCGCAGCCCAACAGGTGCCCGGCCTGGTCGATCGCATTCCCGCCGATGCCATCGTCTCGGCCAGCCCCGGTTTACATCCGCACATCGCACACCGTCGTGTGGCTTATGTCTTCCCGACAGTTCAGGATGCCGATTATCTACTGGTGGACGTCACCGATATTTCCGGCGTCCATCCGAACGATGTCCGCACTACCCTGGAGTCATTACTCGACAACGATTGGCAGCTTTTGCAGACCGGACCTGGCCTTCTCTTAGCGCAGCGATCGCCAAAATCGCCGACACCTGAACTTTCTGCTTGTCCCGGTACGATGCTGCCCTGCTCTTTCTTCGAGTTCGCCCACACCACCCGGTCGACTGCCTATCCAACCGCCCTGTCTTTCGGCGATGGGCGTCTTCAACTGCTAGGTTACGACGTGCTCGATGATCCCGACGATGGCGTTATTTTTCGTTTCTACTGGCAAGCCCTCCAGCCTTTGCCGGACGACCTCAAGCTCTGGCCCCTCATTTATGATGATCAAGGCCAACTCATCACTGATCCCAGCCAGGTACCGATGATTGCCACACTCTGGTATCCACCCTCGGCCTGGCCCGCTGATAAAATCATCATCACCGAGACACTGCCCCAGCTTTTACCCGATTCGTTTCATATGGGCATTGCAGCCGGGCCAAATGCCGGCTTCAGCGACCCACTGCTGCGCTATCCCATCTCCCTGCGCTCCGACGCCGGAGCACGGCTTCATCCCGGCAACTGGGCGCAGTTGGCCAGCTTTACCCGACAAGGTCCGTTTTTAACCCACCTACCCGCCGAACCGAACTTAATGCCCTTTTCCTCGGTTCAAGCCCAATTTGGGGCAGCAATTCACCTAACCGGCTACCGGCTTATTGACGACAGCGAAACCGAACTGCTGGTTCTCCTCAAATGGCTCACCACCGAACCACTGCCGACCAACTTTACTGTTTTTATTCACCTGCTGGACTCCGACGGCGTACTGGTTAGCCAAAGTGATGCCTTTCCCCGCTGGCTCACGCCCCAACCGACCTCCCAGTGGCTCCCCCACCAAACGCAACTCGATAGCCATCGTCTTGCCTTACCCGAACATCTACCGGCCGGGACCTACACCCTTCAACTTGGCCTATACAACGCCGAAACGCTTGAACGGCTGCCGCTACCCGACGGCAGCAGCACGTTAGAGTTGGACCGCGTGCGAATCGAGTAAATTAAGCGGCTATCAACTTTGCCACTCCGTTCGCCCCGTGGTAGCATGGCCGGCAGCATGAAAAAGAACTGGCTCTGGCTCATCATTTTGATTTGGATGGCAGCGGCTCTCCGTCTGGCCTGGCTCGACCAACAAAGTCTGTGGTACGACGAAGGCGTAACCTGGATGCTGTCCCAAATGCCTCTAACCGAACTTATCAACTGGACCGCCGCCGACATCCAGCCGCCGCTCTACTATCTTATTATCTGGACCACTGACATCCTCTTCAGCGACAGCGAATGGGCCTTACGCTTCCCATCCGCCGTATTCGGTATCCTAACCGTTCCGATGCTTTACACCCTCGCCCGTCGTCTATCGTACCTCAACCGACAAACAAACCAACCAGCCAATTATCCCGCATCTTTTCCCTTTCTTGCCGCTTTTTTACTAACCCTCTCGCCTTTAATGATTTACTACAGCCAAGAAGCCCGCATGTATACGCTGCTCACGTTCGAAGCGGTGTTGTTGGGCTATCTGCTGTTGCAACTGTTGCATCCGACTACGAGACCCCTCAACCCGTCACTAACGCGCCTCCCCTCTCCCCGTGGGAGAGGGGTTGGGGGTGAGGGCCTAGCCTCTAAAGAGTCCCAAAATTCCAACCAAACCCAGCCCTCCATCCTCACCAGCCTCCTCTACGCCATCGTCGGGGCGGCAGCACTCTACACTCACTACTTCGCGGCCTTCTTACTTGTTGCCCACGGCATCTACGCTCTCATCATCCTGTGGCGAAACAAATTCTCGCGCACCTTACTTTTGCCGATAGTCATAGCTTTCGGCGGCAGCATCGTGCTATTCACTCCGTGGCTGCCGATTCTGCTGGCCCGACTGGGTGACGATCCCAGCTACTGGCCCGGAGCGCTCAAGATTGACGAAACCATCCGCAAAGTCGCCATCAGCTTCATCGCCGGCGAAACGATTATCGAACAAACCGGTTGGTGGCTCACGCTCGCTTTTTTAACCTTAGTCATTATCAGCGTACTCGGTCTTCTGCTCACATCCTTCATTGCTAACAAACCATCCAACCATCCAACCATCCAACTACCCAACCTCCAACTCTTCTCCATGCTCTGGCTCTTCGTTCCCCTTATTCTCATCCTCATCCTTTCCTACCAATCGCCCAAATTTAACCCGCGCTACACGTTACTGGTCTGGCCTGCGGGCGCGTTACTCTTAGCGCAACTGCTTACGAATCTTATTGTCTCATCTAACACCCCACGTTTTACGTTTTACGCTTCCCGCGTTCTATTCGCCTTAATACTTATCTTTTTTCTGGCTATCAGCACCTTTAGCCTCTATAACAGCTTCAGTGATCCGCGTTTTTCTAAAGATCATTTCCGTGCCCTGGCTAAATTTGTTCAAGAACGGGAAAGCCCCAACGAAACGGTGCTGCTCAGTTCCGGCCATCTTTTCCCGGTTTGGGCCTACTACTACGGCTGGGACGGCTGGACACCTCTGCCCTGGATGTTAAGCCTCGATGTGGAACAAGTTACTAACCTTAATATGGCCGACACTATCGCTGAAGCCGTCGAAGGCCAAGAGGGCGTCTGGCTTGTTACGTGGCAAGATGAGGTCATCGATCCGACCGGCGTTGTGCCTTTTTGGCTCGATACCATCGGTGAGCGCCCCCATGACGCCGGCGACTTTTGGGGCGTCGGACTAGAGCATTGGCGGCTCAATCCCCGCCGCATCAGCCTTTTGCAGGAAAACCCCATCAAGCGCGAGACCGAAATCAACTTTGCCAACCAGATTACGCTTCTCGGCTACACCCAACCTAGCGATACGGAACTGATACTCTTTTGGCAGCCGCAGCAGGCGCTCCCTGATGAACTCATCCTGACGCTCGACTTGTTCGACTCAGATGGCTTCAACTGGAGCCGTGAAGCTATTACCAATCGGCTGGGCAGTGATATCTATCCGCCCTCACGCTGGCCCGTCGGCGAGGTCGTTATCACGCACCATCACCTCCCCTGGCAAATTGGTACCCCGCCGGGGTTGTACCGGGCCGAGATTGGGCTGGGAGTTGTGGGTTCCCCGAACAACACGGCTAGCGCTGCCGGGGAGTTTTCCGGTTGGGATATTCTCGACGCGCAAGGGAGGCCGCAGCGTCGCACCGCGCTCTTGGAGTCGATCAACCTCAGCGACCTGGTCGAGCCGGACAGCGGGCCATTGCCGCAGGCCAAAAATCCGGTCATCGATCTTTTTCCCATCATTGGGCTACGCCGTAGCATTCCGCTGCAAACCAGCGCCCAACCTGGCGACCGCATTCAATTGGCCTTGCTGTGGCAAGCCGGCGAATATAACGTTGATAATGTTTCTTTGGCTTTTGATTTAGTGGATAGTAAAGGCGAGGTATACCGCATAGGCCATTCACTTACGCCCAGCCGTCAGTTCAACTTACCACGCTGGCAGCCGGGTGATATGGTTTTGGGGCAATATTGGCTCGATATTCCACCGGAGGCGGCACCGGGGCCGGCCAACCTACAACTGCATATCATCAATGTCAGCGGCTATCCTTATGATGAGGTATTTACGTTTGATGACATGGAGATTATGCCCACTGAACGTAACTTCAATCCCCCCCAACAAATGGATATAACCCTGGCAGCTAACTTTTCCGACCAAGTGACCCTCATCGGTGCAGATTGCGCGGCAGGATGCCAATCCGCGGCCGGCGAGTCGCTATCGCTGACCCTCTACTGGCGTGCCGAAAACAATTTTGACACCAGTTACACGATTTTCACGCATGCCTTAGATTCCGATGAAACAGTGGTTATCAATGCTGATCATTCACCCCCCAAACCAACCACCGGCTGGGTTCCTAACGAAATCATAACCGACCCTATTACCTTGACGATTCCAATCGATTTGCCCCTGGGCGAATATCCTATTGAAGTGGGTTTGTACGATGCGTCAGATCCGGCTTTTGCGCGTTTGCCTTTAGAGGAGGGTGATAGCCGAGTTGTTTTACCGCAACCCCTAAAGGTAACAGAGTAGACAATATCGACAAAAAACCCTTTGCCCTGTACAGCCGGGTAAAGGTGATGAACTTTATTAGGAGGATTAAATAAGTTGGTAGATGCAGGTTGGACAAACGTGATAAATCACATCGATGGCATCAATCGCATCAACAGAGCTTTGAGGCAAAGCCCGGATCAAGTCACTACCCTCGCACCAAACCGACTGATGTAAGACCTTATTGCAGATACTACATCGCCGATACGGATGCTTTATAGTAGGACTATACTGGTAATAAACCGGCGGGGTCATCACCTCTCGACGAATGATCGTATGCTCAAGTCGCAAAAGGTCTCTATCTTCCGGGACAATTCGCATCTCCATAAAACGCTTTACATCCGGCGAGTCGCAGCGATAGAACTTATGGGTTTCTTGATAGCGAAGTCGGGCGCGTCGCAAAAGATTGTCAACAAACATGCGGGTTGATTCGCCAACAATAAAATTAAACAAGGGTTTGCCAATAACTTTATCTCGGACAACTTCATTACCATCGTTGTCGAGAGCGAAGTTATCCCACTCATCATTGACATCAACGATCTCATCTGCCTGATTGAGCCAATAAACGACACTGTTCATTACTATGCCCTCCTTGCTTCATTCTATATATCACTATACACCCGCATACAAAAGAATACAAAGCCTGAATTACCTGCTCATTGTAAGGTCAAAATCATCTACTTATTACGAGCCAAAGCATCCCTATATAAGGTTTTGACTCTATTTGGCGGCTACCGTGCTTTGCCGGCAGAAAATAAACGCCTATAGCCAGCGATCGAACCACTCAAACGCCATAGACTGCATATCTGTATCGAATTTGTGCGGCCCCGGAAAGAAGCGGCTTTGGTAGCGGTCTTGCGCATCGGCTTTGGTATAGATTTGCTGTAAGATACGGTCGGCCCGTTCCATTTCGGAGAGCGTAAAGAGGGAGTCCTCGCTGTTGTTTAAAACCAGCGTCGGCAGCGGCACCCGCAGCCCTAAGATTTCCGGATAATCCAACTCCGGGGGAAGCAGCGGAATATAGATCATCCAGGTGTGGGTGTATGCGGTATTGAGCAGAAAATCGCGCCAGGTAGTCATCATTCCGGCGCATACGGCACATTGAATACGGGGGTCGATGCCGCCCAGCAGCACCGTTCGCAACCCGCCGCCGGACAGCCCCCCACAGCCCACGCGGGCGGCATCGACATCATCACGACGGCACAAAATATCTAAGGCCCGTTGGTCTTCGGTAAAAAAGACGCCCGGCCAGGTGGTTCCGGCACAAAATAGCGACTTGGCCATGATCGATTCGTGCTCGGAAGCCCACTGATCGTAGGCTTGGATAGCGGCGGTGGTTTCGAGCGTTTCAGCGGGCAAACCGGTCCGGATCGTCTCCGGCACATCGGCCAGACGAACGCGACGGCTGCCAAAGGCGTAGGCATCGGGTATCAGCACGGCATAGCCACGGCGAGCCAGTTGATTGGCCCAGGCGACACCGCCGTAGAATTCGGTGTGATGCGTGCGCATCATCGGATGGGGTTCGTGAGCAATTTGGGCAATTTTGCGTTTGCCGAAATATTTCTTGCCGCCGTGATCGTGAAAAGCCAGTACGCCGGGCAGGGGGCCTTTAGCATGGGCCGGTTTCAAAAAGATCGCCTCGGCGCGAGGTCCGGCGGGCGGCTGCCACGAGAGAAGCTCTACATGAAGATCTTCGTATGTAAAGTGGCTGTTGACCGTCACGTCAGGTACAGGGCCGGGATCAGGCGGAGCCAATCGCTCAAGCAGGCGCTGTCGAGCCGTCGGCTGCCAGCTTTCTACATCAGTCCAGGCGTCACGTCGAAAAGAAAAAGCAGGGGGATCATCGCCCACCCATGAAGCCGCCCAGGGGCCGTACGAACCAAGCATTGTTTGAGGCATTGATAATTCTCCCTACTCCATTCAAGCTAACCCCACCGCCAAATTGACAACGCCGCTAAGAAACGCCATAGGGCAATAATCATCAACGCGGTCGAAAGCCCGATAACGTCAGCCAGTAACGGACCGGCTAACGAAGCCAGCAAAATAGCGGCGTTGAAAGCCAGATTGTACCAGGCCAAACAGGCCGGCCGGTCAGTTGGCGAGACCCGATCAAGGACGTAGTTTCCCAAAGCACCGTTGACCATTCCCCAGGCCACCCCACCCACTATGGAGGCTACCCAGTAACCAGCCACGCCCTGGCTTACGGCCAAAACGGCCGGATAGCCACCCAACACCAACGCCCCTATCGCCATAACGCGCTGGTTGCTTAATGTCTCTACCAGTCCCGCTAATTGGGTTGAGCCAAGCAAGACCAAGACATAAAAGATAACAGAACCCAAGCTGATTTCAAAATCGGTGAGATGCAGCTTATCGACGTAGTAAATGGGAAAGAGCGGGATGGCTAAATATTGGGCCAGATGAAAGGCAAATAACACCGCTACAATGCGTCCAAAAGGGCCGGTTAAAATATCGATCCGTAGCAGACGTTGGGTACCTTGCGTTAGGTAGCGCAGGCCAACCGCAGGGCGAGAGGCATCACCCAAGGTACGGATAGAGCCGGGGCGGGCAAAATCGCCAATGGCCCGGCCGGTCGGCGGTCGATTTTTGCTGTCGGGCAGCGGGCGCACATACCACAGATGAAAGCTGCTTAATGCCGCCCCCAGAAAACCCAGAGCAAATACAATTTGATAACCCATCGGAAATGGCAGCGTGTTGAGGATGACGCCACACAGCAGCGACGTGACAATGAGCGATATGGCCAGCAGCGCGTTACGAACGCCGGCTACGTAAGCCCGCCACTCCGGCGGCACGGAGTCGGCAAAGAGGGCGTTGAAACCCACAGCCAAGCCCGTACCGGGAATACTCATTAACAGCGTTAGGCCAATGAGCGCCCAAATTTGCAGATGCGCTCCCAGAAAGATAGGCAACACAGCCCACAACAAATAGAACATGCGATGGAAAACGGATGTCCAAAAAACGGCTTTGCCAATCTCTTGTCCTTCCAACCATCGCCCGGAGGGGAGGGTAACCAGCAAATTGACCATCGCCGGACCGGCGGTAACTAAACCCAATTGCAGCGGAGTTGCTCCCAATCGGGCGGCATAAACCGCTACAAACGCGATAGAACTGCCGTTAAGTAGACCAAACCAGGCAATATCAAGGAATAGATGGATGAAGTTAGAACGGTAAGCCTGCGGTACCGTTCGAGCCGATCGAAAAAGTAGTGCGTGCTTCATAAAAAAGGTTTAAAGCCCCCATAAAAGATAGATATAAATCGGCGTTGTGATAGCCAGCAGAATATTGAGCGGTAACCCAACGCGCGTAAAGTCTAAAAATTTGTAGCCGCCCGGCCCATAAATCATGGTATTGGTCTGATAACCAACCGGCGTCGAAAAGCTGGTTGAGGCAGCAAACATAATAGCTAGAATAAAGGACCGGGCGTCCAGTCCCAACAGTTCCGCCGTGGCTACGCCAACCGGCACCATGACCACTACCGTAGCGTTGTT
>JAGRBZ010000718.1 GCA_020433805.1 Anaerolineae bacterium
GCTTTTAGAGCAATTAGAACCCCCGTTATTTTGCATTAACCAATAGAAACCGCCTTATTTTGCACAAAATTAAGGTAGCAAATGTCAACACAATCTCATCTTTAACCGCATAACTTCTAACGCTTTCGCTGGGAAGTTATATTTACCGCGCACGATTGAAAAATCTGTCAGGGCTGGCATCGGGTAGCACAACGTTGAACCGTGGAGACGTAAGGACGAGGCAAGATCGACAAAATAATCGACAGAATTGACAAGATTATCACGATTTTATCGGTCATCATTCGGTAAATCGTGTTAATCCTGTCTAATTTTTCTTCACCACGGTTGTATGCAGCGCTACCTGTCATCGTAACATTCGGGAAACGATCAATCTTACAACTTCTGCACCATATCGCCAACGCGAATCGTTCCGTCTTGAACGACTTTGGCATTGATGCCGCGCAGATGAAGTTCGCGACCGACGGGTGAATTAACAAATTTCATGGCATCGCCGCCGAAGCGCTCGACAAATTTGGCGCAGCCGGTGTGGGGTTCGGCGGTTACTTCGATAATTGCCGAACCGATAGCTAAACGGGTGCCGGGCGGCACATTGGCTGCGCTTAAATCGAGATCGACAAACAATTGGTCGCCGGCCAGATGCCATCGCGCTTTATCTTGGGCCAGTAAGGCAATTACCCGTGTATTCATCACGTTGAGTTGCATCTCCGGGTGAGCCGAGCCGTCTTCGGTGCGCGAACTGCCGCGCGTGAGCCAATTATCGCCCACCAGCCCCTCGGTGCGATCCAGTTGGCCTTCATTTAATACCTCGCGCTCATTTGTTTTGGGCCGGCGCACAATCATATCCAAGGTGCCTGTCTCCGGCGGCGATTGGCGAATTTCATCCAAACCGGCTTTTAATTCTTCCGTGGTGAGATGTTTTACAGCTATCATCGTATGTTCTCCTTTTAATTATCCTAAATCGATAGGGCATCCCCATTATGCCAAGAAAGAGTACATCACCCTTCCCTTACGGTCAAAAAGGCCAAAAGAAACACAGCAGCGGAACGGACACAACCAAGATAAGCAGCTCAAGCAGAAGGCCCATACGCCAATAGTCACTAAAATAATAGCCGCCCGGCCCCATCACCAGCGTATTGCTTTGGTGACCAATCGGCGTCAGGAATGCGCAGGATGCGCCGATGGCAATCGCCAGCAAAAAGGGATCAATCGACACACCCAGGCCGTTAGCCAAATGAATACCCACCGGAGCCATCACAATCGCTGCGGCGGCGTTGTTGATGACGTCGGAAAGGAACATCGTGACCAATAAGACCAATCCCAGGATAATCGGCGGCGATATATCGCCCGTTGTCTGTAACAACAGCTCGGCAATGCGTGTTGCGCCGCCGGTTGTCTCTAATGCCTGGCCGACCGGTATCATCGCGCCCAACAGCACAATAATGCTCCAATCGATGCTGGCGTAGGCCTCGCGGATGCGGATAACGTTACTTAAAATCAATGCGATAGCCGCTGCACTAAACGCCACCGCCGCCGGGTAAATACTGAAAGCCGATAACACAATGGCGATGGTGAAAATAGATAAGGTTAGAATGAGCCGCTGTGGTTTGCCTATTTTGATATCGCGTTCGGCCAGAGGCAGCAAACCCAAGTTTGATAAGATGTCGGAGCGGCCTTCGTACGGCATTTGCAGCAGCAGCACATCGCCGGTTCGGAATTGTTCGTCGCTGAGGCGGCCTTCGAATGCTTGACCACGCCGAGCCAGGGCGATGAGGTTGGTTTGATAGCGGTCGCGCAAACTCAGGTCGCGAGCCGTTCTTTTTTCGGCCCGGGCGTAGCGCGTGACGACAGCCTCAACCAAACTGATTTCCTGGGTGCTTAACGAGCGCTCGACTTTGTCGTTATCGCCGCTTAGGCGCAGATTATGGTTTTTGACCATATCTGAAATGGCTTCAGAGCCGGCCCGGACGATGAGAATATCATCGGCCCGTAATGTCATATATTTGCTGGGCGCACTGAAGCGTGTTTCACCCCGTATAAGCGCTACAATGAGCATTTCACCGTGGCTAAACGGAATATCTTTAATGGCGGTGCCTACCAGATCGGAGTCGTTCGTAATAATCAGTTCGCTGAGATAATCGCTAATATCAAACAGCGACTCGCGCGATGCCTGGCCTCGGCGGCGCGGTACGAGCCGCCAACCGATAAGCACGATAAAAAGAACACCGACCAGCGCCACGCCCACCCCAACCGGACTATAATCGAACATACGAAACGGTTCGCCCATCGCTTGCCGGCGAAAATCGGCGATAATAAGGTTGGGGGGGGTGCCGATTAAGGTGGTCATCCCGCCCAGCAGCGATCCAAAGGCCATCGGCATTAAAAGGTACGATGGCGACCGTTTTGAGCGGCGCGCCAGTTGAATAGCCACCGGCATAAGCAGCGCCAGCGCTCCCACGTTATTAATAAAGGCCGAGAAGCAGGTAACCAGCCCGGTTAAGGCGCTTACCTGCAAAACGGGTCGGCTGCCGACCCTGGCGACCCAACGGCCAATAATATCGACCACCCCTGCATTCTCCAGCGAGCGACTGAGGACTAAGACGGCTCCGACCGTGATAACCGCCGGATTGGCAAAGCCCAGAAATGCATCTTCAGCCGGAATAATACCCAGAAGGGTTAAAACGACGAGAGCCAGCATCGCGACGATATCATAGCGAATGAAGCCGGTAACAAAGAGAAATAGGGCACCCAATAGTGTTGCGAATACGATGATTTGATCGGCCATGCGGCTCTCCGGACAAATGGCAGTTGAAAAGGTAAAATGTGAGGGGAAATGATAATCTTAAAAGGAAAAAGTATCAACTTACGAAGCCGTTAGTGTCATTAGTTTTTCGCCACAACGATTCATAAAAAGTAGTGCGTAGTGCGTAGTGCGTAGTACGTAAAAAAGCGCTCAATACGCATTTCGCACTACGCAATAAATAAA
>JAGRBZ010000719.1 GCA_020433805.1 Anaerolineae bacterium
ATAGCACAATGAGCGGCGGCACGTAGGCGGCTGAACCGGCGGCCAGTTCGGCCAAATAGGCAGCACCGCCGGTTTTTTCAAGGGCGATGCCCAACGGGATGACGCCCGCCAGCAAAAAGATTACATCCATGCGAATGGAATCGTGCAACTCATTCATCGTCAGGCAGCCGGTTAATACAACCAAAACGCAGCCGATAAGCGATGTAACCAAAATCGGCTGGCCGAAAACAGCCGCGATGACAACACCGGCTACAATCGCTAAGGCAATGGGCGCTTTTTGAATGCGAAAGTTTTCAAGCTGCGTTTCCTCAGTTACCAGCAACCCCGGCTCCCGTTTGATCTGGTCTACGGCATCAATGGTGCCGCGCAGCAGCAGGGTATCACCAAAACTTAACGTCACCTGGCTCATACGCTCTTGAATAAGCTCTTCGTGCTTTTGCAGGGCGATGACCACACAGTTATAGCGCTGGCGAAAGTTGGTTGTCTCCAGCGTTCCGCCAATAAGATCCGAGTTACGGCCAATAACGACCTCGATGAGGGCCATCTCTTTATTTTCAAGCCGACCGCGATTGTGATGACGATCTGACTCTAACGCCAACCCTTGCGTGCCTTTGAGGTCAAGCAACTGCGTAGTGTTGGCCTTAACAAAGAGAATATCACCGGCCTGAATGGTTTCGGTGGCCAGAGGATGGCCCAATCGCTGGCCATCGCGAATAATTTCTAACACGCTAATATCAAACTGTTCGCGCAGTTGGCTATCCAATACCGTTTGGTTGACCAAAGGAGAATTGGCTAATACCACAACTTCGGTCAGATACGATTTAAGCCGATAGGTCTCGACTATCTCCGGCTCCGTGCGGCGGTCGGGCAGCAGGCGATGGCCGATAAATAGAAGATAGAGCGTGCCTGTAACAAATACCAATATACCGATAGGCGTAAATGCAAACATCGAAAAGGCCGGATAGCCTTGTTTAACCGTCAACGAACTGGCTAAAATGTTGGTCGATGTCCCGATTAGCGTCATCACCCCGGCCAACTGGGCAAAAAAGGAAAGCGGCATCAACAGCTTGGAAGGTGCTTGGCGGTGTTCACGCGCCAGCGAGATAATCATCGGCATAAGGATAGCAACTGCTGCCGTGTTGTTGATAAAGGCCGAAACCGGGCCGACAATCAGCATGATGACAAACAACTGTCTTATGATAGTTCCGCCAGCAAAAGGGATAACCCACTGCCCTAGCAGATTGACCACCCCCGTACGCTCAATGGCCCCGCTTAAAATGAACATGGCCAGAACGGTAATGGTGGCCGAATTGCTGAAGCCGGAGATCGCCTCATCGGGTGTAACGCCTAACACCGGCCCTAAGCCCAGGGTAACAGCCAATATAGCCAGAGCAACAAAGTCGATAGGAAAACGATCGAGCATAAAGACAATCAACGCTCCCAGGAGGAGAGCAAAAGCCAAAAACATCTCAAATGTCATGTGTTTCCCCTTCCATATCTCATTCACTACCTTTGCCTTTTAAGTCTTACGACAAGAAACCAGGGTTTTTAGCGTTAAAAAGAAACATCCTTTGCCCCAACATGGTATCCATGAGACATCAAAACCCTGGTTTCTAAAAAAGTGCACCCATAGTGTCATTGGCTTATAAAAGAAAACTGGTAGTAATAGCGTGGCTAACGCCGTTACTACCAGCCTTAGGTTGTTAATTGAAGATGTTACGCGCTTAAACCGTTGCTTTTGTGATAACCATTTGTATATACGGGGTTTTCTAGTTGCTGTATCCGGCGCTGTAAATAAGGTGAAAAATAACCGGCGTACTTCGATTGTAATTCCGGTAGAGTCCAGTCATTACCGGTGATCCGGCCACGACAATGGGGCGATCCACATTGGCAGTTGAACTCATCGTACGGGCTGCCGTCGGAGGTGGCGTAGTCGTAACAAATTTCTTCACCGGGCGCAATATCGCGCAGGGCTACCAGCACTACCTGGCCGTTAAGACCGGCATTGGGCTGGCAAGCGTGGTTGATCCAGTCGGCCGGGCCGACGTGGGTTGTTACCAGATACAAATCTTCTTCAATTTGAAGCGTATACCGACGGATGTCCGGCGAAAGCTGATCGAGCTTATCGGCAGGAACAACTTCACCGCCCCAAACTACCAGAGTTTCCTGCGCCAAAACCGGCCGGGTTGCATACACGCCGTAACTGCCATCGGTCCGTTTGCGCCCTTCCAGTTTTGGCGACAAGTAACATGTCGGTTCATCGAGCACTTTAAAGATTACCTCACTTTCTGCTTTGCGGCCAAAGGCCAGAAATCCCTCCAGAGTCCGGTTATAAAGACCATTCTGAGGGATTTCTTGCTCTTATCATCGCTCGTAGGCGTTACGCACTTGACATCTGCTTATGTCATTTCGTAGCCAAAAGCGGAGAAATCCCTGTATCATCTGCTTGCAAACAACGTACTCAGGGATTTCTCGTCGTTTCTCCTCGAAATGACCTGTCAACTGCGTAACTCATAAAGAAATTATTGAATTGTGGGCGTAAAGTTAGTACGCTTACAGCGACTCTAATTCCTGACGCGAAGCCAGGATATTAACTTGCCGATCGTTCAACCTTTCAATAGCCTGGACCGGTACACGGAACCGATGGCCGAGAACACCGTAACGAACGACCAGGCTGTTGACCGTGTTCTGTTCGTCATCCACTATCAGGCCATCGATTTGACCGATATTTTCGGTCATATAATATATGCGTGTGCCTAAACCAATAACGGCCAAACCGGCACTAACGCCGGTATGATAATATTGAGCGGTATCCGGTTGGCTGGGGGTCCAGGCTACGCCGGCAACGGTATTCCAACGGGCGGACTCGTTGCTATAATGTTGAATGCGGGCATCCCGGTCGGGGAGGGGAGCCATAACGGTTTCTTCCCGATATTCCGGGTAATCAACCAACGCTTGACTGCTTATTGATAAGTAAAT
>JAGRBZ010000720.1 GCA_020433805.1 Anaerolineae bacterium
ATGACCAAAACCATTGCCGTTATCGGCGGAACCGGAAACGAAGGCCCCGGCCTGGCGCGCCGCTGGGCCGCATCGGGTCAGTACAACGTTATTATTGGCTCGCGCCAGGCCGAAAAAGCTGAGCGCGTCGCCGCCGAGTTAAATGAACAAATCGGACAGAACCTGCTTACAGGCCTGGCCAATGAAGATGCCGCCCAGGCCGCCGATATATGCATACTCACTGTCCCTTACAGCGCCCAAGCACCGACCCTCACTGCCCTCAAACCTATCTTGCAAGGCAAAATCCTGGTCGATGTCACCGTCCCGCTCAAGCCGCCGAAAGTTGCCCGCGTTAACGTGCCGGCGGGACTGTCAGCCGCCCAAGAAGGGCAGGCCATCTTAGGCGAAGGCGTGCGCGTGGTATCCGCTTTTCAAAACATCAGCGCCACCCACCTGGCCGACGACCATCCCATCGAATGCGATGTACTGATCTGCGGTGATGACAAAGCAGCCAAGAAAGAAGTGATTGCGCTGGCCGAAGCCGCCGGGCTGCGCGGCATCGACGCCGGATTGCTGCAAAACGCCCTTGCCGCCGAGGCATTGACCTCGATACTAATCGGCATCAACATTCGCTATAAAGTCAAAGGCGCGGGCATCAAAATTACCGGCCTATAAGCTAAACGCCTACCGTAAGCAATTCCGTGCAATTTCATAGCCAAAATCACGGATTTCAACAGCCGATGCGTTCCACCACAGCTTTTTTGGATGTCGATCAACGACCGCAGAGTTTCGCGACGACCATTCAGCATGCCGATCAACGACCGCGAAGTTTCGCGACGACCATTCAGCATGCCGATCAACGTCCGCGAAGTTTCGCGACGACCGTTCAGGATGCCGATCAATGACCGCGAAGTTTCGCGACGACCATTCAGCATGCCGATCAACGACCGCGAAGTTTCGCGACGACCATTCAGCATGCCGATCAACGACCGCGAAGTTTCGCGACGACCGTTCAGGATGCCGATCAATGACCGCGAAGTTTCGCGACAACCATTCAACATGCCGATCAACGACCGCGAAGTTTCGCGACGACCGTTCAGGATGCCGATCAACGACCGCGAAGTTTCGCGACGACCGTTCAGGATGCCGATTAACGACCAACGAATTTTTCGGCGACCATTCAGGATGCCGGTCAATGACCGAATAAGAGTACCCTATGCAGATTATCGCGCTACCCCATATACCGCTGATACAAACCGACGATGACCTGAGCGACATCATTCTCGCAGCCGCCCAGGCCATCGATCTCACGCTAGCCGATGACGATATCATTGTCACCGCCCAAAAAATCATCTCTAAAGCTGAGGGGCAGTGGGTAAAACTGGCCGATGTGACACCCTCGGAGCGGGCGCTGGAGTTGGCCGCCACCACCGGCAAACCGGCGGCCCTGATTGAAGTTATTTTGTGGGACACAGCCACCGTGATTCGAGCTGTCCCCGGTCTGCTCATTGTCGAACACAAGCAGGGATTTATCAGCGCCAATGCCGGTATCGACCACTCTAACGTCAGCGGTGAGCCGGATATGCTGCTACGGCTGCCGGTCGATCCTGATGCTTCGGCCCGTGCGCTACGCGCGAGCATCAACAGGCGTGCGGGCGTTAGTCCACCCGTGCTCATTATCGACAGCCACGGCCGCCCCTGGCGCTTCGGCACCGTCGGTGTCACCATCGGTCTGAGCGGGCTGGCCCCTGTACAAGATCTACGCGGCACGCCTGATCTCTTCGATGAGCCGCTGGCCCACACCGATGTTGGTTTCACCGATCAAATTGCTGCTGCGGCCAGCCTGGTTATGGGCCAAGCCGCCGAAGGCTGTCCGGTGGCGGTAGTCCGCGGCCTGCCGTTTGAGATCGATGAGACAGCCCGGGCAGCCGATGTACTGCGCCCGAAGCAAAAGGATTTGTTTCGGTAAATGATAAGCTGGAGACTAGAGATTGGAGATTGGAGATTAGGAGATGGGGAGATTAAAATTAACAATCGCCTTATCTCCTTATCTCCTAAGCCCCTATTTCTGTTATTCACAAAATCTAGTAACTGCTCAGGCATGTCATTTCGAGGCGTTTTTTGCCGAGAAATCCCCTAGATGGTGGGTTGCCAACAGCGGCTTGGGAGATTTCTCGCCTTCGGCCTCGAAATGACGTGATATCCTCTATATGTGTGACCAAATGCACCAAACCAACGCCACCCTACTCTTCAACATCATCAAAAACCGCCGCTCAATCCGGCGTTACAATAATAAACCGGTTCCCCAGGAGCTTATCCTCCGCTTGCTGGAGGCGGCGATGTGGGCACCCTCGGCTCACAATCGACAGCCGTGGCGTTTTGCCGTGCTGACTCAAACCACGGACAAAGATCGGCTGGCGCAGGCAATGGGAGCGCGGCTACGGGTCGACCGCACCGCCGACGGCGACGATCCTGATGATATCGAACGCGATGTCGCCCGCAGCTATGCCCGCTTAACCGGTGCGCCGGTCATCATCATCATCGGCACCAGCCTGATCGATATGGATCGCTATCCCGACCCGCAGCGTTCACGCAATGAGTGGACGATGGCTACGCAAAGCACAGCGATGGCGGCCCAAAATCTTTTGCTGCTGGCGCACGCCGGAGGCTTAGGAGCCTGTTGGGTTTGTGCTCCGCTCTTTGTGCCGGAGTTGGTGAAAGAGGTGTTGGCTCTGCCCGATGATTGGGAGCCGCAAGGGTTAATTACGCTGGGGTATCCGGCCCAAGAGCGCACAAAACCGCGCGAGCCGGTGCAGAGCAAGGTGATTTTTTTGTAGGGCGTACGTACTGACCTGAAGAGCATCCTTTTTAGGTAAAATGCGGCCATTGATTGATTTGAAAATTCTACGAACTCTATGAACTCGGTAGCTCTGCACGAAATCGTGGTAGCGTTAGAACCCAGGTTTTTCTTGAACATGAGACCGACAAAGGCTTCTA
>JAGRBZ010000721.1 GCA_020433805.1 Anaerolineae bacterium
GAACGGTTAGCCGGAGATCGTCCTCGCTCCGTTCAAATCGGGCATCGGGCTTAATCGCGATGCGAACATAGTCGTCGCTGCCGGCCGGTTCAGGTCCAGCAGAGCTTCCCGGAGCCGGAAGTTTCAGCCGGGCATCATCTCTGACGCCGGGCGGAATTGTGATTGCAATGGCAGGGTCGTCCGGCTGCGGCAGGTGGCGGGTCGTGCCGGAGAACGCTTCGGTTAGCGTAATTTGAACCGTCGCCCGGTAGGGTTGCGGCGATGGCAAGTCGTGGGGCCGGTCCGGCGATATTGGCGGACCGGCGCGTGGCCCGCTCTCAAACATCTTTTTCATAAATTCCGAGGCGTTCCGAACCATATTGGTTGCGACGGCACGGGCCTGAATAGCGGCTCCGATGGCGGCTGCTTCACCGGCTGGAAAAGCGATCTCGGGTCGGCAATGGGTGTACGCCGCTACACGCTCCTGAAGGGCCGGCATCTGCGCCATCCCTCCAGTCAGCACCACTTTGTCTAACGCCCCGACCGGGAGTTGGGCCTCGTGCAGCGTTGTCTCAATCACCGTACCCCAGCGCGCGGCCAGGTCCTCGGTTTCTCGCTCGAAGAGATCGCGGGTGATGGTCAGCGCCAGATGCTTGGGGCCGCTGGCATCGGCCGCAATGTAGGGCAGATGCAGTTGGGTTGTGGCGGCGGTTGAAAGTTCAACTTTACACTGCTCGGCAGCCTGACGTAACCGCTGCCAGGCCTGCAGGTCGCGTTTGAGATGTAGCCCTGTCTCTTGTTCAAACTGATAAACAAGCCAGTTGACCAGGCGCGTGTCCCAATCATCTCCGCCCAAGAGGGGATCGCCGTGAGAGGCCCGCGACTTGACGATGCCATCTCTATAGGTCACAATCGAGGCGTCGGTTATGCCCCCGCCCCCATCGATAATCATCATGGTTTGATTATAGGGATAGAGCATACTGCAGGCGAGTGCTGCCGCCACGGGTTCCGCGATTAGGCCCATTATCTCCAGCCCAACGCGTTGGCCCGCTTCGACAAGTGCTTGCCGTTGCGCATCGTTATAGCTGGCGGGCACCACAATGACAGCCGAGGAGACGCTGCGGCCGAGATAAAGTTCAGCATCATGGAGAAGTTTTAGAAGGAGGTGCCCCAGTATTTCGACAGGCGTAACGGTTGATCGGATAGTGGGAATGTAGATATTGACAGCCTTGTGGGGTCCGGAGACAATCTCGTAAGGCAGCGTCGGGGCCAGTTGACGAACAGCCGGATCATCAATCCGGCGGCCAACCAGCCGTTTGACGGCACAAACGGTACTGTCCGGATTACCGGCAGCCTGCTGCTGAGCCGGTCGGCCAACCAAACAGTGACCGCTATGATCGAACCCGACAATCGACGGGCAGGTTCGCTCACCCTCAGCGGTGGGAATAACGATGGGTTCGTCATCCCCGGCAAGGGCTACGACTGAATGGGTTGTCCCCAAATCTATGCCAATGATGTTAAACATGGCGCTTTCCCTACGGAACTGTTCGACCCCTACATTAATAATACACCGAAACGGCGCGGTTGACATCGGTCAGATGGAGGGTCTTGGCCCTGCTCATCTAGTCAGGAACCGAACTGGCAACCTGGTTAGCTTAACTTCTCGCTGATTGCCGGGCGCAATGTGAAGATAATAAGCGTTACGCACTTGGCACCAATATATGTCATTTCATAGCCCCTTCGACTGCGCTCAGGATAAACTCCGACAGAGAAATCCCTTATAAACATTTCAAACCGTGAAGCATTCGCCGGGAAAAATGAGCGTTGTGGCTTCAAATTGTCCCAACCGGACACCGTTTCAGGCGTAGCGTCACAGGGATTTCTCCGCTGCGCTGCGAAATGACATGAGACACATCACTTTCCGAACTGAGGTTAGTAGAGAGAGGAAAATCAGAAGGGTTGGTTAGCTGGTTTTTCTAACCCCTTATCTCAAGCTATAACCGGAGATACGTCATCATCCGTTAGCCAGCGGGACGGTCAGGGTGGCCGTACAGCCCCGGCCGGGGGCGGAGACGATCTCTAGCGTGCCGCCCAGATCAGACATGCGTTCCCGGATACTGAACAGGCCAAATCGACCTTCGCGATCCGCTTCCGTAATGGTTGCCTGCGGGTCAAAACCTTGCCCGTTATCTTGAACCGTCACGACAGCCTTGTCGTCCTCTTTATCAAGGCGGACACGAACCTTACTGGCTTTCGCATGTTTGATCACATTGGTCAGCAGTTCGCGCACATTGCGAAACAGGATCGTCTGGACATCGTCGCTGAGCGCAAGGCTTTGACCCGGCCCGAAAAATTGCGTTCGAAGGCCATGTTTCTTTTCGACCTGTTCTTTGAGCCAATCGGCCAGGGACGCAGCCAGCCCAATTTCATCCAGTAAGGGTGAGGTTAATTCGAAGACCATATCGTGGATTTCTTCAATAACGTGACCAATGGTGTCGGAGACGTTGCTGAGAATACCGGTCACTTTGGTTTCGGTGGTGGCTACACTGGCCAGCGCTAGCTGGATGCGAGCCGAGGTCAGGGTTTGGCCCACCCCATCGTGCAGATCGGCGGCAATGCGGCGTCGCTCCCGCTCTTCAGCCAGGGTTAACTCAGCCGCTAACAACTTCAGCTTATGCTGATAGGCTTGCAGTTGCTGCTCTGTCTGCTTGCGCTGGGTGATATCCTCAATAACCGATACAAAGTAATCCGGTTCGCCCGTTGTTTTTCTAAGCAGCGAAACCGTCAGGTTGACCCACACAATCCGGCCGTTGGTGCGGAAATATCTTTTTTCCATGGTAAAGGTATCGGCCTGACCGGCCAGCAAGCGCTGCATCCTTTCAAGGTCGGCACCGAGATCATCGGGATGGGTCACTTCCTGAAAGGTCCGGTCGACCATCTCGTCGTGGGCACAGCCCAAGATGTCGCAGAAGCGCTCATTGAGACGCAAAAA
>JAGRBZ010000722.1 GCA_020433805.1 Anaerolineae bacterium
GCGAGAAATCCCCTACGACGACCAGTTGCAATCGAGGTTGTAGGGGATTTCTCCTCGCAAGCTCGTCGAAATGACATGAAAACCCAAACCGTCAACAGAACCTAATCTCTAGTTACCAATCTCCAATTACTCCCCCTAAACCGACGAGAAAGCCCCCACCAAGCTACAGCGACGGAAGCGGGTGAAGGTTCGACAGGTGGTCATCCCCTCGCCGGTGCGACCGGCAATGGTGAAGCTGGTGTACCCTTCGCCGCCCATCCCCAACCCGGCATAGGACGGGGCGTTTTTAACGTACAGAGTGGTGTTAATCGCCTTGCCGAACTCGCTCATATGGTAGATGTTGGCCGAGTGAATGATGGCCGAATGGTGCAGCCCTTCTTCCATCTCAACCGCCAGATCAACGGCGGCTGCAAAATCTCTGACGCGAACAACGGCCAGCACCGGCATCATGAGTTCGTGGCGGGCAAAGGGATGTTCTTTGTCGACCTCAACCACAATGGTGCGCAGGTCATCGTCGGCCTGGATGCCGATTTCTTTGAGAATGACGCAGGCGTTTTTGCCGATGAACTTGCGGTTCGGCCCGGTCTGTTTTTCATTCAGCACCACGGCTTCTAACTGCGGCAGCAGCTTGGGGTCGAGCACCAAGGCGTTGGCGTGGGTGAAGGCTTCCATCAGCCGGTCGGCGATACCTTCGGTCACCACCACTTCCTTCTCCGAGGTGCAGGGCATGTTGTTGTCAAACGAGTGGCCGGCCACAATATCGCGAGCGGCTTTCTCCGGGTCGGCGGTGTCATCGACCAAGACCGGCGGGTTGCCTGCCGCCGCGCCGATAGCCCGTTTGCCACTTTCCAGGGCTACATCAACCACGCCTGTGCCGCCGGTTACGCTTAGTAGCGCGATTTTGGGGTGCTTCATCAACCGACCCACCAGCTCAATCGTGGCGACGTCCATCGCGACAACCAGGTTGGGCGGTCCGCCCACCTTTTCGATAGCCTCATTGATGAGGTCGATCATTTTCAGCGAGCAGTTGAGGGCGTTGGGGTGCGGCGCGAAAAATACGGTGTTGCCGGCCGACAGCATGCTGATGGTGTTGTTGATAATCGTCGCCGTGGGGTTAGTAACGGGCGTAATCGACAGAATGAGGCCGAATGGCGCACACTCTTCGATCATCAATCCATCGTCGCCCACGTAGGCATCGGGATTGAGAAACTCCGGCCCCGGCGTCTTTTCGGCCACCAGCATATGCTTCAAGACTTTATCAGCCACGCGGCCCATGCCGGTTTCCTCGACCACCATCTCGGCCATCTCTTGCGCTTTGTCGATGCTGACCTTGCGGATAGCCTGAATAATGTTTTTACGCTGGGCCAGACTGACCCGATTAAAGCGCCGCTGGGCCGTTTCCACCGCCGCCATCGCGCTTTCGATTTGAGAGAATACGCCGCGATAGCTCAGGGATGCCCCATTGGAGTGCGACGGCGTTTGTTCAAGCTGGGTTAAGACCCGTTGAACAATAGTGTTAATCTCGATTTCTAAATTTTGCATCGTCCATTCTCCTAATTTTTGCCGGCTAAGGGTAACTGCTCAGGCATGTCATTTCGAGGCGTTTTTTGCCGAGAAATCCCTACATCGTTCGGTTGCCGATAACGTTCTGGGGGATTTCTCCTCGCAAACTCGTCGAAATGACATGGCGAAGTTATGAATTCCCGACTTCAAAGCGCGGCAACCATCGCTTGGGCGACGTCGATGTCTTGCTCAACCGAGCCACCACTGACACCGACCGCGCCAACGAGTTTGTTGTTAATTTTTAGCGGCAAACCGCCGCCGACAAGGGTTAACTTTGGCATATTGACATCGATGCCGAACAGCGGCTGGCCAGGCTGCGATAGTTCGGCCAGTTCGTGGGTGGGCAGTCGCACCGTGGCGGCGGTGTAAGCTTTGTGCGGAGCCAGCGTAACGCTCACTTCCAGGGCATCATCCATGCGGCGGAGTTCAATTGTATTGCCGCTGTCGTTGACCACGGTCAAGACCATCGGCACCCCGATTTCCACGGCTCGCCGCATACCGGCTTCGACCATGCGGTCACAGTCTTTTAGGGTTAACGTCATAGAATTGGTCTCCTGGGAGTGTAGGCCCTCACCCCCAGCCCCTCTCCCACTGGGAGAGGGGAGTCGCGTTAGCGACGGGGTGAGGGCTGCTTGGGCCGCTTTTTCAAAACCTTGCTTCACGGCTTGCTCAATCGTGCGCTGCTCATCGACACGGGCCATCACGTACAGCAGGTCAGACAAACGGTTGACATATTTAATCAGTACCGGGTTAACGGGTTCATCTCGGTTGAGGTTGACCAAAAAACGCTCGGCCCGGCGAACGGTAGAGCGGGCTAAATCCATCGCGCCGGCTGCCAGCGAAATGCCGGGGCGGACAAAGCTGGTTTGCGGAAACTGTTCGGCCAGGTAATGGTCGAGCCGCTGTTCCAATCGCTCGACCTGAGACGGCTGTACTTCCGGCACTGGTATTTTGCTGGGTTTGCCGCCGGGACGGGCTGCGACTTCGGCCATCACGTTGATCAGTTCACCTTGCAGCTCGATAATGTCGGCGCAGATGTCGTTGTTGCTGGTGGCGGCGCGGGCCATGCCCATCGCCGAGGTGGCTTCATCAAGCGTACCGTAAACGTTGATGCGCGGATCGTCTTTGGCAACGCGACCGCCGGCCAGCAGCGAGGTTTCCCCGGCGTCGCCGCCACGGGTGTAAATTCTGCCGCTCATCGTACCCCCACCGCATCGATTACGCCCACGATGGTGGCATCGACCGGAGCCGAATGGGGCAGCGCCAGCCGGGCCGCACCACCGACCACAATCAGCACCAAATCGCCGACACCGGCTCCAACCGTATCAACGGCCACAATTTGGCCCTCGGCTTCCTCGGTGCCCGGTTTTTGAATTTCAATGACCTGTAGCGAGAAGCCAACCA
>JAGRBZ010000723.1 GCA_020433805.1 Anaerolineae bacterium
CTAATGACCGAGTTGGTCGGCTTCAAAGAGCTAACGCCCTACAAAGGTGGCTGGTGCGGCAACGAAATTTTTGCCGATACCTTTACCCCGGAAATTCGCCGCAAGGCCCGCGAGTCGACCTACGCTGTCGGCGAGCAGCTTAAAAAAGAAGGTTATCGCGGTTACTTTGAGATCGACTTTTTGCTCGATGTGGACACCAACGATGTCTATCTGGGCGAGATCAATCCGCGCGTAACCGGAGCCAGTTCGATCACCAATCACGCTGTTTTTGCCCTGGCCGATGCGCCGCTCTTTATGTTCCACATTCTGGAGTGGATGGATGTCGATTACGAGCTTGATGTACAGGAGCTTAACGAACGCTGGGCCAAGCCGGAGAACATCGACGACTGGGGCCAGTTGGTCATCAAACATCCTGACGATAGCCTCGATATCGTCACCAAAGCGCCGCCGACCGGCATTTGGCAAATGGATGACGATGGTAACGTCTCATTCTCGCGCTACGATTCCCACCGCCGGGCCGTCGAGAGCGAACACGAAGCCTTCTTCCTGCGCATCACGGGCGAAGGCGACTATCGCTATGAAGGGGCCGACCTGGGTATTTTGGTCACGCGCGGTCGCCTCATGACAGATGACTTCCAACTCAACGACCGGGCCAAAGCCTGGATCAACGGCATCCGCGCCCAATACGAAGCCAAGCCACCGGCTGAGTTCACGCCGGAACCGGAAGTGCCGGCGGAAATCGGCAGCTTTAAGATGCTGTAGGGAATTATGAAGGATGAGGGATGAATTATGAGGAACCGTTTAATTCATAGACCTCGCGACTAAGAACATTCATTTTTATGAGGAGCGCAGCATCCTCAGATGCGGAGCGGGGTTTGTCCCTGCCGTTCGCATCTGAGGATGCTCTCTCCGCTTAACAGACGATTTAGCTATGCAACTCACTTTAGACTCCATCCACGAAGACAAGCCGGGGCCGAAATGGCAGGCGCTGTTTGAAACCTACTGGCCGCTGTATAAAACGTGGTTTTTATCCGAGGGGGCGGCGGCTCGACCGGGTTACGTCACTTCGGTGAAGAAACTGCGCCAGCATATGCCGGAACTGGTGCCAATTTACCAACAGTTAACCGATCTGGCCGGAGGTAGCGATCTGGCAGCACGGTTTCTTAGCCTCTACTGCCCACCGGCCTATCTAACCGGCTGCTCGCAGGCGGTGTGGTCGGGCGACGAGCCGATTTTGGTGCGCAACTACGATTACGGCCCGCAACTGTTTGAAGGCAACCTGTTGTATACCCGCTGGCTGCGGCCGGTCATCGCCATGAGCGATTGTTTGTGGGGTGTACTCGACGGCATCAATGATGCAGGGCTGGCCGTATCGCTGGCATTTGGCGGACGTAAGGTTGCAGGGGCCGGATTTGGGATTCCGCTGGTTTTGCGCTATATTCTGGAGACCTGCGAAAGCATCCAAGCTGCCACAGAAATTTTACAGCGTATACCAATCCACATGCCTTACAACGTTACGGTTGTGGATAAACAGGGTCAGATTATCACTGCTTATCTGGCTCCCGGTCACGAACCCATCATTAACAACGACTCAGTGTGCACCAATCACCAACAACAGGTTGATTGGCACGCCTACGCCCGGTTAACCTCGACGGTAGAACGCAAAGCGTTTCTGGAGCAAAAGTTGGCCAACTCGCGTGAGACCGGGCAAAAGTTTGTTCGCCATTTCCTACATCCGCCGCTGTATAACACACAGTATGAGAAAGCGTTTGGCACGCTGTACACAGCCGCCTACTATCCGAGTCGGCTGGAAGCTACCTACAGGTGGCCTAAAAGACCACCATTGAAGCAGTCGTTTGCCAGGTTCAAAGAAGGGCA
Source organism: Anaerolineae bacterium (assembly GCA_020433805.1). Classification (GTDB taxonomy): domain Bacteria; phylum Chloroflexota; class Anaerolineae; order 4572-78; family J111; genus JAGRBY01. The sequence continues at coordinate 1,879 of JAGRBZ010000723.1, forward strand.
AACGGTGGTAAATTTGGTCGATGAGGAATAGTATATAACTCAAGCTGCTACGTAAATACCTAACCGGGGAGGAGGGAGTAAGGAGTAGGGAGTAACGATGTTTTACCCCTACTTCCTACTCCTTACTTCTTACTTCCCGCGTGGGAAACAAAGTCCGCCGCAGCTTCCGGCAAGCGATCATAAATTTTATGACGATCCATAGCATCGGGTAGCGGTCCAACACGGGTGAGTTTCATCTCGACGATTTCGCGGGCAAAAAGCAGACATTGCTTTAAGGGATGTCCATCGAGCATCGCTACTAAGAAACCGGCCCAGAAGGAGTCGCCGGCACCGGTAGCATCGACCACGTTAATGGATCGGGCGGGCAGATGGCCCAAGAGCTGGCCATTTTCGGAAATGAGCGATCCGTCTTTGCCCATCGTCAGAATGACTGTTTTTGGCCCTAAATCATGCAGACGGGTAATGTACGCTTCGGGCGTTTTATCCGCTCCAAACAGACGATGGGCATCATCGAGCGAGGCTTTGGTGATGGTGGCGTATTGGTACAGTTCCCGCAAAACCTGTAGCGCTTCCTGGTAGTTGGGCCAGATGCGGGGGCTGTAGTTGGGGTCAAGCGAAACAACTTTACCGTGGGCTTGACCCAGTTCAAAAGCACGCCGCACCGCCGAACGGCACGGTTCCATGGAGAGGGCAAAGGTCGAAGCGTGGATGACTTTGGCCCGGCTAATCGCTTCTTCCGAGATTTCTTCGGGGGCAAGCTGGTAGTCGCCGCTGCGAAACGCCTCAAAGTCGGGGGTGCCGCTGGTTTGTGAAACCAAAATGATGCTGGAATGAACGCGGTGATCCATTATCAGATAGTCGGTGTTGACGCCATGATAACGGAGTTCGCCTTTTAGAAATTGGCCCAGCGCTCCAATACCCGTTTTTGAGATAACTGCCGCCGCGCCGCCCAACTTTGAGACGGTTACGGCAATGTTGGCCGGCGAACCACCCAGATAGCGGGTAAAGGTCGAGGCATCACGCAGGCCGTCAGACGGCTCGGTAGAAATAAAGTCAATCAGTGTTTCGCCAATCGTTA
>JAGRBZ010000724.1 GCA_020433805.1 Anaerolineae bacterium
GTCCAGAAACGGCAGATACTGAGCGTCGCAGCCTAACACCGCCATCGAGGCTTTATCTTCGGCCAAACGGGTGGCCACAACTTCATCAAGGTTGCCCCAGACACCGTGCATCCAATCGACATAGGACGAAAATTTTTGGGCGGTTGGTTGAGCAGCAAAAACCGTTACGCTCAGAACCGCCTCACCGGCCTGCTGCTGATGGTAAATAGTGCCCCCACAAGACAGCGAGACATCATCAATGTGGGGCGAAAGATATATATGCTGATAGCGTGTCATGGTTGCGGCCTTTTTGTTTACGCGATGCGTTCTGCTAAAAGTTGATAATAGGTAATCGCTGTCTCAATGCCGCGATAGAAGTTAGGGATATGAAACTTCTCGTTGGGCGCGTGAAGGTTGTCATCCGGCAGGCCAAAACCCATGAGCACCACCGGCGCATGTAAGACCTCGATAAACATCGGCACAATCGGCAGACTGCCACCTTCCCGCAGGTAAAGGGACGGCTTGCCAAATACCTGCTCGTACGCTTCTGCTGCGGCCTGAATCGCCGGGGCCGACATATCGATGACCGCGCCATCACCGGTATTGTGGGTTTCGATGGACACCTCCATCGTATCGGGGCTGATGTTCAGCACGTGTTGGGTGAACAGTTCGGCAATCTTTTTGGGATTTTGCTGAGGCACGAGCCGCATACTGACCTTGGCGCTGGCTGTGGCCGGAATAACCGTTTTTGCACCACTCCCGATAAAGCCACCTTTGATACCGTGGATATCGAGCGTAGGCCGCGCTCCTTTACGCTCAGCCACGGTATAATCCGGATCGCCCCACAGCACCGGTGCGCCGGTTTCATCCAGCACCGAATCCTCGCTGATGATGCCGTTGTTGATGGCTTGCCGATCTTCCGCAGTCAGGGGTTTAACGTCATCGTAAAAGCCGGGGATGGTTACGCGCCCCTGCTCATCGCGCAGCGAAGCCAACAACGTAACCATCGCGTTAAGCGGATTCTCAACAACGCCACCGTACATGCCCGAGTGCAAATCGTGCTTCGAGCCGCGCATAGCGATTTCCATATAGGTTAACCCCCGCACGCCGGTAATAAGTACAGGCGTTTCCGGATCGAGGATGTGGCTATCGGAAATGAGGGCGGCGTCGGCTTGCAGCATCTCCTGATGCTCGATAACGAAGTTTTCCAGGTGGGTGCTGCCCGCCTCCTCCTCACCTTCCAGCAGAAACTTGATATTGAGTGGCAATCGCCCCGCCGATTGTAAGTAAGCTTCTACCGCAGCTACGTGAATGTAAAGCTGTCCTTTATCGTCTGACGTCCCCCGACCATAAAGCGAGTCGCCCTTAACTGTTGGTTCGAACGGTGGCGTCACCCACTCCTCCAGCGGGTCGACCGGCTGGACATCGTAATGACCGTAAATCAGCAGCGTTGGCGCATCGGGACCGGCTTCGAGCCAATCAGCATAAACGATGGGATGACCGGGCGTCGTCATAATCTTTACATTGTGCAGCCCGATGCTGTTCAGTTTATCAACAAGCCATAAGGCGGCCAACTGCATGTCTTTACCGTGTTCCGGCAGCATGCTGATACTGGGGATGCTGAGAAACGCCTTCAGCGCGTCGAGCGTCTCGGTCTGGTGGGTTTGGGCATAGTGCAAGGCTTGGTCTTGCATAGAATTATTCCTTCCGTATATCATTGTAGAAAATTAGAGCTGTCTGAATAAGAGCGAGCAGAAATCGGACGTAGATTTGCGCAGACAAACGCTGATACAAATATGACTTACACAGTTGACTGTCATTTCGAGGAGGAACGACGAGAAATCCCTGAGAACGTTGTTTATAAGCAGAGGCTGTAGGGATTTCTCCGCCTTTGGCTACGAAATGACATGGGTAGGTGTCAAGTCCGTAACGCCTAACAAAAATCTACAATCCATAAAGTCGCGGCGAAGCTATCTTCTTATTCAGGCATACACCTATTGAAAGACCTATTCTAAACCCGAAGTGGCTTACCACGAAATCGGCAGTGTAGATTTTGGAGAAATTAAGGTTGGGGGATAGGAGCAAACTCCATACCAATTCTCACTGGCATGGAGTTTGCTTCAAAAAACCTAGCCCATCACCGAAATATCAACCGAAGGCCGCAGTTCGGCACACACGGATAATACCTTGTGAATGTCGCTGGTCATGAAGCTATCGAATTGCTCTTCATCAACCTGAATGCCTTGATCCAAGGCGGGGAAGGTTTGTTGGGCCAAAATATAGTCAAAACGCGGTGCCCATTTTCGAGAGCCAAGCCGGGCCGTGGTCGAGCAGTTGTCGACCATGTAAGCCACGCCTTTGTAATCCATATACGGATTGAGCGAGTCAACCGCTTCGATGATGCTCTCGTTGGCGATTTCGGAGTAGGGATGGCCTTTCTCGCGCAGCAGATCGATTTGGGCCATCATCGTGGCGATATACACACCGGCGGTCACTGGGTGGATGGGGATGTTATCGGGGTCGCGTTTGGCACGGACCTTTTCGCCGACTTGCCACATTTCGGTGCCGTCGATTTTGCCCATCGGGTAGCGGGAAAAACGCTCGCTGGCGTCGATGACGCTGCGCAGTTCGTTGCCGGAGGCGACTTCGTAGTAGATTTCCATCAAAATTTCAAAGGCCGGATGATAAGCGGCCGAATAAGCCAGCCGGAACGTTTCCTTATCGGCATCGCTGAGCGAATCATAAACTGCCTGCATGCCCTTTTTGGAAATCAGTTGGCTGATTGGGCCGGTAATCGATTCGACCGAATTGATAAACGCATCTTCTTTGGAATAGCCGTGCTGCAAAAACCAGTTGTACAGGCTTTCGACGATGCCGTGGACCGCACCCAACAAAATACCACGCTCTCCAAAGATGTCCGATTTGTATTCAGACTCGAGCGTGGTCATAAAGCTAAAAGGTGAACCGA
>JAGRBZ010000725.1 GCA_020433805.1 Anaerolineae bacterium
TTCAGGTCCAGAACCGACAGTCGCCCAAACCGACAACGGATATACTGTTGTTGTAACGGATACGAATGGTGAAGGGAGCACCATCAGTGATGTTCAGGCTACGACAATACCAGTTTATCAGTGGGGAGGAAATCTTCGCATTCCCCTCGCAAATATCAACAAGATAGAGGGTATATCTGAGGCTAGTTTTGGGTTCTCTTTGATGCGCATTACCATGTCTGACGGTCAAATCATTGAGGGTGAAACAAATAGAGGATCGATCAATGGCAATCTTGCAGGTGTCAAGTATACAATAAATGTACCTAACATCCATTCTATGGCGATTGTAAACAAACCTGCATCAGCACAAAAGACGGATGTGTCAAGCAATCTATACGACAAGATAACTGCTATTGTCCTTACACAGACAGGTGAGGAATTATCATTAAGTGAAGTTGAAATGATTTGGTTGAATAATTCATCGGATTTATCCGATTCTGACTGGTTTACTTTGTATAAAGGGGGTGGTGAACTCAGATTGAATTTATCTGAGGTTAAAACCATTCAGATCGAGCAAGAAGGAAGTAAGAAATCAATTGCTGTGGAAACTTCTGCTGGTTCGGTGTTGAAAGGCGCACCAAAATATGGATGGTATATCGCTGGTAAAATAGATGGGAAAGAAAATCTAGGTTTATTTGTTATAGGCTTAGAGGACTTGAGCAGCGCAAACCTGGGGACTTGACCGTAGTAACAACTATTTGTCCCAATCACATACCCACTAACTTTTGATAAAAAGTTAGTCAGTTTCCTTTTGCCCTCATTCTTGCCAATACCAGCGGTAGAAGCCGCTTTTTGCTTCCGGCCATCAATGGGCTAGTCATCAAACTAACTAAGTATTATAATAGAAACCATATAACTTAGTCAGCCGAATTTGCTCCAAAAGGAAGCCAAAAATGCCCTTCGCCAAAGGCCAAAACCCTTATCGTCCGCAACCGGGTTCCAGCATCAAGGTCGAGCCGATCCGCACCAAGACCGCCATTGCCAACATCAAGAAGATCCTGGCCGACAAGCCGCGCGATCTCTGTTTGTTCACGTTGGGGATCAACACGGCCTGGCGCGCCAATGAATTGCTCTCGATCCGCGTGGGGCAAGTGCGCGGGACCAACGCCGGCGACACCTTGGAACTCAAGCAGTCCAAGACACGCAAGTATCGCATGGTGACGATCAATCGGACGGTGGCGGAAAGTGTGCAGGCGTTCTTGGTGCAGACCGGGGAACGGCAAGGGGACGACGACTATCTCTTTTTCAGCCAACGGCGCGAGGTGTTGACCGTGCCGACCGTTACCAGTTTAGTAAAGAGTTGGTGTGCCGCGGTGGGGCTAAAGGGGAACTATGGTTCGCATACGCTGCGCAAGACGTGGGGCTATTGGCAGTACAAGCGCGGGACGCCGTTGCCGTTGCTGGTAGAAGCCTTTGGCCACGCGACCCAGCAACAGACGTTGGCGTATCTATCGATTCAGCCGCAGGAGATCCAGGATGTGTATGAGATGGAGTTGTAGAACAACAGCAATAAATTTCTTATACCACTATCACCTTGATAAGCTTCTGTTTTCGTTCAAATGCCCCGCTGGTCCTATTGTAAATAAATAAACAAACGAAGGAAGGTGACGGTCAAGTTTCTTTGGGAATCCCTGCGTTTGCATTTGTTACGAAAGCAAATGTTGGGCAAAAAGTTTCTGATGAGCGTATTTCAAGGATTAAATTTGCAGTACAACTGAAAAGAAAGAATGGCAATGATGGTACGTTTGCTTTTTCTTAATAAATTTAGTTACGGGGTTTGAAGTCCAATGGTACAGAAAGTTACTCTAAGGCGTTGCTGGGAGTAATTTCAGAGAATTTTCGGCTCACACTCTCATCATTTACTGTCAGAGTAGAGTACACTTCAAACTGACGTCAGGACAGAGGCATCAAAAGTGTCAGAATAGAGTCCACCAAATCTGCATTTATTGACACCGTTGTGTCAGACTTTTAGACCCAAATCTGACACTTTTGGGGAAAAATCTTTAGCGCTACTTTTCGTTCCGTTGGACTTCAAACCCCTTAGTTGGCTGCGCCCGGCGCAGGTGCCAAAACACCCGCACCGGGCTAACCATATACAACTGAATACCGTCTTTTGAGAACGCCGTGAGCCGGAGCTGGAGACTCCGACCCACAGCTAACCCAAACCGTTGAGTGGGTCAACGGCAGGGCTAAGGGTGTAGTATATCCTAAACCCCTCCAAAATCCTCACAACGGTTCCGTGTTGCGAATTTTTCGCAGAAAGGAACCACTCCCATGAGTACACCATCGAATAAGGTTGAACGCGTCCTGGAACTGGAAGCGTGGGCTGCGCAGGAAGGGATTCCGCTGCCCATGCAAGCCGAGGAGATCGTGCGGCTGGAAGATATGGGCTTTGTCATCGACCTGCGCACCGGTCAGATTCTGGAAGACATCGACCCGGACGAGCCGCTGGAAATCACCGTGCATGGGGTGCGAAATGACCCAATATAGGCTCGACAAAGCCACTGACACTTTGCTGGTCTATGACGAAAAGGCCGATGTGTGGCGACCGACAGGGCAGGGGAGTACGGCCATCCAGAAGACCAATGCAGGCGGCTGGGAGCCGATTGAGCAGAGTCCGGTGGTTCAGCTCTCCCGGCAGGCGCTCCAGCCCCATGAGCCCGCTCAGGACGCCATTGCCGTCTCTAGCCAGGGTAAACAGGCGGATGATGCGGAAAGCGTCGCCAGGGGCATCCTGATTCAGGCACTGCCCGTTATCGGGCTGAGCCTGCCGCTCTCGATCTGCATCTGTGGTCTGGCCTGGCTCTCCGGCTTCGTCAGCGCCGGGTTCCTCGCCTACGTGATCAGTGTATTGGGGCTGTGGGGCGGTCTATCGCTCCTCTGCTAC
>JAGRBZ010000726.1 GCA_020433805.1 Anaerolineae bacterium
CCAGTTGCCCCACGGCCGCCAGCCGTTCCTGGTGCAGCATTTGCTCCTGGGTTTCCCGTAGGTCTGCCAGAGCTTTTTCCAGAGAACGATTGCTTTGGCACAGTGATTCCTCCACCTGCTTGCGCTCGCTGATGTCCACATTGGTCGTGATGCGGTGCGGTACGCCGTTTAGCGAGATGGGTTCAGCCGATACGAGAATCGTGTGGACCTGCCCATGACGAGCGCGCACCGCCACCTCGCTATTTTGGATCGAGCCGGAGGATCGTTCTGCCTCCAAAATATCTTGGCGAACCTTGGTATTGACGATTCCCAACTCGGCTGAAGTTCTGCCAATCACTTCTTCGCGGCTGTACCCCAACAACGCGCAAAATGCCTGATTGACCTCAACCCAGCGCCCCTCCATCGTCGTAATGGCGAGCGCAACGCCATTGTTATAGAAGGCGGCTGAGAATCTTTGCTCGCTCTCGCGCAATCGCTCCTCGGCCTGGAGGCGGGCCGTAATATCGCGGACGGTGGCAATTCTCATCGGCTGCCCGTGGTAATCGAAATCACTGTACAGGATCTCAACCGGAAAAATCGTACCATCTTTTTTGCGATGGTAGCGGAGGGGGATGTTGCCGATTGGATTGTGCAGCCGCTTGCGCGACTTGTCCGGCTCTGCCGTTAATTGAATGGCATTCATTGTTAGCAATTCATCGCGACGGTATTGATAGAGTTCAACGGCGGCCAGGTTGGCCTCTATTATGGCCGCCGTCTCCCCATTCAGCATAAAAAGGGCGTCCGATTCAACCTCAAACAGTTGCCGGTACTTTTCTTCGCTCTGGCGCAGCTCATCCTCCGCCTGTTTGCGCTCGGTGATGTCGCGGTTGGCAGTAGCATAGCCAAAGATATGTCCCTCTGCATCACGCAGTACGACTGTCTTCCCCTCAACCGGAATCCGAGTTCCGTCTTTGCGAGACTGTAGGGTTTCCCAATGGACGACACCCGTCTCGTGGACGATCCGAATAACTTCATCGCGGGTGTGATTAAGATACTCAGGGTCAAGTACCTCCACCGTATGGCGACCCCACACCTCTTCCGCCTTCCACCCGTACATACGCTCAGCCGCACTATTCCAGAATTGAATGATAAAGTTCTCGTCAGTAGCCAGGACGGCATCGGTGATATTGCCGAGCAAATCCAACTGAAAAGCCAGTTGTTCCTCCACCCGCTTGCGCTCGATGATTTCCGATTCCAGCGCTTTGGTCCGTTCCTGAACCACTTCCTCCAGATGCTCGCGATATACGCTTAGCACTTCCTCCACTCGCTTATACTCGGTAATGTCCCGGCTTATGCCAATCAACGCAGCCTGCTTGCCCCATTTTGTGCGGGAAAATTTGGTTTCGACCGGGATAGATTTTTGGTCTTTTGTCAGCAGAGGAAGCCGACAATCGTCTCTTTTGCCGCTTATGACATCGGTTAAAATGGCGGCAACCTCGGCCTGCCGATCTGGGGGATGAAGCAGCAGGACGCTCTCACCTACAAGCTCGTCTCTGGTATAGCCCAACCGCTTGGTAACGGTGGGATTGACCTCCACAATACGGCCTTGATCATCCAAAACAACCAGAAAATCTTCGATGGCATTGAAAACAGCTTGTAGTTTATTGGGGTACGCTTTCACTTTTCTTCCCCTTCAACGCCAGGTTGGCCCTTAAGCAAATGCGCAGGTGACAGTACGGAAGAGAGAGCAGGGCTATGATATGCCTCGAACATACGTTATGCTCGTGTACCCGATGAATGTATAGAGTCAATCAACGCCGGATGAAGGGAGGAGGCAGGCTATGGCTGAGTCGGTTGAGGCGTATCGTTGTATATTTACGAAACTACAGTTTTATGAGTTACGCAGTTCAAAAGGTGACAGTCACTTTTTGTCGAAAATGAACGTCCGTTTAGACCAAATAGGTCGATTTATCACATCTAAGTGACGGTCACTTTGTTCGCTACACCCAACTGCGTAACTACTAAATTTATTTGAGTATTATATCATACAATACAGGATTTGATGAGGTTGTGTTGTTTTCAGCGATAACGTGGGAGTTCAGCGCTAAAAGGTTTGAGAGGGGTTTGGCGGGGAAGGTGGAATGAGCGTTTTTTTAGAAGAAAGCGGTGTTAAGATCAAAGAGGGCTTCTTGAATACGATCTTAACACCCTTATTTTAGCTTGAACGGAGGCAAAGATGATAGGGCCTAGACCCAATACTTTTCAAATAAGAGTTGGCCTTATGAGGAGCGAAGCATCCTCAGATGCGGAGCGGGTTGTGCTCCTGCCGTTCGCATCTGACGCTTGCGGCTCACTCCGCCTTATTTAAAGGTATTGGTCCTACGCTATTATTTCAATTATGCGTGACGCAAAACGTGCCACGTTCTGCGCTCTACATTATTGTACCAGAAATCGAGGTTGTTGTATGAACTGACGCCCTTTTGATGACATATCGTTGACCCACGCTACCGGCGCTGGTTCTTCGTAGGCCGGGCGTCAGCCGGCCCATAGGGCAAGTCGCTGATTTGTTCGCAGCAAGTCAGTTGTAAATCAACAAATTAAATCGGGTACGAGCCGGAGTCGCAAAGCTAGCTTTGTGATTCCCCAATTAATTTCTAAAACCGCAAGCGACTTACTCTACTCGATCTCATAGCCGGCCACCCAGTCGATCTGTTGAAGCTGGCGCGAGGCGGGCGTGATTTTCGCCACGAAATTGCGCAGACGGCAGGCGAGTGGCTTCTCTAGCTGACCGATCGTACCGATAAAATGGGATGTATTCACGATTTTATTGGCCCGGTTTAATCGTTTGGTCTGGTAAAGCTGCAATGCCAAAGGAATATCGGAACTGGCTTTGAGACAGCGGGCCAACACCAGTCCATCTTCGATAGCCTGACAGGCTCCCTGACC
>JAGRBZ010000727.1 GCA_020433805.1 Anaerolineae bacterium
TGTACCCAATTACCTATTTCCATTAATGTGAACTGAAGAAAACGAATATCGACCACATCACCGGCGTGTCCGTCAATTTCAATTCGGTCGCCCACTTCAAAGGGGCGACGTGAAATAATAAGCAGAAAGCCGGCTAAATCGGTGAGAGGGCCTTGCATTGCAATGGCCAACCCGGCCGAAGCCAATCCAAGAAATGTAGCCAAACCCTGGATATGTTGAATCCATATCCTCCCCAAGAGCAAAAGTCCCAAAAATGCGATAATATAAGATGAAGTTTTTCGCCAGGTATAGCGTGCTCGATCATTGGGTAGTTTATCATGAATTAACTGGTAGGTGATGAGGCGTAGTAACCACAGTAGAAATAGAAAAACCAACGAAACAAAGAATCTTTCCTGAATTTCGACACCTGGAATCAAGACGCTTCGCATAGTTGGATCGTTTAATAAATTCTCAAACCACTCTATCATATCTCACCCTTTTTCATCCATTAATTTTTCTGATGAGAATTATTATACTATTAAAAAAGCAAAAGGAGTCTAAAGCTCGCCTTTAGACTCCTATCAGGTTATCAGTTGATCTGTATTTAGACAGCAGCGAGATCGCGTGCCGCAGCAATTGTTCTGTTTTTGACGTCGGCAACGTCGCCTTCGCCATCGATCTCAACCAGCACGCCGTTTTCTTGGTAGTAGTTGATCAGCGGTGCGGTTTGCCGGTGGAACGTGTCCAGTCGGGCGCGTATGGTGTCCGGCTTGTCATCATCCCGTTGATAAAGATATTCGCCGTCACATTTGTGGTTGGGACACTCCGTAAACGGATTAAACATTTTGTGAAATGGCGTTTGGCATTCCCGGCAAATCATACGTCCCGATAGCCGATTAACAATTTCGGCATCCGATACTTTAAGGTAAAGGACGGCGTTTAGTTTGCGGCCCATACCGGCCAAAATCTCAGTTAATGCTTCGGCCTGGGGCAGTGTACGGGGAAAGCCGTCCAGGATGAATCCTTTGGCTGCGTCATCTTGTGACAGCCGGCTTTCGACCATAGCCTCGGTCACGTCGTCGGGCACAAGCTGACCGCGATCGATGTAGCTTTTGGCGAGTTTGCCCAAATCTGTTTTATTCTTGATGTTTTCTCGGAAGAGGTCGCCTGTTGAAATATGGGGTACATCCAGTTCGTGTTTTAGCTGGCTGGCCTGGGTGCCTTTGCCAGACCCCGGCCCCCCCACCAGAACCACATTGACGCCTTCATCGACGCGCTTGGTGTCGTCTGGTGCGAGAAAAACCGGCTTGAGGGTTTGGATTTCGGCTGTTTCAGCAGCGGTCGCCATTCGAATACGCTGCTGCATTAGCCCATCGACCGCTTTTGTCACAACCTTGCGCACCGTTTCGATGTCACGTGACCCGTCGATAATGATCAAACGCTCGGTGGCTTGATAATAATCGATCAAAGGTGCGGCAGCCCGCCGAAAGGCCCGCAGTCGAACGCGAATCAGTTCCGGAATATCGGTGTTGCGCCGGCGAAGCTCTCCGCCACAGCGGTCACAAACGCCTTCTTGAGCAGGAGGGGCAAACTTGAGATGGTAGGGGGCGTAACAGGTGCAACAAACAACGCGCCCTAAGAGCCGAAGAACAACTTCATCATCGGGGACGTTAAAATAGATAACGCCGTGCATCTTTCTACCAACTTCTTTGAGTAGTTCATCCACAAACTTGGCTTGATTTACGGTTCGTGGAAAGCCATCAAACAGGATGCCTTTTTTCGGATCGGCCTTCCAAAGCCATTCTTCTACAATGGCATCAACAACTTCATCGGGCACAAGCTCACCGCGCGTCATATATTTTTTAGAAAGAATGCCGATAGCACTGCGTTCTTGCACATGACGCCTAAATAATTCGCCGGTCACGATGTGGATCAAATTGAATGTTTCAATTAAATGATCCGCATGGGTTCCTTTGCCTGATCCCGGGGGGCCAATTAGGGCAATACTCATTGTTTCTCCTCTCTGAGTTAACGCTATAAAATTTTAATAAACCGATAGGTCACGCACCACGAATGTTACGTGGTTTGAATAACTTCACTCACCTTTGATGATGTGCTGATAGTACGATGCGGCGTAAGTCTCTATTATCTTCGACTGGAAGCACCTGTCAAACTGGTGTACTGTTTACGATATTGGGGATAGGTAGGATGCCAACTAAAGCTTAGAAAAGTAAAAAGCCGGGTTGTGACCCGGCTTTCACGAAGAGAGAGGAGTGGATAGGAGAACACTACTGTATCAAGCGATTGACCAAAGTCATAAGGCGATCGATGGCTATTGGCTTTTCAATGAAGATGTCGACGCCCATTTCTTGGCAAATGCGTTCATATTGAATATGGCTGGACATCATGACGGTTTTGATGTTTCTTTTTGAGAATGTGTCGAGCTGCTCGTACATCAGCCCGATCCCGTGATCGTGGTTGTTAATATGGGTGTCGCTTAAAAAGAGGCTAATAGAGTGATTTGTAAGGAGATTGCGTGCTTCCTGAATTGTTGTGGCGGAAAGCACCTGGTATCCGGCTCGCTTTAAAGCTTGCACATATAAATACTGGAGATTGGGGTTGCTGTCGAGCACCAGAACACATGGAGAAAATTTTTGTTTACGATTTGTTGTCGTTTGCGTAAGATGGGTAGTAAATAACCCCATATTGTAAATCGCCTCACTTTGATCTCTACACTTGATGAATTTAGTATAGGCTTTAACACCACTTCTGTGAAGCGTAACAATTTCGGATTCCCGGCCCGTAAATTACCCGTAAAGAAGGCTTTGACTACGTATTTTATACTTAACACCCCTCTGATTTCAGCAGGGTAGCTCTGCACGAAATCGTGGTAGCGTTAGAACCCAGGTTTTTCTTGAACATGAGACCGACAAAGGCTTCTA
>JAGRBZ010000072.1 GCA_020433805.1 Anaerolineae bacterium
GGGGTTGGGGGTAGGGCCAACACCTATAAAAGGAGAGACATTATGCGTAAGTCGGTATCACCGCCGGGACGGGGGCGGCGGTCGTGGTGGGCCAGTCCGTATGCTCGCTTTGGGTTGATCAGTTTGGTCTTGATAGTGGTGGTTGTGGGGGTTGTAACCGTTTGGGCACCCGGCTTTTTCTGGTGGGGGCTGTTGCTGGCGGTGAATGTTATCACGCTTATGGTTTATCGCTACGATAAGGCGATTGCCGGTGGGGCGCAGATGCGGGTGCCGGAGATGATCCTGTGGTTGCTGGCCGCGGCCGGTGGCTCGCCGGCGGCGTATGTGGCGATGTTTGTGATACGGCCACGGCATAAGAACCAGAAGGGGTCGTTTCAGGTGGTCTATTGGGCGATTGTGATTGTCCAGGTGGTGCTGGTGGTGGGTTGGGTGGTGTATGGATAGAGAAGGCTGAGGCTAAGAAGCGAGGAGCGGAGCATCCTCAGATGCGGAGTGGCTTGTCCTAACCCGTTCGCATCTGACGCTTGTCGCTCACTCCACAGGAGGCAACTAAGGCGAAGGAAAAGCGTTAGCATCCCGAGTAAGCCAGAGCGGAGCGATGGCTGTATCGAGGGGGCAGCTATGGCGACGACTCGGGGCCAACCCTCACCCCTCGATACGGTATCGCTCCGCTCACCTACTCGGGATGCTACGCTAAACGAGGCACATTACATAGCACCTTGCCTTATACAAGGGAAACGGCGTCGGTATGGCGCTTTTCCTTCGCCTTCGCCTCAGCCTTAGCCTTTTCCCCCAGCCTTCCCCACACGTTACAACTCAGAACTATGGAGACAGAAAATGATACCTAACTGTGATTCAACGACGATTGTTATCTTCGGAGCAACCGGCGATTTGACCTACCGCAAGCTCATCCCGGCGCTGTACAACAACTACCGCAAGGAGCGGCTGACGGAGTGCAGCCACATTGTTGGCTTTGCCCGCCGCGATTGGGACGACGACACCTTCCGTAATCGGCTGAAGGAGGGCGTGGTCGCGTTTATCGATGACGACCTCGACGAGGCGCAATGGGAAGCGTTCGCGGCGATGCTAACCTACTTCCGAGGCAATCTCGACCACGCCGGGGATTTCGAGAAGCTGGCCGGTTATCTGGACGAGATTGAAGACGGGCCGGCCGACCGGCTCTACTATCTGGCGACGTCGCCGTCGTTCTACGGGCCGGCCAGTGAATATCTAGGGCAGGCCGGGCTGGCCAACCAGCGCAACGGCGCGCGCACGCTGGTGGTCGAAAAGCCGTTTGGGCGCGATTTCGGCTCGGCCATGGAACTGAACGAGCAGATTCATAGCGCGTTTGACGAAAGCCAGGTCTACCGCATCGACCATTACCTGGGCAAAGAGACGGCTCAGAATATCCTCTTCTTCCGCTTTGCCAACACCATCTTCGAGCCGGTCTGGAACCGGCGCTATATCGACAACATCCAGATTACCGTGGCCGAAAGCGTCGATGTCGGCGATCGGGCCGGGTATTATGATAAGGCCGGGGTCATGCGCGATATGTTCCAAAACCACCTGCTGCAACTGCTGGCGCTGGTGACGATGGAGCCGCCGGCCTCGCTCGATGCCGATGCCATCCGCAATGAGAAGGCCAAGGTACTGGGGGCTATCCAGCCGCTGGCGCTGGAGGATACCGTGCGGGCGCAGTATGCCGGTTATCGCGAGGCCGACGGCGTCGCGGATGACTCCCAAACGCCGACCTACGCCGCGCTGAAGCTGTTTATCAACAACTGGCGCTGGAAGGGCGTGCCGTTCTATCTGCGCTCGGGCAAGGCGATGCCGGAGAAGACCAGCGAGATTAGCGTTCAGTTTCAGGCTCCGCCCGACATCATGTTCAGCCTCAACGAGCAGGACGGCTTCACGCCCAACACCCTGTCGATTTGCGTGCAGCCGGATGAGGGCATGCATCTCAAGTTCGAGGCCAAGGTACCCGACCTCAACGAGTCGCGCTCGGTGGATATGGATTTCCACTATCGCGATGCCTTCAAGGGCGTATCGCTGCCCGATGCCTACGAGCGGCTGCTGCTCGACGCCATTCGCGGCGATGCCTCGCTCTTTGCCCGCAGCGATGAGATCAAGATTGCGTGGAAGCTGATCGACCCGATTATCCAGGGCTGGGAGGCGAAGGACACGCCGCCGCTGGCGACCTACGAACCCGACAGTTGGGGTCCGGCTGAGGCCGAGGCGTTGGTGGCGCGGGCCGGGCATGAATGGTGGTTGGGATGTGGGCATGAGAATGGAGAATAGAGAATGAAGAATGGAGAAGAGGGAGGGGGATGGAGATTGGAGATTGAGGGATAGAGAAGGTGTTTGGCCCTCACCCCGTCGCTACGCGACTCCCCTCTCCCTGAGTGAGAGGGGTTGGGGGTGAGGGCTTTAGATATGGCTCATGTCATTTCGGAGCGCAGCGGAGAAATCCCTGTACCAATACTTGGGAAAAAGTGTCGCGCTGGGAAAGTCTGCGGCAACAATACTGATTTTCCCCAGCGAACACACCATTTATTGGGGCGTCTGAGGGGTTTCTCCGCCTCCGGCTTCGAAATGACAGTTGCAATCTTAATTAGCGAACTGAGGTTATTATCAAATAAGGAGAGAGCAATACCGCATGGACATTCTGGAAAACATAGACGCGTGGTGGGCCGAGTTCGAGCAGGGCTGGATGGCGCACTATCAGGCAACCGGGGAAACGAATTGGAAGATTTACAATCGGCCACGGAATAAAACGGCACCGGCGGGGCCGGGCATCGATGTGAGCCGGAGCCGGTTGGCGCTGATTAGCTCGGCGGGGGCGTATCTGAAGGACAGTCAAGAGCCGTATGATGCCGAGAATGATCTGGGGGATTATGCCATCCGCACTTTTCCGTCGTCGACGCCGTTCGGGGCGCTGGCATATGCGCACACCCACTATGATCATGCAGCGGTCGAGGCTGATGCGCAGGTGCTGCTGCCGCTGCGTCACCTGGAGGATATGGTTAGCGAAGGTATGATTGGCGAGCTGGCCCCGTCGGTGATCAGTTTTCACGGCTACCAGCCCGATGTTACCCGCGTGATAGGGGAGACGGTTCCGGCCATCATTGCGGCGGCCAAGGCGGAGCAGATCGATGCGGCGCTGTTGGTGCCGGCCTGACCGCTCTGTGCGCAGTCCGTAGGACTGATCGGGAGAGCATTGGAGATGGAAGGGATCGCCACTACGTTGACTACCTGGAATGCCGGTGTCACCCGGCTGACCGCACCGCCACGGGGTACGTTTACGCAGTTGGCACGCGGCTCGACGGTGGGCAATCCGCACGATGCCGCCCAGCAGCGGCGTGTGCTGGAGGCTACGCTGGGGCTACTGGCGCAGGATGCGCCGGTCGATATGGTACGGCTGCGGGAGGCGGCGGAGTAGGGGGTGGAGTCACAAAGCTAGCTTTGTGACTCCACAATATGCTATTGAGCACGCTACCAACGGCTAAAGGGATTGCTGACTAAGTTAGCGTTGTAATAACGCGCATCGTCGGTGACTTCTTGGCCGGCCCAGGCCGGCTTTTGGTAAGGTTGGTCTTCGCTGTCGAGTTCCAGCTCGGCCATGATGAGGCCCTCGTTGTCGCCGGAGAACTCGTCGACTTCCCAGAGCAGACCGTCAACTTCGAGTTTGTAGCGGGTCTTCTCGATGAGCGGCCCTTCGCACAGTGTGAGAAGCCGGCGGGCATCGTCGAGCGGAATTTTGTACTCGAATTCGGGGCGAGTAGCGCCCTGGGTTGCACCTTTGATGGTCAGATAGCCCTGGTCGCCAGCGATGCGGACGCGAACGATTTTGGCTTTGGTGTTGACAATATACCCCTGGCGGTATTCGGTGCCTTCCGGCTGAACCTCGCGCCAGAGGGCTTCGTCGACCAGGAATTTGCGTTCGATTTCTTGACCCATTGGGATGGCCTCCGTAGGAATTATGAATTATGAGGGATGAATTATGAATTAGGGAGGAGCGGAGTGAGCATCCTCAGATGCGAACGGGATAGGCCAAGCCGCTCCGCATCTGAGGATGCTCCGCTCCTCGCTAGAGGATATTAACAGAGGAGACGGTATTTGTCGAAAGGGGAGGTCGGGGGTTATGAAAAAGACCGACCAACATCCCTTGAGACGGTTTCGTTGGGCTTACATACCTGGGATGCCGGTCGGTGCTTCTTGCGATTTGAATAGAGCCGGTACTGCGTTAGGCGTTGCTGCTCAGGAACCGGAGGCCGGGACGAGAATGCTGATCACGCGCGGTTCGGACTCGATGCCGAGCCATTTGTACTCCGGGTCGATTTCGACCACGGCTACCGACCAGCGGTACTCGGGGCTGGTTTGCTTGACGCCGCCGGAGCCTTTGAGCAAGAGGGAAACGCTGTAGGTACCGTCGCCCAGCCGTTTGAAGCTTCCATCCTGGCGGAGGAGGGAGGCATTGTGAACACCAAGTCGATCTTGCCCCGGCAACCAGACGCGGATTTCAAAGCTGAGGTTGTCGGTCAGTTCGCCGGGCCACTGCCAGACAAATTCAATTTCGCTGTTTGAGCTGTATTGTCTGGCTCCGGCCCCAAACGGTTTGGGGCTAACCAAGACCGGCTGCGGGATAACGACAGCACTTTCTACGGTCTCGACTACTGTCGCGGTTGGTGTCGCTAATAACGCTTGTACCAGGCTGGGGGACGGGGTAAAGGTAGGCGAGGGGCTGGGCGTGGGTGATGGTGGTTGGGTGGGCAGCATAATCGGGCCGCGGGTAGCCGTGGGCAGTCGGGCGTCGCTTTCGGCCGGTTCATCTATCGGCAGGGTTAACTCAGAGTCGGCTGCCGGTGTCGGTGTGTTGTCTTGATTGGCCAACGATACGATAACGATGGACTGCTGCTCCGAGTTTTCGGCAGCAGCGCTATCGGCCTCTTCTACGCCGACGGCCGGATCGACAGCTAACGTGCCGGCGCTGGATACTGCGCTTTCGGAATAGACATTCGTAAAGACAAAGAAGCCGGCACCCAGCATAAGGATAACCAATAAGGCACCCAAGATGGGGGTTATCAAACGCGACTGTTGGGGCTTGATGACAGGCAGATCGGGTACCGTTTCAGAAGAAGCCACCGGTTCGAGTTGAGGGTCAACATCCACAATAATGGCCGTGATGTTATCGTCGCCACCTTCCAGCAGATAGCGCTTATTATCGTTAACAACCTCTTTAGGCGAGTTGGCCTGTTCGATGAGATTATGCACTGCTTGCTGGGGCGGATAGGAGGCCAGGGTTTTTTCGATGTTCTCCGGCTCAACCTCGCCGTAGAGACCGTCGGAGCAGAGCAGCAAGCGGTCGCCGGGCTGGAGTTCGAAACTGCGGACATCGGCCGTGGTGATCGGATGGTGGGCCACCAGCGCTCGGTTGATGCGGGAGCGCTGCGGGTGGAAACGCTGCTGCGTCCACGTCAACTGGCCGGCCTCGATCTGGGGCCATAGGAAGGAGTGATCTTTGGTAAGTTGGGTCAAGCGTCCCTGGCGCAGCAGATAGACGCGGCTATCGCCGACCCAGCCAACCCAAACGGTACCGGCTTGCTCTTCTTCATCATACTTCACCACGACGGTGACAACGGTGGTCCCCATCTTTTCCTTCTCGGGTGACTCGGCGGCTTCCTCACGAATTTTCTCGTGGGCGGTGCGGATGGCAATCTGCAGGCGCTCTTTTACCTCAGTTACCTCATCATCCAAACCATAGTATGTTTCCGATATTTCGTTAATAGCCAGGGCGCTGGCAACTTCGCCGGCCATATGGCCACCCATGCCGTCGGCTACGATGAACAGCATGCCGTGGGGGTCGGTGGCGGAATGGCTGTGCTCATCAACTTTGGGCCACAGACTATCTTCGTTGACGTCGCGTTTTCTACCTACATTTGTTTCATAACTAAACTTGATGCTCATTGGATGTTATCCCTTCTGCCTCGGAAGCCTACGCGATTTAGGCCTTAGTAATAGAAGATCCTTGGCTGCGATGCGATGACCGGCGTGTACGGGTCAAGCTGTACGATGGCGATATCCCACTTAAATCGGCCGAACTCAGCGTTACTGACGCCAGGCACCTTTTTGATGTTACCAATGGTAAAGGTGTAGACGCCGCTGGTTGCGTCGCAGGTAACGTTCACTTTTTCCTCTTTGGCGTTCATGGCACCTTTTGGAAATTCGGTGCTAACATCGCGCCATACTCTAATTTCAAAACCATAGCCGTCGGGCGGCTGTTGGCACCGTTTGTTCTCGTGCCATCTCCATTGAAAGGTCAAACCATCGGCCGGTAGATAGAAATTCTCATCGGGAGCGACGGGTTCAATCCAGCCGTCTACGTTGACCTCGTCGGGGGTCGGCGTGGCGGTGGGGATAAACGGGCGCGGCGTGGCCGTGGAGGTAGGGGTGAAGGTGGGTGCCCGGGTAGCGGTAGCAATGCGCTCGACGACATCGGCGTTTTCGGTTTCAGCCACAACCGAGGTCTCGGTCGGCAGCGGTGTGCTGGTGGGTGTAGGCGATGTAATAACCAAGACCACCTGCTGGGCCTGCGTCGGCGCGGCTTCGACGACTAAACCAACCGTTGGCGTGACAGCGACCGTCGGGACCAACGGTTCATTCGCGATGACCGGCTGCTCATCAGGTTGTTCACGGGTGAAATAGAGCACCCCGACTACGACGGCTACAAGAATGGTCATCAGAACCAGTCCGCCGACTATCAGCCACAGTTTCCTTTGTCCGTTTGATTGTGAGTAAACTGAGTTATTGGGAACGATAGCCATTTTCTTTACGCTCTTTCTTCTTCTTCTGTTATTTCAAATATCGTGCGATCATCGCTGTCGTCGGCATCAGTTGCTGCCGATTGGTCGGCTTCAAAGATGGTTGCGTCGGGCGTAGGAGCCGCAGCGAAATCAAACTTAAATGTGATGTTGGGGCCAACGGCGACCTCCGCGTCGTGGGTCAGCAACAGTTCCTCTAAGGCTTGCAGCTTCTCACCATTCAGCTTTGTTCCCGTCGACGAGTTCAAATCTTGGATGTAGTAGGAACCGGCGCGGCAGATAATCTTGGCGTGCTTGCGGGATGTTTCGCGGTCGCTGATGGCGATGTCGTTACCTGCGCCCTTGGATGAGTTGCGGCCGATGGTGGTTTCACCGCTTGATAATTCAAACTCCGGCTGTGTCAGCATGAACTCGCCGCGGATAGCAACCAGTTTGGCCTTGATCGGGACAGGAATTTCTTCGCGGATGAAGGTGCGTTCGGGATCGAAATCGTCAAAAACACCTTGTTCTATGTAGGTACGGTCAGCGTCTTGAGGTTCAAACGCGTCATCTTCGATAAGCGTGCGGTCGCCGCCGGGTACATCGAAAGGCTCTTCGTCGATAAGGGTGCGGTCGCCGCCGGGTACATCGAAAGGTTCTTCGTCGATGAGCGTGCGGTCACCGCCGCCCGGCACCTCAAAGGCCTCCTCATCGATGAGCGTGCGGTCGCCACCGTTGGGGATACTGTCGAGCGCATTGTAGCTTACCGGCGGGTAGGCCGACGGCACTGCCGGAGTCTTAGGCCGGCGACTGCGGACCACCATAAAAATGACTAACGCGAGTGTGCCACCCACGAGGATGACGACACCGGCAATCACAAAGGCCAGCGCACCTGTCGGAATTGTATCGGGGACTTCCACACCCCCTACAAGTGAGGTCGAGGCGTCGGTATCGGCAGCGGCAGCGGCTTCGGGTTCAGTAACTACCGGAGCAGCGGTTGGCACCGGCGTGGGCGGCAGCGTCAGAGTGAGATCAACCTCGGCGGCGGATTCAACGCCGTTTGCATCGGTGGCTTTAACCCGGATGTTATGCTTACCTGAGCCTAGCTCATTGAGGCCGATTTCGAAACGGCCAAAGGGCGGTGTTACCGTGCGCTGAACAAGGTTGTTATTGATGAAAAGCTGGGACTGCTTCAGGTTAACTTCGCCTGGTACATCGGCTTTTACGATCAGTTGGTTATTGCTGGACTGTTCGACGGTTAAGTTGATTGAGAAAGGCGGTGCCGGGGTTGCGGTTGGGATAACGGCTTTGGGAATCTGTACGTTGTAGCGGTCTGACTGCTGGGAGTCGCGCTCGACGACGGCGATCTTGGCCAAAACATCGTTGAGGCCGGTGGTGTAGCTAATCTCGTACTGGTTTTTAAGCTGGCGTGAAATGGTGGAGACATAGCCGCTTAAGGCGGTGGTGTCGTCGGCGATAAAGCTCTGCCCGCCGGTTTGGTTACTGATCGTGGTCAGGTTATCCTGGTCGACGGCGTTGCCAACACCGACGCTAAAAATCGGAATGGGATTGCCGGTCGGAGTGCTGACGCGCAGCAAATCGTCCACCGTGGCACCGCCACAGGCATTGGCGGCTGCGGCGGCAGGGCTACCGGTGATAACCACCACCGCCGCCGGGGTATCTGATGCGTCTTGCGCTAATTGACTACTGACCTGGAACAGGGCGTCGTATAAACAGGAACTCTCGGAGGAGGAGGCATCTAAGTTGCTAACGCCGCGATCGATGGCGAAGTTGTGGTCGTAGGTGATGTCTTGTAGGGGGCGAAGTTGTTGGTCGTAGGCATATACGCCCACCAAGTCGCCGTCGGTCAGCGCCTCGATAAAACGAACGGAGGCATCTTTGGCCGCGTCAATGGTGCGGACACGATCGGGGCCAACGTCGGCCATTCGGGCACCGGCATCGATTAGCAAGACCGCTGTTAGGGAGTTCGTGGCCGGCGTTACGGATAACGATTGGGTTTTGATGCGCTGATCATTTTCGGTCAGGATAAAATCGCCTGCTGTGAGGCCAGAGATAGGCTGACCGGTCTCGTCAGTGACCGATACAAAGGCTGAAACATCGACCTGGCCGCTTGACTGCGCTTTGGTGTCTACGTGGGCAATCGAAACTCTGGCAACAGGGGACTGGGCCTGAGCTACCGGTACGAGAGAAAAGAGAGCCAGGGTTATGAGCAGCAGTCCGGTGTTAACGGTGAGCAAACGGGTGATTGGGTTTTTTCTACGATTGTATATTTTTATCCGGTTCATCGTGTTCCTCCTGTCGGGTGTGTTAGGTGGATGGATGGTTGGTTGGATAGTTTCTTACTAACCAACTATCCAACTATCTCACCATCCAACCATCTCCTTATTGTGACTCAATTTGTAGAAACGTTTTGCGGCCCAGCCGAACATTGGTGTGACCGTTTAAGGGTGTTGGGGTTTTCGGCTGCAACCGGGTTTCCCCAATAAAGGTACCGTTTTGGCTATCCAGGTCGGTTATAAAGACCTGCTGGTTTCGAACCGAGATTTCCACGTGGCGACGGGAGATACGGCGGTCTTCCGGGAAGTTGAAGTCGCAGCCCTCGCGGCCCAATGTAAAGGGGAAGGTGGTGATGAGACGTTCCTTCTCAGGGATGGGGTTGGAGGTTTGCAGTACCTTCAATCGTAACCGCGTTCGGGAGATATGGGTTTCTTTGGCCGCTTCCGGAACGCGGGCCATTTGCGGAACGGGGTCCGGCGCAACGGCGGCCAGGCCGATCATCGTGTGGTCGACCGGTGGGCGCGGCAGCGGCGTCGGTACAGAGGCACCCCGGCGGTTGGGACGCTTCATAAAGACGACCAGTGTGGTGGCGCTCAGGGTGATGACCAGGATGCTGATCACGACTATCGGGTTATCGAACAAAGCCTTCTGGATGCGGGCAATCAGACCGGGTGGTGGGGGCGGTACGGCTTTGAATTCGTAGGGAGAGGCGGCCAGACGCTCGCCGTCTTTGGTCGTTAAGAAAAGGGTGACCTTATATTCTCGGGGGCCGGTTGCCTGCTCAAGGGTTGACGGCAACGGTTGCACAATGCGTCCGTCGGCCGGGAACAGTTCGGGGGCGAAGTCGTGGATGCCGGCTCCGGTTTCGACATCGATAATGAAACCTTCATAGGTGTTGATGTTCTGCTTTTTATCGAGCACATCCAGATCAAGAACAATCTCGGAGGTGTTGTAATTGGCCTGAACCGATTTGATGTTGAAGGCCACGGCGTCGCGGGCAGGCGGTTCGTAGACAAAGGTTTTCAAATCGAGGTTGGTTTCTTGTTTTTCGCCAAAGGCGATGAGAAAGCCCTGTTTGTCGGTGGCCTTGACGCGGAAACTGTATTCGCGACCGGCAGATAGGCCTTTGGTGTTACGCTCAAACTGAAGGGTGGGGCCGGGGTTCTCAAAGACCTGCTCGGGCGGGACCTGGGTGCCGTTTTTCTCGTCCCAAACTTCGACAATGACCTGGTTGACCAACTCGGGGCTGGCGACACTGAGACCTAAAGCGTAGACATCGGTTTCTTCATTATAGATGAGGCTGGTGATTTCGGCGTTGGCGGGTGGCGGCGGTATATCGTAATCGCGTTTGGAGAAGAAGTTGAAGGTGGTGGTCAACGGCGTGTCGACATCGCGCAACTTAACGGTCAGAACGGCCTGGTTCTGGCCTTCGTTGGCAAAGACGTTGGTGTGGGCGACCCACTGGCTGTTCAAGCCTTCGATGATTTCGCGGAAGAGCGCGTTGAGGTTGTTCTTGGTACCCACGGCGGAGAAGGCGAAGGTGTCTTTAGCCATACCGGCTAACTCGGTGCGGTTGATGTTGCTACAACTGTTGTCGCTGCACAAGCCGATGGTGTGGATGGGCGTAATGGGGCTGCCACCACGGGTAGCACGGTAGATGACATCGTTGTAATCGCGCTGGCTGCAGCGGGTGCCGTCGGCGCGTTCGTCTTTACCGTCGGTGAAGAGGATGATGGCGCGGCGCTCTTGCGGGCTTTTGATCTGGTTATCGAGGAGTTCGATGGCTTTGTAAGCGGCGTTGTACATACACGTAGGGGCGCTGGGGTCTGACTGAACGGCGTCGATAGCGCTTTTGACAAGAACGTGGTCGTTGGTGAAATTCTCGATGGGCTTGAGGTCTTGGTCAACGGCAAGTTCGTTAAATTTGACTACGGCGAAGCTGGCGTTGGGTGTGGCACCGTCGATGGATTGCTTGGCGGCCTCGCGGACATCGCCGATGACGTTGGCCATACTACCGCTGCCGTCAAGTAGTAAGGTAATGTAGATGGGTGTTTTGGGGTCGCCAACGCTGGCCGGGATCGGGGCGGTGTCGGTGCCTAAAAGCTCGACCGTAGCCGACTCGATGCTGGTGTTGTCGCGCGGGATGGCCCGACCATTTTCGTCAAAGACGGTAAAGAAGATATCGAGGGCCAGGCTGTCTTCTTGATGCTCTACCGCCGGGTAGATCACAATCATGCCGGCGGGGGCCTGGGCTAAGGCTGAAACCGGCCACATGAGGGCTGTGAACAACGCTAGAAGCAGGAAAACTCGTGTGGTTTTTGTCATCTTTTCTCACTCCGTTATTACTAGATAAAATTTAATGCGTAAAGAACCTGATGCCGATCAACTGCGATGTGTGCATAGCCGCTGCCGAACGAACCATTCAAGTTTGAAATAAGAGAGACCGTGGCTGCCAGCGCTAATATAAGCAGCAGCGTGATAAGAACGCCTATAAAAATGGTTACACTCATTCGGGTCAGAAGGATTTGTTTGTTTTGGATCACATTCACCTCTCTGTTGGATGATTACTCCTTCCCAAGGTACCATGCGAGTGCAAAATAAATGCGCCTTAAGTGCGAAATATGAGGGTGTTTAATTCGCACAGGGTGTCAGTTATACGCGATCACCTTAATTGCAGCGCTGATTTCACGTAGATATTTACTTGAACAAACGTGCCGAACACCTAAATACTTGCGAAATAGTTCACATCCAAAGCGATTTGCCCTGTTTTCGCAGCCACATTATAATGTGTGGTACATTCGGCCATAGTCAGGAGAACTAGGTCGGCTTACCACGATCAACGAGGATCACCTAAATTCTCCATACCGTGGTTTGAGAGAGTGCTTGTAGAAATCCGGCGCTTCGGACTCCGACGAGCGTCAATAACCTATCCATAGAAAGGGAGAGTTTTATGTCTGATACTTTCACGTTAGAGCAGTATGGTATCAAAGTTGCGAATATTATTCGTAATGCCAAGCCGCCCGTCCTCTATCAGCATGCGCTGGCCTACGAACCGGAAGCCGCCATTGCAGCTTCGGGCGCAATTATGGTTCGTTCCGGAACGAAGACAGGTCGTAGCCCTACCGACAAGCGCATTGTCGAGCATCCCGACTCAAAGGATGATATCTGGTGGGGAAAGATCAATATTCCTATCGACGAAAAAACCTTTGAGATCAACCGCGAGCGTGCCATTGACTACATGAACACGCTGGACAGAATTTATGTAGTTGACGGTTTTGCCGGTTGGGATCCGAAAACGCAGGTTAAGGTTCGCATCATTTGCACGCGACCATACCACGCGCTGTTTATGTGGAACATGCTCATTCGCCCCAGCGATGAGGAATTAGCTGCGTTCGGAGATCCGGATTATGTGGTATTCAACGGCGGGGTATTCCCGGCCAACCGCTTCACCGAAGGGATGACCTCTAAGACCAGTGTTGACCTTTCCTTTGAAAAAGGTCAGTTCGTTATTTTAGGAACCGAGTATGCCGGTGAGATGAAAAAAGGTATTTTCACCGTCATGAACTACATCATGCCGAAGCGGGGTATCGTCTCCATGCACTGCTCGGCCAACGAAGGGGAAGACGGCGACGTCTCGCTCTTCTTCGGCCTTTCGGGTACAGGGAAAACCACCCTTTCGGCTGACCCGCGCCGCAAACTCATCGGCGATGACGAACACTGCTGGTCGGATGATGGCGTTTTCAATATTGAAGGCGGCTGCTACGCTAAAGCCATCGATCTCTCGGCCGAAAAAGAGCCTGAAATTTATGCTGCTATTCGATTCGGTACCGTTTTGGAAAACGTTGTTTACGACGATGAAACGCACGTTGTTGACTATCACGACGTATCTATTACACAGAACACCCGTGCCTCCTACCCGGTTGAGTTCATCCCGAACGCTAAAATTCCGTGTGTGGGTGGACATCCCAGTAACATCGTCTTTCTGACGGCTGATGCCTTCGGCGTGCTGCCGCCGGTTAGCAAACTGACGCCTGAGCAAGCGATGTACCACTTCATTAGCGGTTATACCGCTAAAGTGGCCGGTACCGAGATGGGCGTAACCGATCCGGAAGCTACTTTCTCGGCATGTTTCGGGGCTGTCTTTATGGTTTGGCACCCCAGCAAGTATGCAGAGCAGTTAGCCGAGAAGATGGAAAAATACGGGGCCAGTGCCTGGCTGGTTAACACCGGCTGGACCGGCGGACCGTTCGGCGTTGGTAAGCGAATGAGCCTCAAGCACACGCGAGCCATCATCGACGCCATTAACGAGGGTTCTCTGGAGAACGCTGAGTTTGTGGCTGATCCGATCTTCGGCGTAGGTGTTCCAACGTCCTGCCCGAACGTACCTTCGGAAGTTCTGACTCCCAAGAATACCTGGGCTGACAAAGCTGCGTATGATAAGCAAGCGGTTAAGCTGGCTAACCTCTTTATTCAGAACTTTGAGAAGTACAAAGAGGGCAGTAGCGACGCTATCATCAACGCCGGCCCTAAAGTCTAAGCGTTTAATGTGCGTCAACTGAGTCTATAATGTAAGATAATATCCCGTGCTCGCAGTGATGAGCACGGGATATTTTTTATAACAGCGATATTCCCTCCGGAGACAGTCCGATGCAAGAAGGTTCTATCAACTTATACAGCGATACCCAAACCCGGCCAACCGCGGCCATGCGCCGTTTTATGGCCGAGGCAGAGGTTGGGGATGAGCAACACGGCCTTGATCCGAGCGTTAACCAGTTATGCGAGCAGGTGGCTGAACTCCTGGGGAAAGAAGCGGCGGTTTTTCTGCCGTCGGGCACGATGTGTAATGAGATCGCTATTTTGGTGCATTGTAAGGCCGGCGATGAGATCTACGCCGACCATACGGCGCACATTATCAACTTTGAGGGTGGTGGACCTTCGGCGCTGGCCGGTGCTCACATTCAGCCTCTAGCCGGGCGTAACGGTATTTACACCGCCGCTATGTTGGCAAGGGCTATTCGGCAAGAAAGCCGGTACAGTCCGCGCCCCCGGTTGGTTGAGGTTGAGCAAACGTCTAACTTAGGCGGCGGCGCTATCTGGCCGCTGGAGACCATCGAGGCCGTAGCCAACGTGGCCAAAGCGCATAGTTTACGGCTTCATTTGGATGGGGCGCGGTTGCTCAATGCGGTTGTCGAGTCGGGCGTTGCAGCTTACACCTTTGCTCAGTACTTTGACAGCGTTTGGATCGATCTGAGCAAGGGGCTAGGCTGTCCAATGGGAGCGGTGTTGGCCGGTTCGCAAAATTTTATTGAGGAAGTCTGGTATTGGAAGCAGCGCATCGGCGGGGCGTTACGACAGGCGGGCATCGTGGCCGCGGCAGGATTATACGCGCTTGAGCACCACGTTGAGCGCCTGGCCGAGGATCACATAAATGCCCGCCGCTTTGGTGAAATTATAACCCAATGCGAAGGCGTGCGTTTGCAGCCGGAAACCATCGAAACAAATATTGTATTTATTGATGTCGCCGAAACCGGCGTGTCCGCTAATGCCATCAGTCAGCAGCTTGAAGTACGAGGTATCAACATCGGTGCGTTTACTGATACGATGCTGCGAGCGGTTACCCATTTAGATGTAAGTGCTAAGCAGGTGGAAAAAGCTGGAACAGCATTTGGGGAGGTCATTACAGCACTGCGCAACGCATAAAAATCTTTATCAACGTATCTGCTGCTCTTCAGGGTTAGAATGTCCCTCGTCCCCGGCTGTCGTGTCGATTTATCTTTACCATCCGCGCATTTCATCCCTCTCCCACTATTTACTCACGTTATCGAGAAAAATGACTCCCTATCCCATATATATCTCAAATCACTTTACAATCTGTACCTCTGTGGTATCTTAATTTAAGAGGGATATAAAAATGGCTCACCGGCTTCCCACTAAACTTTCGCTTTTCATCATCGTCTTTCTTTTGGGGGTCGGTTTTGGTCTGTTGTGGTGGCAGTTCCGTAAACTCTATTCAACGCAAGTTCAGCAGCGAGGTAGTATTATGTCGGAAAATATTCTTGATCACCCTGAAGTTTTAAGCATTTTATTTCATCCCCGGCGCGGTGTCGACTTCACCTCAAACGGGGTATCCGTTCCTATCGAGGTAGAGCCGGGGCTGTCGCTTAGCGCTTATCTACACGAGGCCGGCGATAGTGCGCCGCTTATTCTCTTCTTTCACGGTAATGGCGAAATCGCCGCCGATTACGCGACGATTGGCCCGATGTATGCACAGTTGGGCATCTCGTTTCTCATCATTGACTATCGCGGTTATGGGATGAGTGGGGGCCAACCCACTACAAGCAATCAACTGACCGATGCAGTGGCTGTTTTTGAGCAGCTCGATGATATTCTAGCAGCCAATAATGTAAAACCAGCGAAAATCTACGTAATGGGGCGGTCGTTGGGCAGCGCCTCGGCTATTGAGGTGGCTCACAAGAATGGTGACCAGCTAGGGGGGATCATTATCGAAAGTGGATTTGCCAACACTTTCTCATTAATCTCTCGACTGGGGGGGCTAGACATCGATGCTGACGACGCTACGATGGGTTACGGCAACACCGCTAAGATAGAAGAAATTACTATACCCACGCTTATCATTCATGGCATGGAGGACTATCTCATTCCTGCTTCAGACGGGCAAACGTTACACGACCGCAGTGCCGCAGCCGATAAGCGGATAGTTCTTGTTCCCAGAGCCGGGCACAACGATTTGATGTTGGTGGGGATGGCTCCCTACTTTAATGCTGTCAATGACTTTGTCAAGTAAACGTCCGATATGATGTTGTCAAGTTTAAATCGAATCGATGAGGTTGTTAGAGATGCCAAAATGATGATACAATAATAAATTAGCAATGAGAGAGCGGAGGCCAGCATTTCTACAAGGAGTAACAATGAATCGCTGTGCAAAAACGCTTCTCTCCGCATTAGAACAAGAGCGACGTTATGTAGCAAAAGAACTTCACGATGGTGTTGCCCAAACAACTTTACAGCTTGGCTTGCAAGCCGGTATATGTAGTAAGTTGTTAGAGCATGGTAAGTATGACATGCTTGAAGATGAACTCGCCCATCTTCAAGAGCGCATTCAGTTAGCTTCAGGCCAAGTTCGGGACATGATTAGTGATATGCGTTCGCCGTTAACACCTAACGGCGAAAGTTTGGTCGATTATCTAAAAGGCTCCGTTCAAACTCATATTCAACGTGGCGGGCCTGATGTGACTTTTGATTTTAAAGAATTAGAAGCGGACTTTAGGGTTTCTGAAGAAGAAAAACTGGCATTAACTCGGCTTGTGCAAGAGGCATTGCTTAATATTCGTAAACATTCACACGCCACCCGGGTGAGGTTGCATGTTTCAACAAAAATCGACGCAACCTATATAACCATCATAGACAATGGTCAAGGCTCTGCATCGGCGATGGAAATGGGTGCGGGGCTAAAAAATATGAAAACACGACTTGAAGCAATTGGTGGTTCGCTCATGATAGAAAATGAGGCAAAGGGGAGCGGATTGCAAATTACAGCCCGATTGCCAAAATAAAATCGCCAACAGCACCATTGCCGTAGGCGATAGAATTTGTAAGGCTATAATTCCTAATCAGCGTTAAATCTTTACCCACAAATAAATTTTGTGGCCTTCTTCTACTTCTTCCCAGCGGATAGCTACAATATCAAGCTCACCACGTACACCGTCATCGGTTGGAAAATCCAATCGAGCCGGTCTGCCCTCTTGCCAGGCATCTTGACAGCGTTTAACGAGCTGAGGACCATTAAACGCACGCATTTCACACACCGCAATTTCGCTACCATCCATGCCTTCAAGAACGCCAATAGACCACTCACTTGAGACATCCCGAAATTCAGGAGGAGGGCCTTCTACAATGGTAATGTAAGCCGGTTTTTGATTTTCAATCATCTCGTTTTCACCTTGGTTTTGAAGATTACTGTTACGAAACTTATTGCCAGTTAGTATTGTACACAAAACTCTTATTGTTGCCAACTATAATTTTGCATTGAGAATACAGACCATTTGCGTTATCAACAATTCTTTTACACCCCAGGTTTCCTTTGTAAGGGCACGCATCTCCATCGCGTCAAATAATAGTCGACGTTAAAAGTTTTCTTAAACGATTAAGTTTATGGTATACTCTAACGCGTATCTCCACATGACTGCGTTCAAATATCTCAAATCAGAAAGGTGTAACAATGGGAAGTTACGACACAATTGTTATTGGTGGCGGCCCGGGGGGTTATGTTGCCGCCATTAAAGCCAGCCAATTGGGCCAAAAAACGGCTGTTGTTGAAAAGCAACATTTGGGAGGGATCTGCCTTAACTGGGGGTGTATTCCTACCAAATCACTTATTCACAATGCTGAAGTAGCACATCTGCTCAAACACGAAGGGAAAGCTTTAGGGTTTAAATTCGACAATTTAAGTCTCGATTATAGCGTAGCCCACAAGCGAAGTCGCCAAGTCAGCCAGCGCTTGGTGAAGGGTATCGGCTTCTTAATGAAAAAGAATAAGATCGATGTCATTGAAGGAGTCGGAAAATTAAAAAGTGCTACAGAAGTTCAGGTTGGTGATGAAGTGCATCAGACTAAAAACATTATCATTGCCACCGGGGCCAGAGCACGTTTAATACCCGGGATGGAGATCAACGGCAAGACGTTACTCACCTATCATCAAGCGCTGGAACAAACCGAAGTGCCTGAGTCAATCGTGGTGATCGGGGCCGGCGCTATCGGGATGGAGTTCTCGTACGTCTTTAGCTCTTATGGAGCTGAGGTAACGCTCGTTGAACTTCTGCCGCGCGTGTTGCCATTAGAAGATGAAGAAATCAGCAAAGAGATGGAAAAGCTGTTTGGTCGCTCCGGTGTTAAAATTCGAGCCGGTACGAAAGTAGAAAAAATCGATGATCATGGCGACAGCGTAACGGTAACTGTCAGCAAGGATGACAAAAAAGAAGAGATCAAAGCCCAAATGGCGCTTATCTCAATTGGTGTTTTACCCAATACCGAAAATTTAGGGCTAGAAGAAGTTGGGGTGAAACTTACCGAACGTGGCTTCATTGATATTGGCGATAAGATGGAAACCAACATACCGGGTATTTATTCTATTGGTGATGTAACGGGCAAACTGGCGCTGGCTCACGTAGCCAGTGCGCAGGGGATCATTGCAGCGGAGGCCATTGCCGGTCATGAAACACGACCTCTGAATTACATCAATATGCCGCGCTGTACGTATACCCATCCGGAAGTGGCATCGGTGGGGTTAACCGAAGCCCAGGCAAAAGAGCAGGGCTATTCCGTAAAAGTCGGCAAGTTCCCCTTCCAAGTCAATGGTAAGGCGCTGGGTCTTAATGACAACAACGGCTTTGTAAAAATTGTTGCGGAAGAAAAGTACAATGAAGTATTAGGGGTTCATATGATTGGCCCTCACGTAACCGAGATGCTGGCCGGACCAACCGGAATGATTGGACTTGAAACCACGCTGGAAGAGTTAGCCAGCACGGTTCATCCCCATCCTACACTGAGTGAAGTTATCATGGAAGCCGCTCACTCGGCGCTGGGAGAACCGATACATATGTAGGCTCTTGCAAACTATTGCAACAAAACAACCACAGTCAATTGACAACAAAAACTCGAAGGGTGTAAAATGTATATACCCTTCGAGTTTTTATTTGCATAACTCTTTATTAAAAGAAGAGCGGGAGTAGATGGGAGTCGAACCCACCGACGCTTGCTGCTCGCAACCGCCCACTGATTTTGAAGACCAGGGCCGCCACCGGACGACAACCACTCCCATTTGGCTCTACGATTTAACCAGAATAGTTTCAAATTGGCAAGTTTGCAAATATAGGGTAAAATAGAAACAGATGATAGCTTATGTGTGCTTATGTAACAAAATCTTTGGGGGCATAAGCAAAAATAACATAGGTAACAATTCAATTAAGCGGGTAGAAAGGATAAACAAATGGCTGACAGTGGTTACAAAAGCATTAGTCGCATAGATGATGCAAAAAAGAAAACACATGGTTGGTATGTACGGGTTTATTTCAAAGGAAAGATGCATTCCAAATTCTTTAGCGATGCACGTTTTGGTGATAAAGACCAAGGCCTGCAAGAAGCTATTAAATATCGCGACGAATTGGAACGCAAACTTGGCAAACCGCGCAGTGAACGTACTGTAGTGCAGGTTAGCCCCCGTAATCGTTCCGGTGTTATCGGTGTTCGACGTCGTCGAAAAAGTTCCGGCAAAAAAGGGCGGCCCGGTGGTTATGAAGTTTATGAAGTAACCTGGAGTCCTGGCCCGGGCAAAATGAAGCGAACCTCGGTATCTATAGAGAAATATGGTGAAGAGGAAGCCTTTAGAAGAGCCTGTGAAATTAGACGGCAAAAAGAGGAAGAGATTTATGGCAAGCCGTTACCTCCAATAAACGGATCAGACTCGAGCGAAGAAGAGCAAGCACAAGAGCAGCCCCAAGAACAAGAGGCATAAAGCTTTGGCTGCTTTCAACCAACTCAATTGACGAATCGTTACCCACCATGTATATTATTCGCAGCGAACCTTTTCTTACTATAAGTTATAAAGAGGTGTTTTTATGTCAAAAGCGGATCAGGGTGGGCCCTTTAGAGAATTTATATTTACGGATTGGCTGAAAGAAGGCATCGAAGGAATTTGCGAAGAAGCGAAAGATGCTAAAGAGCAATTTGAAGTTGAAAATATTCGACGGCATCTGCGCAATGCATCGAAAGAGCAGCTTCTTGCTGTGCGCTCAATAATTGACAACGCTATCGATTTTATTGACAAACAAGAAGCCAAAAAAGAGAAAATATAGTTCAAAAGCTTATTTCTTTCTCGAAACAAGCAATGTACTACCGAATAAAGCTAAAATAAAAGGAGATTAGAAGGGATAATTTTCTAATCTCCTTTTTAAATTTTTTCTTCGATCTTCCTTATCTTGAAGTCAAGAAATCATCTCAGCCGGCAGATGATCGAAGCGATTAATGTAGCGTAGATCAGTTTTTCCATCCGGGCGAAAATCAACCCGGGTAATTGATGTGTTGTAATGATGATAAATTAAAGAAGGGTTGGGCAGTTGATTGGTAATAGCTTTCATCAACGCGTCCATAAAACCTCCGTGGGTAACAATAGCGATGTTCTCGCGACTGGGAGCGCGCTCACGTAAAGTCCGGTATACGCGAATAGCGCGACCATGACAGCCAGGCCAATCCTCTTTGCCGTTTTCCATTCGCCACCAGCCTTCATCGGTAACTGTAGGGGGTAACGTATAATTCGGAAATTCGGCCAAAATATCCGACCGCCTTTTCCCCGGATAACCGACAATTCCTTTTTCTCCGCCATGATCTAAAAAAATTCCACCATGCTCGTGAATATCAATCCATACCTCAGGCGTTAGACCGAGCGCTTCGCTAATTGGCTTGGCCGTCAGCATCGAGCGATGCATTGCACTACAGTATAGGTGATCAATTTTGTAACCTTGGCGACTATCTGCGGCAGTATCTTCCTCTGATACACCGACAACATATTCCGGATCGACTCCATGAGCAAGGTGTTCGGCGACAACTTTGGCTTGTTGATGCCCCAGTTCAGTAAGTTCGGGATCGCATACCCGATCTTTTTGATTAGCCAGCGCGTTGTTGGTTGATTGAGCGTGCCGGATAATATACAATTTCATAGCTTTTAATTAACCTCTTTCATACTCAAGCCGATACGACCACGGGCCGCATCAATGCTCGTAACTTTGACTTTGACGACATCTCCAACACTGACAACCTCAAAAGGATTCTTTACATATCGGTCTGCCAGTTGACTGATATGTACCAGACCATCCTGTTTGACACCAATGTCAACAAATGCGCCAAAAGCAACAACGTTGCGCACGGTTCCACTGAGAACCATTCCTTCTTTCAAATCTTCGATAGATAACACATCCTGTCGTAAAAGGGGTGGCGGCAGTTCATCGCGCGGATCGCGCCCCGGTTTAGCCAGCGAGTCCAAAATATCGGCCAGGGTCATTTCACCGACATCTAACTGAGCAGATAGTTTCTTTAAATCTCCCTTATTATTTAGGGTTTCGATTTTGCCGGGAAGATCTTTTTCATCACCACGCACGTCCAGATAAGCAAACAAACGCTCAACGACAGGATAACTTTCGGGGTGGATGAATGTATTATCTAGCCCTACCTGGCCGTCAGGTATCTTTAAGAACCCAACTGCTTGCTCATATGTTTTTGCTCCCAAACCTTTTACTTTCAACAAATCTTTACGCCCTTTGAAAGGGCCATGCTCTTCACGATGTTTGACGATGGCATTGGCTACACGACGACTAATGCCGGCCACATAACTCAACAATGGAGCACTTGCTGTGTTCACGTCTACGCCAACGTGGTTCACGGCACTCTCGACAACCGCATCAAGCGACTCAGCCAATTGTTTTTGATTAACATCATGCTGGTACAAGCCAACCCCAATCGATTTTGGATCGATTTTAACCAATTCCGCCAACGGATCTTGTAAGCGACGAGCAATTGAAATAGCACCGCGCATGCTTACATCTAAATCTGGAAACTCCTGCCGGGCTAACTCGCTGGCCGAATAAACCGATGCTCCGGCCTCATTGACGATGATGTAAGCTAGTTCCCTATCTTTCCCAACGCGCTTCTGCGCCTCGCCGACAACCTCAGCCGCTAGAGACTCGCTTTCGCGACTGGCCGTGCCGTTACCAATGGCTAAAATTTCCGCGCCTTGCTCCATGATAAGTTTGACCAAGATCTCTTTGGCTTCATTCCAACGCTTCTGGGGCGGATGGGGATAGATGGTTGATCCACCCAAGAATTTTCCCGTAGCATCGACAAGCGCGACTTTGCAGCCGGTACGAAAGCCCGGGTCTATACCAACAACCGTCTTCCCACGCACGGGAGGCTGTAACAAAAGCTGACGGAGGTTGGTAGCAAATGTATCGATGGCGTGTGTATCGGATGTCTCAGTTACTTCCCCACGCAGTTCAGTTTCGATAGACGGTGCCAAAAGGCGCTTGTAGCCATCGGCAATGGCGGCTCGGATCTGGTCGGTGAAAATTGATTTCGGATTTTTGATTTTATACTTTTGCATACGGGCAATAAAATCATCGTCCGGCGCATCGAGTTTGACCTTGAGGATACCCTCACGCTCGCCCCGATTGATGGCCAAAAGCCGGTGGGGCGGAATGTTTCGCAACGCTTCACGGTAGTCGTAATAGGCTTCGAAGACACCGCGCTCGTCTTTTGCTTTGTCACTTAATTTCACAACTAAGGCGGCCTCACGACGGGTTCGATCACGAATTGACGACCGAAGGACCGCGTCTTCAACCACGGCTTCGGCAATGATGTCACGTGCACCAGCCAACGCATCCTCGGCTGTTGCAACTTCATCGTTGAGATATTGGCCCGCAATGGTCTCTAAATCACCCCGGTTTACGTCTTGGTTAAGCATCTGCTCGGCCAAGGGTTCCAGGCCGCGTTCACGGGCAATGGTGGCACGGGTACGGCGTTTGGGTTTGTAGGGCAAGTATAAATCCTCAACCTCTTGCAGTGTGGCGGCGGCTCCGATACGCTGGCGCAGTTCGTCGGTTAGTTTGCCCTGTTCGTCGATACTGCTTAGTACCGTCTCTTTACGGGCTTCAAGATTACGTAGATACGTTAACTGCTCCAAAATTGTACGTAACTGAACTTCGTCTAAGCCGCCCGTTACCTCTTTACGATAGCGAGCAACAAACGGAACTGTATTATCTGCGTCAAATAATTCAATCGATTGGGCGACCTGATTGGGACGCACGTTCAGGTCAGCCGCGATCTTTTTAGCAAAATCGATACTCACAATTATTCCTCGTAGGATTAAGATATCATCAAAAATAGGATAACATAGAAGAAAGGAGGCGGCAAGAGATACAATCAACCTTCATTATTCGCAATAGATCACTATCTCTTTCGAAAGGTTCGAGAAATAGACTCGATAAAGCTTTGATAAGGTTGTCTATGCAAACCATTGCGCTCCGCAGGTCCTTTAAAATCAAAAAAGCCGGGCTGCCACGACCCGGCTTTTTTAAAAGGAGGAGAAAAGAGCGTCAAATATACTTTTGACTTGCCTCAGTATACCCTCGAACTTCAGGTTATAACTTGACGCGTGATCGATGCCAACATTTCGGAAACCCTACGGAAACCCTACGCTAATTTTCCATATCAAAGCTGTAAAATTCTGGGGAGGGGATTTGGCTCACGCTACGCCGGGCTGTTAGATCAAGAATAGTTAGCGCATACTGTCGCTGTGCCAGAGGAATATCGCCCCAAGTCCCACCGTTTTCTAAAAAAATATCCAATTGAGCTGGACCCCAATTATAGGCAATTAACATCCACTGTGGTTCCCGGTAGCCGCGAATATGGCAGAAATCTCGCACATGAGCTAGATACGCCGCACCGACCAAAATATTGCTATGCGGGTCAAACGGATCAGAAACATTGAGCCTCGGCGCCCACTCATTCCAGGTCGAAGGGATGACCTGCATTAATCCTAAATCGTTAGCGGCTCCGACAGCTCGATGATTCATCTTGCTTTCGTGATACGCAATCGCTTCCAGCAGATGCCAATCGAAATTGTATTGATGAGCAACCTGCTGAAACAGCGGTTCATATCCTGATCTAGCGGCAGTAGGTGGCTCGATGAAGTGATCAGGCGTAGTTTCAACGGGTGGCGTGGCTAAAAGCACCTCATTTTGCACCCTATTTTGTTGTGCAGATGTAGCAACGGCTGTTTGAAACGCCATATCCGAGGAGCGATCAAGGAAGGGGCGAAAAACCAAGATACTAAACAGAATCAATACAGAAATGAATAAAGCGGCCGCACCGGGACCAATAAAAGGCTTTTGAGATAGCTGCCCTAAAATCGAGCGTGAGGTGTTACTCTCTTGCAGAAACGCTGTAATGGTAAAATTATGAAGCTGCTGACCAACCCCCAACCACGGTTTGACCGTTGGCGTAACGCATATCGAAACATCGACCGTTTCTTGCGGTACAAGCAGTATATCAGCCTGTTCGGCCAAAGTAACGGTTTCTTGAGGAAGTTGAAACTCAAAGTGGCAGTTGGCCTCTTGATCACTCCCCGTTAGCCTCAAACGGGAGCTGATGTTACCGGTATTGGTAATCGATAACGTATAATCAGCCGCCGATTTACCCCAAGAGAGTGATGGGTTGCGGGGCGTAAGGGCCTCTATCACAAAATTGTAATAAGGTTGTATAGTGAGTGTAGCCCGCTGTTGGCAATAACGATGAGGGTAGGTCGGTGAGGTCACTTTGAGTGCAAAGTGGTGAACTCCGGCGCGGCTAGACGATAACTGGGGCGGCTTGAGTGTAATCGGTACGCCATGCTGTTGGCCCGGATCGAGCTTTAAATTGAGATCAGGCACAATCAGCCAATCGGCCTTCAAACCGAGAATCTCCATATTGAACAAAGCTGTAACCGAGCCTTTGTTAGTAAGAGTCGCGTGAATAGTCACGATTTCATCAACAGCCAGCGTGACGGCCCGCGCCGAGAGTTGAACATGGATCAGGTCATCGCTTTGGTCGGGAAATGGAATCGTCACAAGCGATGGCTGTAAAGATGCCACTGCTATTTCCTTCCTTGTTAACTTTTCGTCACTAACTTGTCATAATATAAAAGTTCCCCTCATATTATACCGATAATTTAGTCACTCCAAAAATCGTCGGATTACTTTTGGCAAAATCTCTAAGCGAACCTACAATTCATCGTTGGGACTACTTTTTTTAGGAGCTTTTTTTGCGAAATTTCAGATCGCTTTTTATCGGCGGCTTAATTGGGGCAGCGCTTTTCCTTGTTTTTAACTGCGCCGGTTATATTATGGTGGCTTTAGTTGGCTCTACGATAATCCAACCGGAAAACGAAACCTCAAACTCTTTAGCGGAGGCTAATCAGGCTGAGGTGGTGGCATTTAGCATGCCCACCGAAACGCTCGAACCGGCTGCTCCCTCAGCAGTGGTCGATACCCCTATACCGTTGCTGCCTACCGTAACACCCGGTCCAACGCTGGAAGCTCCCGTTCAGACGGCGTCCCCGTCCCCGGCCCCCAGCGATACTCCGATACCGACACCAACCCGGTCAACATATGCTTCGATGTCTAAAAGTGAAATTGATGCGCAGTTGGAAATTTTGAGCCATCAAAGCTACATCGACAATTTAAGCTGGCACCATCTGGTTGGCGAGGTGCAAAACAACGGCGATGTACCGATTGAATACGTTGAAGTTATGGCTAAGTTCTACAATACCGAAGGTAAAATCATTAGCACAAAACTTACCTTTACTGCCCCCGATACTATTTTTCCCGGCGGCAAAGCGCCCTTTGATATCGTTACCCTTAGAAAATCGCAGTGGCAAGCTATAGACACTTACACGCTAGAAGTTACAGGAGATGTGGCAACATCCCTGCTCAACGAAAATCTGGTACTCACCAATCA
Source organism: Anaerolineae bacterium (assembly GCA_020433805.1). Classification (GTDB taxonomy): domain Bacteria; phylum Chloroflexota; class Anaerolineae; order 4572-78; family J111; genus JAGRBY01. Next base: position 25,656 of record JAGRBZ010000072.1, read on the forward strand.
AAATAGCTGGATAGAAGATAACTATTTGTATGTGGCCGGCGAAGTTGAAAATGTTGGGGACACGGCCTCTCTGGTTAAGCTCATTGTAACCCTGTATGATGCTAATCAGACCGTCATCAACACCAACTGGAGCTACGCCGACGCAGGTATCATCTATCCTGATGAAACGTCTTCATTTAAGATCCGAATTGCCCACGAAACCGATCCCAACAATTTTAGTTACCGCATTCAAATTGAAGATGAAGAGGTCGATGGCGAGTATGTGCCCGAACTCTCCGGCGATACAAATTGAGAGAAAGTCGGTAGCCTCTTCCTAATCCTCTAAGCCTCAGCCTAAGAATTGCCACCCCTTCAAATTGGAAATTTTCTTTCAAAAACATCTACAATGGCTTCGAATTTTTGGTATTCTTAAGGGGAACTGAATTACTGGGCCGGAGCCAGACGTTGGTCTAAAAAGCAGAGTATCCCTGCGGCGATACCGCGTGCCACAATTTTAGGTTTATATTGCAGCAGATTACGATCATCAAGCATAAAGCCGGTCTCGATGATAGCACCCGGTGTGCCACGGTTAATTTCGCGGAAGGCATGATAATCGGTCATCCCATCGGTGATGCTGGCCGGATGCTGGGGTAAACCGGTGTAGACCGCATACTGATCGTTTAGGCAGGCCACCAATTGATCTTCTGCTTCGGGAATAGCGCTGTCGGTCACGCGGGCAACTTTGAAGCCGGTGGCCCCAGGAATATTGCAGCTATCGGAGTGGATGCTGATCAGGGCATCAGCATGGTATTCGGTTAAACGGTCATCAAACTCCTCCAATAAATCTGCCTGAATACCTTGTCGAGCCAAAAGGTTGGTTACTTCTAAAGCAACCGCGTAATTTACTTCCGCCTCAGTCAGCCCATCGGGGCACACTGCACCAGGATCATACCCTTTATGTCCGGAGACAATTCCTACCAAAGGATTAAATGTATATCGATTTACCGTTAACGACGCGATATCGACCGCTCCAACGGTTGGGGCAGCTTGAATAGGCGGGGCTATCTCGATATCCTGCACCGGCGTAGATTCTGCCGCCACAACAGGTTCGCTGGGTTTAGCATTGATGCTGTAGAGATTAAACCCCATCACGATACTGACAATAAACAAAACAAACATCGTCACCGAAAAAATGCGTTGCTCACCGCGTTTAGGCGAAATTTGTTTTGAAGAAGATCGTTTTACCGCTTGATAGCGTCTGGCCGGGCTACTTTTTGACATAAAATTATAATAGCATAACTTTACAAATTCGTCTAAAATATTATGTCATGTTGTGAGGTATCTTGTATAGGAAAGCGACCTTGTCTTTACACAAGTTAGCTCACTTAGGGTAAACTAATTATACGATATGTAAGACGACTCTTGTGTGCTGGACATAAATTAAATAGTCACTTACAATACGCAAATTCATAAAATGAGCACTTTACTTTATTAATGCCAACGAACGAAAGCGTCATCCTCATTGTTGAGGACTTATTGTTTCTTCCCAAATTAGAAAACACGTTACGCCATCTGGGGTACAACCCTATAGCTGCTACGGATGACACGCAGGTTACACGTGCCTTGTTTCAATCACCTGTGTTGGTTATCGTTGATGTGTCGAGCCAAACGCTTGATTGGCTTCACTTAATCGGACTTATCAAAAAATCCAAAGCGGGACCGGTTCCCATCTTGGGTTTTGGTCCTCATGGCGACCTTTCGCTACGCGAAAAATTCTTACAGTCCGGCGGTGACGTTTTTGTGGGACGTGGCGCAATCGCAACGAACCTATCCCATCTTGTAGAAAAACATAAATGGCAGATTGATCAACAACGGTGTCGAGATGAGCCACCCACGTTACTGATCAACGGGATTGCGCTCTTTAACCAAGGCGATTATTATGAATGTCATGAAGTCATCGAACAGGCCTGGAATGAGGAGCCGGCATCTGTTCGCATTCTGTTTCAAGGCATTCTGCAAATTGGGGTGGCCTGTTACCATATTCAACGTAAAAACTGGCGTGGCGCAATGAAATTGCTAGGCCGAGGTATTCCAAAAATTCAACGTTTTAGCCCATCCTGCATGGGTATTAATCTCGCGAACCTGCTAACCGACTCGGAAGCAATGCGCGAAGAACTCT
>JAGRBZ010000728.1 GCA_020433805.1 Anaerolineae bacterium
CAATGTTTTCCCGAACGGTCAGGGCGTCGACAATGCCGTCGGCCTTGCGGTTTTCGGGGCAAAAGGCTATGCCGTGTTCCATCGCGTTCATCGGAGAAAAGTGGGTTATATCGTCACCATCAAAGGTGACGGAGCCGTGGTCGGGTTTGTCGACGCCAAACAACAGGTTGGCGGTTTCGGTGCGCCCGGAACCGAGCAGACCGGCAAAGCCAAGCACCTCACCAGCGTACAGTTCCAGATCAAGGGGATGAACCGAGCCACTGCGGCCCAGTTCGGTGGCTTTTAGCAGCGGCTTATCGGCAATGCGCTCGCTGGTTTTGCGCTTAAAGCGCGACATATCTTCCAGTTCGTCCAGGCTGCGGCCAATCATCTTCGAAACCAGCTCCATCTTGGGCAGTTCGGCGGTTTTATAGGAGCCAACTAACTGTCCATTGCGCAAAATGGTGACGCTGTCGCTTATTTCATACATTTGGTCGAGGAAGTGGGTGATGAAGATGATGCCCATCCCGTCATCGCGCAAGCGGCGCATCACGCTGAACAACTTGGCGGTTTCGCGGGTATCTAAGCTAGAGGTCGGCTCATCGAGAATGAGAATTTTAGCCGAAATTTCCAACGCGCGGGCAATGGCAACCATCTGCTGGATAGCCACTGGGTACATATCCAGGCTCTGGGTCACGTCGATGACAATTTCGAGCTTCTCTAAGATTTGCCTGGCTTGTTTGTTGAGCTGTTTCCAGTTGATGCTGCCCAAAAATTTCGGCTCGCGGCCCAGCAGAATGTTTTCGGCGACAGTGAGATTGGGACAGAGGTTGATTTCTTGGTAAACGGGGCTGATGCCCAAAGCCTGGGCGTGCAGCGGGGATTTGGCTAATATCTCTTTGCCTTCCATCAGAATGGTGCCGGAGTCTTGACGCTCAACCCCGGTTAGCACTTTGATGAGGGTCGATTTACCGGCTCCATTTTCACCCATTAAGGCGTGGATTTCACCTTTTTGCAGGGAAAAGTCGACGTTCGAGAGGGCTTGCACACCGGGAAAGGACTTGGAGATGTTCTGCATTGTTAAGATGGTGCCGTTTGCATGAGGCATAGTCCACTCCTCCTTGAGGTTTATTCATAAGCGTTCAGCCGTCAGCTATCAGCTAAAGGCTGAACGCTTATTTTCTTTGTAATGCCAAGACCAAGACCTGACAGGCTTTTGAATAATCTTTTGGAGGTAATACTATTCCAATCGGAGGTGAGTTTACATTTGACTGAAATTTGTAAACCTGTCAGGTCTGGTCGATCTGTTTGGTCGATTAGTACTTGCGTTCCGGCAGCAGGGCTTCGGCTTGTTCGGGGAAGTAAACGCTTTCTTCCGAAGGTACCCACTTATCAACGGTTTCGCCGTTGACCACTTTCAGGGCCAGATCATAGAACTGCGGGCCAAGCAGCGGGTTACATTCAACCGTGCAGTTCAGCTTGCCGGCGATCATCGCTTCAAAGGCACCCCGGACAGCGTCAATCGAGACAATCAAAATGTCTTCGCCGGGTTTCAGGCCGTATTCTTCGATGGCCTGGATAGCGCCGATAGCCATATCGTCGTTGTGGGCATAGAGAGCGTCGATATCTTCGCCGTGGGTTTTCAGGAAGGCTTCCATAACTTCCTTGCCTTTGGCGCGGGTGAAGTCACCGGATTGGGAGGCGATAATTTCGATGCCGCTTTCGCCTTCAACGGCTTCTCTAAAGCCTTTGGCGCGGTCGTTAGCCGGAGCCGAACCTACCGTACCAACCAACTCAACTACGTTTCCGCCTTCCGGCAGTAGATCCATCATAACATCGCCGGCTTTGCGGCCTTCTTCAACAAAGTCGGAGCCGAGGTAGGTCACGTACAGCTCTTCGGGTACGTCGGCGCGGCGGTCAACCAAGATTACGGGGATACCGGCATCTTTGGCTTCCTGGAAGACGGTTTCCCAACCGGTTTCAACCACGGGAGAGACGCCAATCACGTCAACTTGTTGCGCAATAAATGAGCGGATAGCTTTGATTTGGTTTTCTTGTTTCTGTTGAGCATCGGAGAATTTTAATTCGACACCAAGCTTTTCAGCTTCCTCTTTGATGGAGGCGGTGTTAGCGGTTCGCCATTCACTTTCGGCACCAATTTGAGCGTAGCCTACAACAAGGTCTTCATAGGTTTTTTCGGCGGGTGCTTCTGCTGCTGCTTCTTCTTGAGGGGCGGCTTCCTCTTTGGGAGCCGCTGGGGCTGCGCCGCCACAGGCCGCTACGGCCAGGGCTGCAATCAATACGGCAATTAGTAAAAGAAATCTGGATAACTTCATTGTTCTCACTCCTTCTGTGAATGACAAAATTTTTGTTTGTTCAGAACCCCGGGGAGAGACAGTTTGCATCTCTACCATCTATAATAGGATTTTATAGGGTGAAAGACAATGAAGTTTTATTAGAATAAGGTGAAGGTTTTTTGGGAGTTTTTATGATCTTGAGAGGTATGATGTGATTTTTTTGGATGAAGATGTGATTTTTTTGGATAAACTTGTAGGACAAACTTAAATTTGCCCTACGCTATCCACCCGGCTAGTACTCACGAACAGGCATTATCTCTGCCGCTTCATGCGGTAAGAAAATATCCTCGTCAGATTTGATCCACTTGGGAACTTCCTCATTATTGACCACTTTCAAAGCCAGATCGAAAAAGCCGGGGCCAAGCAGCGGGTTGCACTCGATGGTGGCGTTGAGCTTGCCTGCTAACATCGCTTCAAAGGCGATGCGAGCACCATCGATGGAAACGATTTTTATATCGTGGCCGGGCTTTAGACCATAGTCTTCGATGGCTTTGATAGCACCGATGGCCATATCATCATTGTGGGCGTAAACAGCATCGATGTCATCGCCGTAGCCCTGCAAAAACGCTTCCATCACTTCTTT
>JAGRBZ010000729.1 GCA_020433805.1 Anaerolineae bacterium
TGGCACGCTGCAAGGCTGATGAGCCGAACGGCCCGCCTAAACTCATAGAAATGACATGGTGGCCTTGATCGGCGGCATAATAGATAGCCTGGGTCAGGTTGGCAAAGGAGATATGGACCACACTGGTAGCAACCCGCAAAGGAACCAGGCTCACAACCGGCGCTGCGCCGGTAACATATATATCATCAACGCTTGAGGTAACGCTGCTCATAATGACGCTGGCGGTGCTGGTGCCGTGACCGGGTGTCGGTCCACCCATCGGATCTGTGGCGTTATTGTCGCCCGCCTCAAAGTCGTACCCTTCGCTGACGAGCAGGCGGCCCGGATCCCAAATCTCCGGGTGGTACGTGTAGCCGGTGTCGGGATGACCCACGATGATGCTTTCACCATAGCGCTTGCCATAGCCGTTACCGGGCAGGGGTAGCTTCCAGGCATCCGGCACCGAACACAAGGTCAGTGCCCAGTCATGCGGTTCTGTGCAGTTCAACGATGCTGCGGCCGGCTCGTCCGGTATTATGCGCTGTTCATCTTCGGTGAGTAGATGTACCGGTTCGGGCATCAAACCCGGCCCCACCAGAGCCGGTTCGGCTGCGGCTACATCTCGATGTTGGCGGAGTTGAACGGCTAATTCCCAAGCGCGGGCTACACTGATCCGTCGTGTGCCGGGCGGCTTAACGGCCATAAACTCGCGTACGTGTAGACCCAGCGGCTTGACATCCCATCGTCCGCGTAAGGTCTCGGTTACGACCCGCCGGGCCAGAAGCAATGCCTCTCTTGGACTCATTTCCGGGTTGCCAACCTGGAAAATCAGCCCTTCGCAAACTGTCTGACGGGCGGCAAAAGAGTCGGTAGGTGCCATTATTTTGTCTCCTTTTTTATACGAGCGGATTCGATAATTGCTGGTCTGTAGCCATCCGGCCTATCGCCACCGGATGAATTCGGTCGCTGCTAATGAAAAGCTGTTGAAACAGGTTATTGGATTTCCCCTTAATGTGTTTTCAACACGTTTCTTCTACCAGGCTGCGAATTCATGCGCTTAATAATATCTATGGAGCTAGAGCCAACTGCCACTGCTTAATCGCTTCAATGGGATAAATGAGCATCAGGACGCTTAGCAACAGGCTGTCTCGAATCCAGAAGACCAGGATGAGTTCAACGACGATAAAGAGGATGAGTGAGCGTCGAAAGCCCAGCTTGTAGGCCACCATGAACCCGGCAGCCATGATAAGAATATCGCCAACAGAGTTAATGATCGCATCCCCTTCGTAACCCAGCGAGGCTGTGGCTTCACGGTAGCGATTGATGATGAACGCGGAGTTTTCGAGCACTTCCCAGGCGGCCTCGATGACTACGGCTATAGATAGTCGCCACAGAAGCGGTATGTGGGGGACAAGCCAGGCCAAAAGCCAGAAGAAAACCACGCCATGCAACAGGTGGGTGAAGGCGTAGGGATCGAACAGGTGCTGTGAGTTGTCGGAACTCCAGATATCGCCGACCCACAAGTAAATCTGTCCACAGGCGCATATCCATAATCGACCCTGGCTGCGTAACAGGACGAGGGTTAAGATTAAAATAAGCGCCATCACCAGCCAGGGCCAGAGTTTTTTGTTGTTTTGCCAAATGTGAGGTGCGCTCATGGATGTTGTTTTTCTCTCCTATTATCTTGTATCAATTATACATCGACAGTGCAATTATGAAGCAAGCTCCGATCAAGGATTTTACCACAAAAAACAGGAAGAAGGCACAAAGTTCACAGAGTTTTTCTCTGGGTTCTTTGTGCCTTCATTGTGAACTCTGTGGTAAAAAATATGCGGGCTTAAAGACTTACGCTTGCCCCCGACGTAGACCAATGACCAGTGCGGCCAGCGGCAGCAACATTAAACCGGAAAGGCAGTTGGTGCCTTGCAGGTTGTTGGCGGTATTCGTGGTAGAGACTGTTGATGCCTCAGCTTCGGAGTCGTCGGGTGCGGCGGCAGTGTCGTCTTCTTGTTCGCTGTCGGCGGCGTTGACGATGATGGTGATGGGTTCCGACTCGGCCTCACCAAGTTGGAATCTGACCGTGTATTCGCCCGGCTCTTCGTAGATGGTGTTGGCGGTAAAATCGCGCGAAATCTCCGTGCCCGGTTCCCAGGCCGTACAGCCGGGCGATTGGCTCTGGTTGTTGCCGTCGCCGAAGTCGAAGGTGCTTTCCACGCAGTAGAAATCCTCATTGTCATCAGCCCCACCGATAAGCTCACCCTTAAAATTTACAACCAACGGCGCAGTGCCCTCGATGACATCGGCAGTGATCGTGGTATAGATGTCATCAGCGTCAGCCGGTTTTTCCGAGGTGATGCTGTTTGCAGGCTGAGAAGAAGCATTAGCCTCAGTCACGTTTTCCTCAGCCTCAGCCTTCGCCTCAGATTCATCAATCTCCAACCTTTCCGGCACGTCATCCACTTCACCTTCGACCGTCTCGTAAGCCGTACCGTCGATGACCACGATGACGTTGGAGCCGAGAGCAAAGTATTGGCCGGCGTCGGGATTGTCGGTCAAGAAATTAAGAAACGCGTCGGACGGAAACGGCAGCGGTGTGGTGCTCATGGCAGTGGAGTCATAAGCCGTGTCGGTCCAGATGCCATCTTTGAAGACAAAGGCTTTGCTGCCAACGGTTACAACGCTGGGCATTGCGGCGATAGCATCATCAGCGTCCATTTCGCCACCGGCACCGCCGAGTCCGGGAGTTGCAGTGGGCATTGCCATCGGGGCGGCGGCCATTTCGGCTTCGGCCATGGCGTTTTGATCTGCGGCTTTGCTGACGGCGCTGCCGCCGGAGACTTCAGCTTGTTCTTCAGATGCTTCTTCAAATTCTTCTTGGGCGATCATGTCGCGACCTTCGCTGCTGAGGGCCATCTCCGGCTCTTCGACCAGGAAGGAGG
>JAGRBZ010000730.1 GCA_020433805.1 Anaerolineae bacterium
CCTGACGCAGGTCTGATCGAGATCTTGCCCTGTGAATCGAACCAAGCCCAGCTTAACCGCCCACTCCGGAAAGGTCGAGGCAGCGGCCAGCAGCATGATGCCGGAACCAACGGCTGGCTCGTTAACCGTCAGTGGATCGTAAAACGGCATCGCCGCAGGCAAAACCCGATTGAAAAAATAGTCCCTGGCAAACAGTGCGTCGTCATCAGGAATAGCCATACCGGCTAGCAGTAACGCCTGACCAAGCTGATTAGCCCCATGCAGCAGCGCTTTTTTAATCCGATCAAAGATTTCCCGTTCGCCATGCGGCACCAGGAGGCGGGCCATCATAAGCGCCACCGGCCAAGGAGTAAAGTACTGACCCGCCCACGCCGGATCAATGTTGCTCCAGGTTTGGTAGATGTCGCCCAAAATATCAGGCCCTGACAGGCCGGTGGGAGTGGTTGCTGACCACAAGCCGCCGTCAGTCACCTCGGTCAGTTGGCAAAAAGCCTCGGAGAAGCAGCGCCAGGCATCGGTCAGTCGGGGTCGGTAGCGTACTCTGATCTGAGCATAGGCGCGTTTAATCTCCGGTGGATCTTCAGCCGGACGGCCAGTGGCGGCAATAGCTTTGACATTGTCCGGCAGGCGTTGCAGTTCCGCCTCGGTGATGAGCAAGAAATCATCCCAGACAACGCTAGGACGCTGCCCGGAGAGGGTGCAGATAGATTTCAGTGTTTTCAATATCGATTTGGCAGTCGGGTTATCCGGCTGCCTTTTTGGTTTGCGGGCCATAGGTGTCTCCTTATGGTTAGATGGTTAGATGGTTTGTTAGTTGGATGGATGGATGGATGGTTTGTTTGTTGGTTTGTTGGTCTAGAGGGTGGGAGACGCTTGATTGCAGTCTCCCACCCTCGGGGGTTACGCTTTGTCGCGGCGAAATAGGGCGGTGAATGAGCGATTTGCATCTGCCGGTGGGGTAGGTCGGGACTGGTCTGCGTCGGTGTAAATCCGTTCGGGGTGAGTGACGGCCGGGACCCGAGGGGTGGCCGGACTTTCCTCCTGGGTTATCTCGGCTTCAAGCTGATTGAGGATGGTGCTGTGGGCGTCGAGCTGCTCCAGCACGTAGCCGTTAAGGCCAAAAAGCATCGCGTTGATGTGGTTGATCCGCTGGATCAGTGGGTCGGTTTGGGGTGACCAGACCAGGCGGATGTGATCCCGTTTGACCAGCCAGGCCGGGAAACGGGCGGCTACAGCCAGCAGACTGGTGGTCGTCAGGTCGATCAGCGGCCGGCCGATAACCAGTTGAGGGATGTACGGCGCGACAGCTTCGTACCAGACTTCAAAATTCTCGCCGGGTTCGAGCCGGATGGTGATGCCGTCAGCCTGGGCCTCAAGCGCGGCCAAAGCCAAACGCTCATAGGCCAGATCGTGGCCGTTGGGGATAAGGTTGGTCGCTCGCGCCAGAGCCTCTTCCCAGGGGGCAACATAAGATGCCCAGGCCCGGGAGTGGCCCAGGCAGGTGATAAATACTTCACCGACTACATTGGGGCTGATGGTTGTCTGCCCGGCATACGCTTCGAGATCGGGGGCGGCGCTCTCGCGCAGCAGCAGAAAGCATTCCACGAAGGCTGCCTGCATCTTGCGGTAGGCCTGGGGCCGACTTTCGGAGACAAACTGGTACCGCTCTCGCGCCCGGCGGTAGATCGTTTCGATGGCCGGCGGATCGGTGGCCACATTGCCTTCCAGGGCGATGGTCCGCAGTTGGGTAGCCCACATCTGAAGCGTACCCTCAATCATGCCCAGCCAATCAGACAGGATGACAAAATGGCTAAGGCCGGTGACCTGCACCATCTCGTCGAGCAGGTCGATGATGCGAGTGCTGTAAGGGTTGAGTTCGCGGCTGGGCGGGGGAACGGGCAACGGTTCGCCTTGAACAGCTTTGGGCTGGGGCAGTCGTCGTCCACGCCGAGACCGTTTTGGATTCGAGCGCGACTTGGTGGTTGACATTGGTTGATACTCCTTTGTTGGGTGATAGGATGAAATCGATTTACCAAAGGCTGATAAAACAGACTTTGGCAGAAAGGACTTGCGAATTTCCCCGTTTAAAAAATTTTCACAGGGCCAACCCGGGTTGGCTCCGCATTCCTCCCGGAGCCACCCCGATTTTGAACTGGGGCGGACGCTGCTTAGGTGCAAGCGCTCCGACTGGCCTGGGCTGGGCCGAGGATGATCCTGCCACTTTCTAAGGCTAACCAGCCACAATCCCGGCCCGCCGTGCAGTAAGGCCATCTTTGCCTGGTGGCGAGCCACCTTCGACCTCGGCTGAGCCTGGATTAAGCCCAAGCTCAGCCGGTGAGAATCCTACGGGTCGATCCGCTTTTGCAGATCGGCAATCTGACTTTCCAAAGCCGTAACCCGTTGAGAGAGAACGGCCACCCGATTGTGGAGAGGCTGGTCAGCCAGTTGGATTAAATTCTGCAAGATGTGACCGACCGCCATCTCCGGCGTCATAGCCGGGTCAGTCTGCCACTTTTTCAAGAGGTCTTGAGGGGATAAAGTACCCATGTCTGTTCCTTTCATTGATAACGTTTTGTTTGATAGGGGTGTGTTGCCGCGAGCTATCTGGGGAATTTCCCCAGATAGCCGCTTTTGTTTTAGAGGTGAGGCGTAGGGTTTAGATCCGCTTGCCAGTGACATTCGGCACAGAGCATGATCGGGATAGCTTGTCCTTCGGCCCCGGTGCGCATGGTGTCGGTCACGTCGTAGCCGCCGCATTCAGGACAGAGCAGATCCTCGCGGTAGGTGCAGCTATCGCAGAAGCGAATGCCGACCAGCACGCCCTCAATCTCATCCTGCCCGTCGATGAGCGTGCCGATGTCACAGTTGGGGCAGGCTACCTGATCCATTTCAACGACCAC
>JAGRBZ010000731.1 GCA_020433805.1 Anaerolineae bacterium
GGGGGAGAAAGGCGTCAAATTCCCCCCTTTGGGGGGTTAGGGGGGCTAATGTCAGTCACTAACTTAATGGCAGTGTAACTGAAACGCACCCCGGTGAACGCAGCCGTTGGTCACGGTGGTGATGCCGTGGTATACTTGCGGTCGAACATTTTTTCTGATCTTAAACCTATCGCAACCTCCTATGCAATCCATTTTAGGTGCAATAAACCATGAATACCTATGTCATCCTTATACGCGGCATTAATGTCGGCGGGAAAAATAAAGTTCGCATGGCGGACTTGAGGCAATGCTTAGAAGCGCTGGGATTTTCTCATGTTTCAACCTATATTGCCAGTGGTAACGTGATTTTAGTATCCGACAAACAACCTGACGCGATAAAAGCGCAGATTGAAGAGGTGCTGCCGGAAAATTTCAAGCTTGATGATGAGCGCATCAAAGTTTTGGTGTTGTCTCGCAAGCAGTTTGAAGCCGTTATTGAGAACAAACCTGAAGGCTTTGGTGAGCAGCCGGAGAAGTATCACAGCGACGCCATCTTTCTGATCGATATCGACACGAACCAGGCTATGCCAGTCTTCTCGCCCCGCGAGGGTGTCGATACAATCTGGGCAGGCGATGGGGTGATCTACTCGCAACGGCTCAGCGCGCAACGGACCAAAAGCCGGTTGAGTAAAATCGCCGCCTCGCCTGTTTATAAATCGATGACCATCCGCAGTTGGAACACAACAACAAAATTGCTGGAACTGCTGAGCAAAATAGACGCCGATAGCCCCTGATAATATTAAATTTTTGAAGACAGGAAGACGAAGATGAAACATAATCTGGAAGCGAACAAACAGAACGCTATTGCGTTTTATCGTATGGCATATCTGGGTGAGCCGGCCGAGGCGGTTAAGCAATACGTCGGCGCTGTGTATATTCAGCATAATCCGCTTGTACCCGATGGCAAGGAGGGTTTCATTGCCTACTTTAGGTGCCGCGTCAAACGAAAAGCGGCAATCCTATGTATTGAGCCAAACTTAGAATGGTAATCCGGCCGGCAATCCGACGCTGGCGACGGGTATTGTTAAATTATGATCTTGGGGCTTGAAGACAACCGGGTCGCACTCAAATCTTATCACCTGTTGTGGCGGTGGTTGTTTCTTGTTGAGCGCCGAAGGCTGTGGAGTTCACTGCAACACAGTGCTTGCGTGGTGGATATTCAACACGTCGGGAGTACCGCTATCCCTCGTATACCGGCCAAGCCAATCATCGATATCCTGGTCATCATGAATAATTTTAAGCAAGGCGCAACGTGTGTGGATCAAATAGAAACGGTTGGCTATACCTATTGTGGCGAAAATGAACAACTCCGGCAGTACCGCTTTATAAAAGGAAAACCCCAAAGCTATTCGTTATTCGTTGTCGAAAGTCAAAGCGAGTCACTGGCAGAGAAGATTTACTTTCGAAATTATCTAACCCAAAACGCGGAGCGGGCGAAGGCCTATGGGGTGTTGAAGCAACAATTGGCTCGACAATTACCCCGTGATCGGGTTAGATACCAACAGGGTAAAGCGGCATTCATCCAACAGATATTAAAACAAGCCAAATAGGAGAGACGGAGGACATGCAAAAAAGAATGTCAATCGAGGAATGGATAGTGGCTGATGCTCCTGCTATTTACAGGTTACTGAAATGGGGGTTAGCTATTACAATTCTCTTGGGTTTCTTTATTCCGGGGCTTATTCTGTTCGGGTTTGGTCGTGAATTTAAATGGTTTGAATGTCTAATTTATGTATTGGGATTCCTTATTTGTACTCTTATATTCGGCATTGGATTGAATTTTATTGAACGTGAAAGATATAAACGGTGGGTGCATAAAAATTTAAGTAATGCGTACTATCTTCCGCTGGAAAAGTCTGAGGCTACAATTGAAGCGTGTCGAATTGAAACCGAGGAGGACGACTATGGCAAGGTGTGGACGTATCATTGGATCACCGTTAAATTTTTACGAGAAAGTCAGCCCCAGCTTTTGCAAGCCCGTGTTACAAAAGCATTCTATGAGACGGTTACGGAAGGTATGAGCCTTGGCGTGAAATTCAATAAGACGAATCCCAGAGTGGCTATTTTTGAAGGAGAAACGCGATACGATCAATTTGGGTAGGTAGCCACACATAAGGATCTGTCCCACTCCTCTAGGTTCCAAAATAAACAGTAAGATTTGTTACCCCTCGATTTTTATCACCCCATAGAGTAAGCCACCAAATTTATGTTCGTTTATGAGTTACGCAGTTGAAAAAAATCAGACCCTAAAGGTTTTACAAGTCGACTTTAGGACAAAATACAAGCGCGATTGCGTCAAAATTTTGCTTAATAGATAAACTTCGGAAACCTTTAGGGTCTCGAACTACGTAAGTTCTATTCGTTATCAAAGCTCGAAAGTAGTACTTAGAGGCCAGTAAAGCGCACATTTGTCTTTATTGGCATTTTATTTGCATTTCTTTTGCACCTATTGGGTAAGATGAAACTGTTCAAACACAGTAACCCAATAGGATGCAAACATGATGAACCAAGAAGTTATCTCAAGCAGTAGCGAATTCGATCAGGCTAGAAAGCAAGCTGTTTTCGAAGGGTGGCGAAATTTTATTATGGGCCAACCCGCTACACTTCTCCCCTTTGAGACGGTTCGGCAGGCTTTGAACTTGCGGGATATGGAAAGACGCGGACTCCAGGACATTGCAATCGATGCGATAGTCGGTAGTGTGGGGCGAGACTGGGATTTCACGCGCACCTTTCTTCCCAAAAGCAACTTTATCCGCGATCGCTGGCAGCAGGTAGCTGATTTATGCCCCTGTCAGGATATTCCCCCTATTCTTGTTTATAAAGTTAGCGATATCGTTAGTGTCTCTAAGTTTTCGCCATA
>JAGRBZ010000732.1 GCA_020433805.1 Anaerolineae bacterium
GTCATCACCGGGTTCACGCGTCTCGACTCGCCTGGCGAACTGACCGAACCGGGGGCCGACGATGAAATTAAGACTATTGCGCCTCTCAGTCGAAAATCTCCCCGCTGGCTGCCTGCGGTCGAGGTTCGGGGCGAAGGCATCTTCATCCGGTTTGATGAGCACAAAATTCGAGAGTGGCTCACTCTGGATGCCGTCAAAAAACGCAATGATGCCTTTTTCGACTCACACATTCGCTGGCGCAAAGCTCGTTTTATCGAAAATCCGGAAGACCACTACCCCACAATGCGTTACGTGCTGCTGCATACCTTTTCCCATGCCCTCATGCGTCAATTGGCAATGGAGGCCGGTTACAGTTCGGCCAGCATCCGTGAGCGAATCTATTCTCGCAACCCCGGTGACCCAAATGGACCCATGGCCGGAATTTTGATATATACCGCCGCCCCCGACAGTGAAGGGACGCTGGGTGGTCTGGTCAAACTGGGTGAGCCGAGTGAGTTGGAACGACACATCTCCGCTGCCCTCGATGCGGCCGGCCTCTGCGCCTCCGACCCAACCTGCGCCGAGCATGAGCCTAGCGTGAGTGGCATCTCCCTGCACGCAGCAGCCTGTCACGCTTGCCTCTTTGTCTCGGAAACGTCCTGTGAGCGAGGCAATCGTTATCTTGATCGCTCAGTGTTGGTGCCCACCTTTGCCTATGATGATTTAGCTTTCTTTGATTTGTCAGACTGATATGTACTCCAAAGATTTACTTAACCAAATCAGCGCTATAGCTAATGAAGTGCCCCTTCATCTGATCAAGTTGCTTGCTGCCAACGTTGAAGGGATGACGGTGGATAATTGGTTCTATGCCCGCAACCAGGTTGTGCAATCCATGCCGCAGCCCAACTTGAGAGCGCAGGTTGGTCAACTGCTCGACACCTGGCATCGAGAAAATCCTACACTCACGCCCCAAAGCCTAGCGTTGGCGCTTCTAGCCGCAGCACAGACCGCCGACCAGCGCCGTCGTTCGCAGTCAACGTCGTTGGTTTGGACCGGCCCCACCAGCCAGGGTCCAGCCCTCCGTCGCACCGATCAGGCTCTATTACAAGTCATTAATACGGCCCGGCAGTACCTACTGGTGGTCAGCTTCGCCGTTTACAAAATCGCCAATATTCGAACGGCCCTGGTCAAGGCTGCTGAACGCGGAGTCACCATCAAAATCTGCGTCGAAGCGCCGGAACCAAGCGAAGGCAAAATGACCTACGACACCATCAAAGCTCTGGGCAAGTCGATCTCCAAACACGCTACCGTCTACATCTGGCCAAAAGACAAACGCCCCCAAACAGACGACGGCAAATATGGCTCGTTCCACGTTAAATGTGCCGTGGCCGATGAGGAATTACTCTTCATTTCTAGCGCCAATCTAACTGAATATGCGTTAACCTTGAACATGGAGCTCGGTGTATTAATCAAAGGTGGACCACAACCCAGGAATGTTACAGCCCATTTTAGTCGTTTGATGGAGGATGGAGTGCTGGTGCCGGTTGAGGAGTAATATTGTGTTTGTTGACCTATCTTTTTTTCACGTTGCAAAGAAATAAATATAAAAACGAACGTTATTTTCTCACGATAATATATATAAAAAGGGTTGACTTATATAGTGAAAATAGTGTAAAAATAAAGTGAAATATACCCTTTTATATAAGTGAGGAATTATGGCGGTTATCGGCTACATTCGGGTTAGCACCGACAAGCAAGACGCAGCTAAACAACGGCATCTATTATTGGAGCATGCTCAACAGCATCAGTTGATGATCGACTCGTTTATTGAGATCGAAATCTCGTCCCGCAAGAGTCGGGCAGAGCGGCGTATCGACGAGCTGTTGTCCAGGTTGAACAAGGACGATCTTCTGTTGGTCGCAGAACTCAGCCGACTGGGACGTAACATGATGGAAGTCTTAAACATCATTACGGAGTTGAGCGAACGAGATGTTGAGATTGTTTTCGTCCGCCAACCCGAGTTGTCGACCACGGGGCCGCACGGCAAGTTACTGCTGGCTATCTACAGTTATTTCGCCGAAACAGAACGAGATTTTATATCCATGCGAACCAAGCAAGGCCTGGCCGCAGCCAAAGCCAACGGGGTCCAATTAGGTCGGCCCAAAGGCAGCAAAAATAAAGAACGGGTCTTGGATCCGTATAAGGAGCAAATCAAGCATTATTTGCAGATGGGATTAAATTTGGCGTCGATACAAACCATCATCAATAATCAGCTGGAGCAACCGATTACCTACACGTCTTATCGCTATTTTGTCAGGCATGATCAAGACCTGTGGCCGTTGTGGAAAGACCAAAAAGAAAAAGCATCTACTTAAAATAGCACCAGCTAGATGGTAAAACTTGCTGGCTTCTACAGAGAAGTTGAAGCCGGTTGAGGGGTGGGGATATTGCACAGTGCATCATAAAAGGTCTTTGCCTGTTCAAGATTTTGGTTTTCCGGAGTCTCCACCGGCAGCCAGCGAACCCGCTCATTCCCTGGCATTATTGTCTCAATCTCGGCCAAAGTAATCTGGCTTTCCCGGATTTTTTTAGCAAGGTCGGCGCGCCGACCCGTCCCCAGGTCAGCGTGTTATAGTAGAACGAGAGTTCACCCTGATTGTCTTCAATCACATAGGCTTGGTTAACCCAGACACCATCTTCATTTAGATATTGTAGACGTCGAACTCTCATGCTCGTGCTCCTTTACTGATCCAAAAATAAAAGACTAAACAGAATAAGGCAGGCCAGCCTGACGAAAGAAACTGAGAATAAGATGAGGTTTATGTCGAAGCCGGGCAATGGCTTTACGTAGTTCAGATTTCAGATGAGCTAAATGACGACAACACAAGTTTTTAAGTTCAACATTTT
>JAGRBZ010000733.1 GCA_020433805.1 Anaerolineae bacterium
GGCGGAGAAATCCCTATAGCATCGGCTTGCAACCATAGTTCTCAGGGATTTCTCGTCGTTCCTCCTCGAAATGACATATCAACTGCGTAAGTCATAATTCAATCAAATCTGTCCACCATCAATCTTTTCTCAAATGCCCCGCCCACCGCTGCCCGACGCTCGCCCAACGTCGTAAACAACTGTTTTTTATCAGGGTTGGGTGATGCATAAAAAATCAACTTATGATACCATACAGTGGAGTTGTTGGAGTTTATGGAGTTCATAGAGTTTATGGAGTTCATAAAGTTCATGAAGTTCTGGCGGCTCACTCCGCTTTATTTTGAAAAGTTGGAAGTTACGCCGTTTGTAGAACAATTTGCTAAATTGTTCATATCCAAAGCCAATACGGGGCACAAATTAGCAATTTGTGCTACTAAACGCTCGATTTTCTGCCAACTGCGTAACGCATAAAGGAATAGATTTAATGCGTTTATAGAAATTAGAGAGGTTTAGACCAAGTAATGACCAAATTTTGCTTGGATAACTCATAAAACCCCTTAACTCTAAAACTCTACAAACTCTATAAACTCCAACAACTCTATAAACTCTAACGTCCTTAGATGAATCCCCAAAAGAGGATACCCGATGAGACAACGTATACTTAGTCTAATTATCATACCGATTCTATTCTTAGCGGCCTGCACCTCGACACCGGTACCGCCCCAGCCAGAGCAGCCCACCGACGAGGTTGAAGTCCAGGTGGAAGCCGAACCGACCTCTACCCCCGCGCCGGTGCCGCCGATGGTGTTGCAATCATCACCGGCTGTTGGCGAGGAGCAGGCGCTCGATGCCCCGGTTGAGCTTGTTTTCGACCAGCCGATGGATCGCGACAGCGTCGAAAAAGCCTTCGCTATTGAGCCGGGAGCCAGCGCCGACGGCACCTTTGAGTGGGTTGATGATCAGACGGTGCGGTTCAGCCCGGCTGATGGCTTTGAACGGGGCGAACGGTATCGCGTGCGTATTGTCGATTCGGCGGAGAGCCAGGAGGGGTTGACGATGGCCCAGCCGTTTGAACTGCGCTTCAGCGCGGTCGGCTTTTTAGAGGTGGCTAATGTGCAGCCTGCCGACGGGGCCGAGGAGATTTTGGCCGACAACATCGTGACCGTGCTGTTTAACCGACCGGTGGTGTCGCTGAGCGCCATCGAAGATGAGGGCAGCCTGCCCGATCCGCTAACCTTTGTACCGCCGGTTACGGGCGAGGGCGAATGGCTCAATACCTCGATTTACCAATTTACACCGGACGAAGGCTTTGAAGCAGCAACCGAATACACCGCCCGCGTCTCGGCGGGCTTGACCGATGCGCTGGGTAATGCCAGTCTGGAGGATGATTTCGAGTGGGCCTTCACCACGGTTACGCCGCAGGTGGTAGCCAGCTTGCCGGGTGAGGGCGATGTTTACGTTAGCCCGTCGCCGGTCATTAGCGTGACGTTTAACCAGGCGATGGATCGCGACAGCGTCGAGGAACAGCTAACCCTGGTCAACGACGCCACCGCTGAAACCGTAAGCGGCACATTTAACTGGGTTGAGGGCGGTATCAAACAGCCTCTCGCTAATGAGTACGAGACCTATTACGATTATGAATACGAGGATGGCGACGGGCCGGAGGAAGTCGGCGTTGAGACGGTTGAGTTTACGCCGGATGAGGATCTTGAGTTTGGCACGGTCTATCGTATCGAACTGCCTCAGGGTACACAAGGCAGCATCGGCGAGGCCGTGACGCCCCGCGACTTTAGCGCTACCTTTACCGTGGTGCCGGTGCCGGAGATCGTCAGTACCTACCCGGAGGACGGGGCGGAAGGGGTTGAGCCGTGGCAGAGTCTGCAAATTACCTTCAACACCCCCATCAACCCCGACAGCGTCGTCATCGGCGAAAATGTCATCATCGAGCCGACTGTCTCGGTGACGCAGGTCTACACCTACTGGTGGGGCAGCAACACCAACCTGGAAATCAGCTTCCCGACCGAAGCCAGCACCCGCTACAATGTCACTCTTGGCCGCGGTATCGAGGGCCGCTATGGCCAGCCGCTGGCCCCCGGCACGGAGGTGGCGTGGGAGACCCGCGCCCAGTCGCCGCTGGTCTATCTGCACTCGCCGGGTCGGATTGCCACTTATAACGCCTATACCGACACCGTGGCCTATGTCTCGGTGCGTAATGTGAGCCAGGTTACGTTTAAGCTGTACCGCATGCCGCTGGCCGATTTTATACGGCTCAACGGCAACAATTGGTGGAACGACTGGGACAGCTACAGCGGCAGCGACGACCCGGATGATTTGCTGGCCGAGTGGTCGCTCACTTCAAAAGGTCAGCTCGATGGCACCCTTATTTACAAGGTTGACATTGGCCGCCAAAGTGGTTTAGGTAGTGCGATGCCGCCCGGTATGTACTATCTGGAGGCATCGTCGGTTCTGGATGATGTCTACCCGGAAGCGCAAAGCTCGCAGGATTTGTACAATATGTCGGCCCGGCAAATGCTGGTCGTCAGCCGTAATAACTTAACCTTCAAAAGCTCCACCAGCGAGGCGCTGGCCTGGCTAACCGATCTGGAAAGCGGCCAACCGGTTGAAGATGTGCCGATTACGTTTTTGAAGAACGAAACGTCTTCCGGCCAATTGGGCCAGGCGGCTACCGATGACGAAGGCGTAGCTCAGGTGCAGTTCGACCGGCTGGAAAACTATTACGACCCGCGCTTTGCTTTTGCCGGTGATCCCGATGACCCCGATGAAAACTTTGCCGTCACCGTCAGCAACTGGGCCGACGGCATCGAGCGCTACCAGTTCGATAACGTCTCGGTTGAAGATTACCAACAGCCCTACAACGCCAACATTTACACTGACCGCAACATC
>JAGRBZ010000734.1 GCA_020433805.1 Anaerolineae bacterium
AACAATTTGATCCGGATCGCCAACCAGAGCAGCCCCACAACCGGAGCGGGCCCGCCCAATACCTGTCCAGAGATGCGGCTCAACAAACCCCTCAGCATCAGCGTTATTCCGCATCTCACTTTGCAGCGATACCCCCAGCGACTTGGCGTCCAGAGCGCGTTCGCGGATTTCCCGGCCCACCGCGTCGTCCAATTTTGAAACCAGACGTTGGGCATACGCCCTGGCCTCCTGTTCGGTTTCCCGAACAATAACGTGTACCCGCAAGCCAAAGTCGAGGGTCCGGTTATAGGTAGCCGCTTTTTGGCTCATCTCTTCCATCATTGTTTGCAGCTGATCTTCGGTTGCGGGCCACATCAAATAGACATCACAATGCTCGGCGCACAACTGCTTACCCTCAGGGGAATAACCGCCAAAATAGAGTAAGGGACCGCCATTTTGCTGGTAAGGCTTCACCGGCTCCGATGGAAGCTGTAATTGGTAATACTCGCCATGAAAATCGATATAATCCTGGTTCCACGCCTGCTTTAAAATGGTTATCACTTCCCGCGAACGCTGATAACGCTGCCTGGCATTAAGTTTTTGCCCCGGCAGGTCCGAGGAAATGATGTTGATGGTTAGACGACCTTCCAAAATATGATCGATCGTCGCCAGCGTGCGGGCCAGCATGGGCGGATGGATTTCGCCGCTGCGCACGGCAGCCAAAATATTGATATTTTTTGTTTGTGGTGCCACCGCAGCCACAAACGGCAGCGTATCCTGCCCCACTTGATAAGAGGATGGGCACAGAATATTGCGATAGCCAAGTCGGTCCGCTGTTAGTAGAATGTTAGAGGCGTTAGCAAAGGTGCTTTTCAGGTGGTTAGAGGGCACACCGAGAAACTCAAAATCGCCGTTGCAAATGGGCGCGAACCAGGAGATTTCGGCCCCGGTCAACGCTTTAGAGCGAATCGTAATCATATTTTTCTCCTATAACACCTCAGCCAATAGACATCGATATCAATAGGCTAAGGCGAAGGCTGAGGTTAAGCAGGAAAAATTCAGGTTGAACCGCCGCCACTTCGAGAAATCGGCTCGTTTTCTTTGCTTTTTTCTTAGCCTTCGCCTTAGCCTCAGCCTGATTTACCCAAGTCGTCTTGCGGCTGAGTAGTTACAAATTTATAATAGTCCAGTCGGCTTGTCAATATGCAAATACATGGTCACAAAGGTTGAACACAGCGTTAAATAGGTTTTTAGAGGTTTTTGAGCGTCATTCCGCATGGGGTAGCTCTGCACTAAACCGTGGTGAAGAAAAATTAGACAGAACCTACGGCAAGATTATCACGAATTATAATTAAAATAGCTATACCGTAACGCAGCAAGCCGCAACCAAAATATTTAACCACAAAGAACACGGAGAAGGCAGTGCGCGGCCTCCCTGTGGGACAAAGAACACAAAGATAAATCTCTGCGAACTCTGTGCCACCTTTGAGTCCTCTGTGGTAAAAATTTTCGCGTATGACGCAAATTTGCGGCTCTAATACCCTAAGAGTAAAGTTTGTCTTGGACATAAGCCTGTGATAGCATAGGCAGGCGTTAGGTATATTGGTCACCATAAGGCTCAAACCGGGGCAATCAATGAACAACCAAACAACACCCATTCATCACCCCGAAGCTCACAACCCCCGCGAGCAATTGTGGACGCTCATCGGTGGCGTCAGCGTACGCACAAAAATCTTGGGCATCGTGCTCACGCTAACGGTGGTTTTGGGCCTGGGTGTAACCTGGCAGGTCCGTACCGTCATGCGCAACAATCTCCTTAATGAGTTGGAACTGTTAGGCCAGTCGTTAATGAGCGATCTGGCCGCTCGCAGTGCAGCCCCGCTTAACCGGGGCGATACAGCGGACCTGACGCAGTTGCTAACCGAGACGGTCACCAATCATCCTGACGCTCAATATGCCCTTATTGTCGACGCCGATAACCGGGTTATCGCCCATACCTTTGAAGACGAAGTACCGGATGAACTTTTGAATTTGGACATCGCTCACCTTATGGAGCAGCAGCTCTTCCATTATTACCAAAACTCTTTCTCCCCAGGTGGCGGTCACCATATCCATTTTGAACACAAAGACGGCTTTATTCACGACTTTTCGATATTAATCGACGAAAACCGCGAAGAAATAGTGCGCGTTGCCCTGTCGGAGGCCCGGCTGCAAGGCATTATCGACCAAACCACGCAGCAAATGTTAGTGACCACCGTAATCGTGGGTCTGGTCGGTATTCTGGCGGCGATGCTGCTCACCTGGCTGCTAACCCGGCCTATTCTGGACCTGGTTACGGCCACCGAGCGCGTGCGGCAAGGCGATTTAACGGTGCGCGTGCCCCACTGGGCCGATGACGAAATTGGGGCACTGGCCGATGCCTTTAACCAGATGACCTGCGATCTGGAGGTCAGCCATCGGGCCGTGGAGGAAAAAGAAGCGGCCCGAACCCGGCTGCTGGCCCAGCTTATCAACGCCCAGGAAGAAGAGCGCAAACGCATCGCCCGCGAACTGCACGACGGCGTCGGGCAGGCGATGACCTCGCTGCTGGTAGGGCTAAAAATTCTCGATCAGCTAGAAGATGTAGAAGCCATACATCACAAAACATCCGATTTGCGCCACGTTACCTCCCACACGTTGGACAACGTTCGCCTGTTGAGTCGCCAGCTACGGCCCAGCGCCCTGGATGATCTGGGGCTGGCCGCGGCGGTCGAGCGCTATCTGGGCGAGTTTTCTAAGCTGTACCCGGCGCTGCCCGTTGATTTTCACGCCGACCTGCCCAACCGGCTGCCCTCAACCGTTGAAACCAGCCTCTATCGCATCGTGCAGGAAGCCATGACCAACGCCGCCCGCC
>JAGRBZ010000735.1 GCA_020433805.1 Anaerolineae bacterium
TGCTGTATACGCCCAAGAACCAATTGCAACCGCTATAGCCGGCGTATCGCTCAATAAAGTAATTCAGGCTTAACCGAGTCCCCGGAATAATAGGAATGGCATCGTCCGGTCCACCTAGCATTGACTCGACTTGCCAGGCTGTACCGGCTAAAGACAGTTGTGAGCGTACTTCTTCCACAGCCTCCTGAGGTGTTTCCGGCGTGCTCTGGAAGCAGCCGCTCAACGTTAGTATGACGGCTCCCATCAAGATCAGGTACCATTTATAAGTTTTTCTCATCACGTCCCCCTCATAACCTGTTTTTCACTTGTTTCTTGTCCGGCCGTCTCGCGCTTGCCAATCTCCCCACTTTTGACAACCAGCGATACCCTATTCAACGGGTTCAAACAAACAGAGATGACGGCTAAAACTACACCGTCATCTCTGTTGATAGTTTATTCCTCGCCAAAAGCCTCGTTCAGTTTTGCTTCCTGTTCTTTTGACAGGTTAGATTTAATCAAGGTGCCAATCTGACCCTTAAGTTCATCCTGCAACTTGTCGACGGTGGCGCTGCCGGTCAGCAAAAATAGAGCCGAAGTGCCTTCGGTTACCTGGTCACGAACCGATTTGATAAAGCTGTCATCAATGCCATAATCGCTGAAATGGCCGGACAACGCGCCCATGGCCGCGCCCACAGCCATGCCAAAGAAAGGAATGAAGAAGAGTAAGCCAAACAGCATCCCCCAGAAAGCGCCGCTCAGGGCCCCGGCCCCGGCCAGGTTTACGGCTTGCCGAGTTTTGGGTCTCTTTTTGCCTTCCTGCCATTCCACAACGGCTGCATCCTGAATTTGAATAAGCTGCTGTTTTTGCAAGCTCTCTAATTTACTGAGTGCCTGTCCGGCACCGGCGGAGCTATCAAATTTCCATACGGTTAAGGCTGCCATTATTTTCTCCTATTCATTTCGCTGAATATTTTGTAATTACCCAGCCTGCTGTCGTCCAACAAAGACGATCCAGGCGTTTCTAACCACTAAATCGTTGTCAGGCAGTTGGGACCAGTCCTCTGACCGGAACCATTAGCAGGAATTGAGATACCTGACAAAGAGCAAGGGATAACGCTGGTTGTATAGTGTGTTCAAAACACCTAACAACGAGGCTTGATCAGGTAGACACCCTTTTAATACCGTTTCCGGTTGTTTACCTTCCTCATCTTCTTCAATGGTAACGATGGTTAAGCCACCTAAGCGATCGATCCAGCTTGTATCCAATCTACCGGCTATATGAATGGCGTAGATGCCAGGGCCATCATAAGAAGGTCGCATGGTTCACCTTTCCTTTTTTATGCTTGCTATACTGAAAGCAGAATAAAAACGAAACTCTCAGGTATGTCATTCCCACAGGCTTTTAGTGGGAACCCGTCTTTGAGGCCATGATGGATGCCCGATTTAAGTGAGTGCGTTCGGAAGGTGACAAATTGAGGAGGGATGTTGGGTTGCCAAATGTAAGCAATCAAACCAGTCGGCAAGTTGACCGGACTACGACTTTGAGAAATGGCAATAGGAGTGGAGCGGCAAATTCAGTTGATATGAGTGTATATATAGGTAGGGAAATATCGGCACAAAATCATCGAACTCAACTTATAGTAAGGATGCAAGAACCAAGCTAATACAAGAAACGTTGGTGGTTATAGGAAACGCGGCAAAGTTGGGTTACAGATATTAGTATAAGGTTTTACTGGGGTAGTTGTCATACCCCAATGAGGTAGAAAGGTAGATGATTTTTATAGGAGAGGAGGGTGAGGGTTTATAAAAGGCCCATTTTCTGGGCGTGCTGCACAGCTTCGTAACGGCCGTGCACACCCAGTTTGCCATAAATGTTTTTGATGTGAGTCCGGGTTGTCGCCCAGGTGACGTTCATTTCGGCAGCAATTTCTTTGGTAGAAAGATCCGTTGCCAACAGTCCGAGGGTTTGCAGTTCCCGCTCTGTCAAATGGTCAATGAGGATAGAGGGAGGCGACACACTTTTTTGCTCTTCTGCTTTTACGGGTGGAAATGCGTCCACTAGTTGAGAAAGGTATGGCAAATATTTTGTGCCGTCAACTTTTTTCGTCCGGTTGTAGAGTTGTTCCAACAACATCCGCATCTTTGGTCCAAGGTCGAGGTAATTGCGGATGAATTTTCCCGGCGCGGCCAACGCTACCGATTGTCCGAGCTTTTCCATAGCCATCGGCACGTCATCTAAAGCCTGATAAGCCAGAGCTTGCAAGGCTAAAACATCGATGCGATGGACCTTGCGATTCATTTTGCATAAATGTCCGTCTATCTCCTCAAGCAAAGTTAGGGCCTGTTCTAATTCCTGTCCCTCGGCCAACCACAGTTTGAGGGGGGGTAGTTGGGGTAGGTAGTAGTGATACCGAATGGGACGCTGCTGATTGAAAGGTATGGTTAAACTCAACCGGCTAGCCCGAACGACATCGCCCTGGTCAAGCGCCAGCTCTATTTGAAAACTTTCAAGAAGATTGAGCGAAAAACTGTTGTTTGCTTCCTCCAGGTAAGATCTAATTTGCTGAATAATGGCATTGGCCTTTTCCGGCTGTCCCTGGGCCTGATAAAGGCGTGATAGAGTGCAAGTAGCGTGAGCCAAAGCATCGTCCATCAGTACAGGATGTTCTACCATAGCTAGCAGGTGGGTCTCGGCCATTTCCAAATCATTACATAGATAGCTGGTGATGCCCGCTATATAACGCGCCTCGAAAACCGTGTCTAAAAGATTGTGCTTTAAGGCTAACTGAATACTCTCGCCGGCAAGGATTTGCGCTGAGGCCAGGTCGGCTTCCACAAAGTAGATAATGGCTTGATCAAGGAACAACCTGGCTAGGGAGTTGACCGGCCA
>JAGRBZ010000736.1 GCA_020433805.1 Anaerolineae bacterium
TTAGAATGATTCTTAATAACCGAATACGTTTACTTTTCTTCTGTAAAAACTAGAACTTCACAAGGATAAATCGACTATGCATTTTACTATTGATACCCGCGGTCAGTTCCAGATCAACATTCCCGAAGCCGATGACCACACCAACCTCTTCAACCTGGGCGAAAGCTTCCAAACTTACGACCAGACCTTACCCCCGGAATTGCAGTCGCCGGTGGCCGGCCATCTGGTCAATCTACTGGAAGAATGTCGTCCCCACAGCACTGAATTTCACAGCAGCGAAGCCCAACGCACCATTGCCTCTGAAAGTATCAAGCGCCTTGAAAAGAAAGCGTATAAATACCTCAAACGTATTCAACATATGCTTAAAAACTACTTCTGGGATACCCCTGAAGAGGCCGAAGCTTGGGGCTTTGAAGTAAAACAAACCACCGGCAACATCATCTTCCCCAAGAATAAAAAAGAGGTTCTGCGCGTCTTAAATGCCTATATTGCCAAAGAAGGAACCCGCCCGGCCGAAGATCGCTTCGAGCCGCCCTCGCTGGTTGAGGTGACGGACGTGCGCGACCAGTTGATTGCTACCCAAAAGGTCTGCAAAAGTAGCAAGGCCCAACGGACCACCAGCCGTATCGCCCGCGACACCGCTTTTCATCGTTTGAGAGAAACGCTGCGTCTGGCAGCAGCGATCATTATTATTTTGCATTATGATCACACCATTACCCTCGATCTGAAACGCTGGGGTTTTGATGTGGTTATCCGCTCGACCAAATCGACCGAAGCGAACGAAGAAACCGCCCCGGAAACCACTCCCACCGCCGAAACCGAAAGCGCCGAAGCGCCCAACGGCACCGTTGATCTCAACGGCTCGGCTGAGGTTGTGGTGCAGAACGTTACGCAGTAAGTGGTCAAAATTTTTGAGATTATTTTGGGCCGGTGATCGAAGGACTTTCGTGAAAATCGCCCTCAGCCCCAACCCCTCTCCCTCAGGGAAAGGGGAGTCGCGTTAGCGACGGGGGTAGGGTAAAATACAACTCTTCCATCGTACCAACACCAAAAAACGGGGACAAGACACCATGCTTGTCCCCGTTTTGTATTGCTTAACGGTAAAGCTTACTTCTTCAGATGCGAGCCTTTGTAATGCATCGCGTCTGCAATTTTGTGTTTACCTTGGCCTTTGTCCGTGCCGTTCACCGATGAGGTGGTTTCGGCAAAGGTCAAAACAGCGTGGGCGGCAGCGTCAGACATCAGGTCAAGCGCTTCCTCGTTGACGTTGTCGATGGTGTCGCAGGCCAGGTGGTAGCAGGGGTCATACTGCTCACCGGCGGTGCCACCGTACACGGCTGCTTCCTCTTCGGTTTTAATTTCCTCCGCGCCGGTAAAGAGACCGCCGGCCGGGATACCCACTTCGATGAATGGACCATAGTCCGAGCGACCGTCAAAGGCGGTAGGCTTCACCGGAACATCGGTGTACTCGTCGAAATACTCCAGGAAGATCGATTCAATGTTCTTGGAGCCGTTCGGGCCGGAGGCACCTGTGGCTGAACCATCGCCATCGTAAACAAAGGGTACGTAGTTGGGCGAGGCAATCATATCGAAGTTCAGGTTAACCGCGATGTTTTTAAGCTCTTTGCTGCTTAATCCGCCGACGTAATGATACGCGCCCAGCAGCCCGGACTCTTCAGCCCCCCACCAGGCAAAGCGAACTTTGTTGCGCGGCTCGATGCCCAGTTCCGACATCGCCTCGGCAATTTCCAGGATGGCTGCCGAGCCGCTGCCGTTGTCTTGAATGCCGGGGCCTTCCGGTACCGAGTCCAAATGAGCGCCAACCACTACAACCCGGTCATCGCGTCCGCCCGGCGTTTCGGCCAACACATTGGCCGTGCTGCGGGTTTCGGAAACGGCGTTGGTGTAAATGTACAGCTTCAGTTCGTCATCAATCAGGTCGTTCAATAGCAGGCCAAACTCATAGCTGGCGCTTAAAACCGGAATATCAAAATCGGGGCTGCCCAGCGTGCCGCCAAACAGTTCCTGACGCCCTTCCTGACCTTCGTTGAAGATAATCACCGCTCCGGCTCCGGCTGTTTCAGCGTTGGCCGCTTTTACGGAAAAGTTACAACTACCCCGCTGGATCAATGCAATATTGCCTGGGGTAAAGCCGTCAAAATCTTCCGCTTCACAGCCGCTGGTTGAGGTGTTGTCGGCGGCAGCGGGCGGCAGCATTAAGTCAACGGCCTCAACCAATGCGGTTACCTCAGCACTGCCGGAATAGCTCATCGTATAGAAATCAACCAGGTATTCATATGTTTCGGAACCCGGTGCGGTTTGTTCAACGGTAGCCTGTTCCATCTCTTCGAAATAGGGGTAGTCGAAGGGCTGAATTTCAACGTCGTAACCGGCTGCACTCATCTTGTCGGCCACATACTTATAAGAGTCCTCATAACCGTCTGAACTTGCTTCACGGGTATCGCCATTTGCATTGGCGAACTCCTGGAATTTTTGCAGGTGTTCGAAAATACCCTCAGTCGTAACCGCCTCACGCAACTCCGACGTATCAACCTCGACCGCGGCCGACACAAACGTAACGCTGATCACAATAGCCAGCAGAGTTCCCACAATGGCAGGAAAGAGTAAATGTTTTTTCTTCATTCTATTTTAATTCCCTCTTTGATGTTTTTGTGATAGATATTTTGTACTGGTTTATGGTTATTCCATGTATTTGAGATGGCTTTCGTCGTTGGCGTCGTCTATTTGACCTGGTTTTTCATAAGCAACATCCTCCTTGATGTCTCAATACCATCGCCAAAAAGTAGCGAAATAAGAGCGGTTGAATACCATGCGTTTTTTATCCGACCAAGGAGAAAAG
>JAGRBZ010000737.1 GCA_020433805.1 Anaerolineae bacterium
TCGCGCCAAGAGATCACACCGATGCGAGCGAAATGGCTGCGCGCACGGATGAGGACCTTTTTAAAGCCATCAAGTTCGGGGGCAAGTCAGTCAACAAGTCTCCATTGATGCCGAATTGGGACGAGAACCTGAGCGATCAAGAGATACACCTCATCATTAAACATCTCCGTAAACTCTGCTGTGAAGGAGGCCAATAATGCCCCAATTATCCTATATGCTGCCCACAATATTACTGGCATTTGCTGCCAGTATCGCGCAAGCAGAGCTGAGAAGCTTTGACATGACCATCGAAGAAGTCGATCTCGAAGTGGCTCCAGGCCTTACTGCCAAGGTCTGGGGCTATAACGGTCAAGTGCCAGGCCCGTTGATTCATGTACGCGAGGGTGATGAGGTCGAAGTTAATCTGTTTAACAATACGACCTTATCTCACACGATTCACTGGCATGGTCAGTATATGACTAACAACTGGCGGAATGACGGGGTGCCGGATATCACGCAAAAAGCCATTGAACCTGGCGAAAGTTTTACCTATAAATTTATTGCCGAAAAGCCCGGCAGCCTCTGGTATCACTGCCATGTCAATGTTCCTGAACATCTGGGTGTACGTGGTATGTGGGGGCCAATAGTGGTCGACCCGAAAAAACCAACGGCGCTTGAAAAGAAAGTAACCAAAGATGCCATATTAATGTTTTCCGGATGGAACTCTGAGGTAGCTAACACCTACGGAAAGGGCGGCCATCCTGGCGAAGTACTCGACTATTTTTCGATCAACGGCAAATCATTCCCATTAACCGAACCTCTGCGCGTTAAGAAAGGCGATGTGCTCAGGCTGCGACTTTATGCCGCTGGCAATAACGTAGCCTTCCACACGCATGGACACGATATGCTGGTAACCCATAAGGACGGTTTACCCTTGCCCGAGCCCTATCACGCTGATGTTGTCCCACTACTGCAGGGGGAAAGACTTGATGTCATTATTGAAATGAACAACCCCGGACTATGGATTAATCATGACCATATCGAGCATCACGTCAGTAACTCAGGCAAAGCGCCGGGTGGCGCGGTCTTGATCATCGAGTATGACGAGATCGAAAAGCCTGACTGGTATGTATGGAAAGATAAGCCGGGAAACCCCGATTTTTATTTAACCGAATCTTTAAGCAAAGGCTATGGCCTCTTTAATACAGAAGCATTCAAAGGCAAGGCCCCCGTTGTTGAAGAAAAGCCCAGAAGACGGAAAAAGAAATCACAGAACTGAGCCTTCGGCTTCTGTGATAATCACTTTGCTAAAAAGTGCTAGGATTTTCAGGAAATTGTATGCCTACTTTAAGTAAAATTATGGGGTTGGTTTTTACTTCAGCTCTCTGTGGTCACACCTTCGCTCACGACTGGATTAGTTCGCGGCCGGACGCTCACGCACCGATTTCGGTGATGGGCGATCATACCCATAAAACCGGCGAGTTGATGCTCTCTTACCGCTACATGGAAATGGACATGAATGAGCTCTTGGACGGAAAAGATGAAATCAACCCGAGATCATTATTAAAGAATAGCACCTATAAAATGGCGCCAACGAAAATGACGATGAAGATGCATATGCTCGGGTTGATGTATGCACCCGATGACACCACAACGCTGATGGCCATGCTTCCTTATTTGGAAAATGATATGGATATGCTCATGAATATGGGTAGCTCACTTAGCCCGATGTTGATGAAGTCGTCGATGGAAAGTTCTGGGATTGGGGATATAAGGATAGGTGCATTACACAATATTTATTCTGATTCCAGGCAAAAAATTCACCTCAACCTGCTGCTGAGCCTGCCGACAGGGTCGATTGATGAGAAAAACTCACAAGGAGCGCTGCTACCCTACGCCATGCAATTAGGATCCGGTACCTATGATTTATTACCCGGCATCACTTATGCAGCCCAACAAGAGAGCTTTTCCTGGGGCGTTCAAGCTTCAGCGGTCATTCGTCTGGATGAAAATACGCGCGACTATCGCTTGGGAAACCGTTATAAAGTGCAAAGCTGGGTCCAGAAACCATTAATGAGAAATCTCTCCGCTTCGCTTCGCTTCACCTATGAGGACTGGGGTGAAATTAACGGCAAAGATAAGCGATTAAACCCCATGATGAGCCCATTGTCCGATGCGAATTTACAAGGCGGGAAAATAGTAATTGGGAGTGTCGGTTTTAATTTGACGCTACCCGCCGGCAACAGGTTGGCATTAGAATTTAATACCGAATTGAATCAAGACCTAGACGGTTTACAGATGGCCTACGAAGACTCATTAATGCTTGGCTGGCAATTGAGCTTTAAATAAACCTTTTGATTTAGGGAACCTCTTAAGCATTATGCACACTGAATTACTACCAATACACAATATTTGCATGTTTCAATAGAAACGTGGTGTAATTTTTTATCAGCTGTATAACTGAGAATGTTTCTTAGCTGAATGAAAAAATGATCACGTCGTACTAAAGGATTTATTATGAACTTTGAATTACCCCCATTGCCCTATGCGCAAAATGCCTTACAACCCCATATTTCTTCAGAGACATTGGAGTACCATTACGGTAAACACCACAAAACCTACGTGGCCAAGCTGAATACCTTGGTTGTGGGAACTGAATATGAAAATATGAGCCTGGAAGAGATTATCACCCATGCCAACCCTGGTGGTATTTTCAACAATGCCGCCCAGGTGTGGAATCATACCTTTTACTGGCACTGCCTAAGCCCCGAGGGAGGCGGTGAACCGAGCGGCAAACTAGCGGACGCCATAGATAGCGCCTTCGGCTCCTTTGCGGAATTCAAAAAAGCCTTTACCGACAGTGCTATTAACAATTTCGGTT
>JAGRBZ010000073.1 GCA_020433805.1 Anaerolineae bacterium
TTTCCGGTTTTCCGGCCTGGTTGGCCTGGGTTTTCATTCACATCTGGTATCTGGTTGAGTTCGATAACAAGTTGATGGTGATGTTTCAGTGGGCTATCAACTACTTCACCCGGAAGCGTGGTTCGCGCCTTATTACGGGGCAAAATCCATTTCCGCTTGTGGGTCACGATCCGATAAAAGGAAATGTCTCGGAACCCCAACCGTTTTCGATGAAATAGCAAAACGAAAAGCCCCGGATGGGTATATCAATCCGGGGCTTTTTTATTAGCGGCGATTTTTCTTTTTTGAGGCTTTGGCCATTTTTCTCTTATTTTTCTTCTTCGCCTTTTTCTTTTTGGATGTTGAAGCTGTCGAGGTGTTGAGCAAGCTGGGTGTGGGCATAAAAGAGCTTGAAGCTACATTATCATCCTCCTCTGAGTCAAACATGGCCCACCACGACATTTGCGTGTGAATATCGTCAATCGCCCGTTGCTCCATCTCCTCGCGCAACCTTTGGAGCATTGCTTCTTCCCCTTTGGCCATAAGTTCACGCATATAGTCGAGATCGATAAAGAATTCATCGATGAGATCATCGGCAAATGCTTTTTCGACGACGGGCATTAACTCTTCCGGATACAAGTTAACTAAATCATCGAGAATCATTGCCCAAAAGCCAGAGTCAGGATTGTCATCCTCGGTGCCTGTAAAGAGGGTGCTGAGAAATTGTTGAGCATCCTCTCGGGATTCGTACCCTTTTATTACGGCATACGTTAAGGCCGTGGCGGCTCCACTACGACAATATTCGTAGGCATTTTTGTTGAGGATAAGCTGCTTGATTTGCTCAACATCCCCTCCGCAGGTTTGAACAAGGATAGAAGGTAAGTCTTCTGTAATCAGGTCCCCAAACAATGGGTCGATAAAATGCTCCGGTAAACTGAATAGCTCCACAATAGACTGATGGGCTTTACTTTCTTGGAAATAAGCCAGCAACATCAAGGCATAAATGTTAGACGCTATGTCGTTAAGGATATATTTTCCCGGATTTGTGGCTACGTCTTGCACAATAACGATAAGATGAGGCGTAATCTCTTCTTGAAGTTGGATAGCATCATCGACGGCTTGCCGATGGTAGACACCATCGTATGGCTCAAAGGTAGCCAATATTTCCTGAATTTTGTTGTCCGTATCAGTCATGTTTTTCCTCCATTCGATAGGCACTCTTTGGTATTGCCAAAATGGATGGCAAGTTTAGTGAGGGCTACTATAAATGTTAAGAGTAGGACAATAATTTTATCTTGCAAATCTTACGGGGAGTCTTAGATTTGACCTGCTTTACACTGGGCCACCGCCGGGACGAATAATAACATCGTTAATTTCAGCATCAATAGCCG
Organism: Anaerolineae bacterium; assembly: GCA_020433805.1. Lineage (GTDB taxonomy): Bacteria > Chloroflexota > Anaerolineae > 4572-78 > J111 > JAGRBY01. Next base: position 1,371 of record JAGRBZ010000073.1, read on the forward strand.
AGAGTGGCTTAGCTGCCAGAAGGTCATCAAAAAGGGGAAGGTGACCCGTGCGGAGTGCATTTTCGGCGTACAAAAACATTGCCGCTGACCAGGCTTGTTGCTCGAAGCCCATGGGGTTGCCGGTTTGGCCGTGCAGCCACTCGTTGAAACCGCCGTCTTTGTTGATGGCGTGTTGGTTGGCTTCGGCCAACAAATCGAGCAGCCGCTTAGCCTCATCGAGCCAGTTGTGGCGCACCAGCGCCGCTACGTGAAAGCCGCCGATCATCGGCCAGATGCCGCCGTTGTGATATTGATTGGGCAGGTTGAGGTTGCGGCTGCGATAATATTCACGCCAGTCGCTTTGGCTGGGATAGATGGGAGGATGGATGGCTTTGGTCGGATAAGGATGGGCCATGCCGACCTGTTGCATATAGCGCAGGATATGCTCGGTACGATGTCGATCGGCGACACCGGTGAGAATAGCCAAGAGGTTGCCCAGGCTGTCGCACCAGTCGCCGTACTCGCGGAAGGCCACCCAGGGCAGATAGAAAGGGCGGCTGGAAATGGTACCGATGTTGTGGTACAGCATAAACCACTCCAGCCGGATGTTTTTGAGTTTGTCCAGATGCTCGGCGAAGTGTTCGGAGACCCAACAGCGGTCGATCCAGAGCAGCAGGTTGAGCCGCTCGTGAATGCCCGCGGCATCGATTTCCGGCTCGTGGAAAGCGGTTTCCGGGGAGAGATGTTTAACCAACTCCTCGTGGGCCAGCATGGTAGCATAGTAGAGTACATTGTCATACAAGACGTTGTAACGCACGGCCAGCAGATCGATCCAATCGCCCGCTTCGGGAATCTCCAGCAGGCCGCACTCATTCATATCCTGATATTCCAGCCAAACCAGCGCCTTGTCGATAGAAGGCCAATGACGCTGCAAAAATTCGACATCGTCGGTTAGGTGAAAATGAAGGTAATGGCCTAAAATGTACCATAAATTGCCATCGACCGCCCCCGCGTTCTCGGTGCTGATGTAGCCGGTGTCGGGATTGACGTTGAGCTGAATTAGCCCACGCCGCGATTGGTGAGCGCTCATGGTTTCCAATGAAGCGCGTCCAGCCGCGATAAGATCGGGATCGCCGGTGGCGGCAGCTCCAAGAAACGTAATCATGCTGTCTCTGGCCCATATCTGGGGATAGCCCTCCGCCAGCCCTGAGGCGCGAAAACCGTGGCGCGTAACGCATTGGTGAAGGATATCGAGGGCATGGTGGTGAGTTTGGTTAAGGTGACTATTTTTCATAGAGCATTGAGTTGAAGTTTACGGGAAATCGTTAGGATTAATAACAGATAATCCTGTTATCTTCGCTACATTGAGCAATCGATTGTCATCTGAAACGAATGTGTAGGAAACGTTTTGGAATCCAGCGAGGGCTGTCTGAATTTTGATTGCCGAAGCAAGCTGAACACTGTCATAAGCTCGAAGAGGGTATTGTTGAACTAAACGCCCAGCTTCTTCAGCAAGGCTAGCATCGAATTCAACAATTTGGTATTGCATATCAAAAGCATATTGAAGGGTTTTGATGAAAGCCTCGACATTCTTTTGGCTTATGTTCCCTTCTCGTTGAAGTCTCGCCAGTGCGCTTAACATTTCAACCCATGTAATCCGTGCAATAATTAACGTATTACTTTCTTGAGGCGTGGTAATTAATTGTATCCAGTCCGATCCAGTTTCGTACACATACCGCTTAACAAGAGCACTAGTATCTAGAAAATATGTGTTTACCACTCGCCCCTATCCTCGATAATCGTTTCTGATAAGGGTTTCTTAGCTGCTTTCCCTAAAGTTTTTGCTAACTCACGCTGTTCTTCATCCGTGAGAGGCTCAAGTTTAGAGAAACCTTTGGGTGAGGTTAATATACCGGCTTCGTTAAGCGTTTGGAAGATATAATCAGCATGCTCTGCTTCCTGAATAGATAGGATTTGTAGGCGTACCGTTTGGTGTTCGGCCAGCGCAATAGGGGCCAGTGGGCGTAACACACCATTCTCATAGATTGCAGTGATGACTTCTGGCATAATTAACCTCTTTTCCCTAGAGTCACTTTAAATTATTATACCATGTTTGTCGAAAAATTTTGTTGTCTTTACAAAGATCGCCACAATTTTGCTTGCTAATTGCCAGGAAAAATAGAACGTTTATGTGTAAAGTGGTGCAGAGGACCATGTACATGAGGAAGGTTTATGATTAAATTAGAGAGCGCCACCCGTTTCTCAAGCGTTTCGAGGCATCATCAGGATGTAATAGAGCAGGTTGTTAGCTGTATAGAAGACGGCCACTATTGTGTCTTTCTTGGGCCTCGCTTCTCCGGGAAAACGCGTTTGCTGCGATCGGTGGAAAAATACGAGGGCGATCTATCAATACGGAAGCATGTGTACATTGACTTACGAGCATGTGAATTTTCCACGCAAGCCAAATTTTTTGCCGGAATTTTTAAGATTATTGTTAACGGTACGGAACTGTCGACAACAACCGATTTGTCTCTATCGACTAAGGCAATTAATAAGAGCGATTTTCAAATCGGGTTACAAGATTTGGTAAGCCAACTTCAGTGTGACCTGGTTGTACTTTTTGATCATCTTGAAGCTATTCCTCGCGATTTACTTCAAATCCTCCTCGACTCTTTAAAGGTGACCCATAAAAAATCTGATAATAATCGGTTGCTCACTGTTGTCTGCGGGGTTTTAGGTCTGGCAGAACATATCGTGGGCGTAAACTCACCTTTTAGAGAAATAGCGAAACAAGTTTTTGTTCGCGATCTAACGAAGGAACAAGGGCGGATACTGCTGACAAAACATTTCGATGTGGAGAAAATTAAGATTTCGCAGGCCGGACAAGAATATTTATTAGAGGCCGCCGGCGGCGATTTCTACTTGATCGAACATATTTGTCAAAAATGTTCTAAGGCAGCCAAGAAAAATCAACAGGCTAATTTGTCGATCCGGACGGTAAAAAAAGTTGTTGATGCGTTTATTCGACGTGAAGCTGCTCATTATGAACCCTTGGAAGAGGGCATCCGTCTGGTTGAAGACCACCCGGATCTACTACGCTCAATTCTTCAACTTTTAAGGGTTGATAAAGCTCATAGGCAAAATCTCTCCATTCCCTTCGCATCTCATCTCGATTCGTTATATCTCACCGGGTTGGTTAACCGTGTATCAGAGGAATATTACCAACTGCGTAATAATATTTATCGCCAGTACCTGAGAGGATATTTTAATCCTGGGCGCGTTGGGCATTTGCTGACCATGTCGGGCGAATGGGATGCGGCTATTGACTATTTGGAAGCCAGTATCAAAACGAAAAATTATCAGTACCAGAGCGATCTGTTGGCAGCTACAATTAACGCTATGTACGCCTCCGAAGAAATTGAGCGGGCCGCCTATTATTTAATACGGGGACTATCAGCTACATTTACTATTCGAGAAATGGGCGTTTGGCGTATCTCGCACGATGGTAAAGTCCGTAAACAAATTGGTGAATTAAGAGCAAGTATTAATTCGCATTTATGGCTCGATCACGATCAGTTGGAAGCCAGAGCATACGGCGAGGCTCGTGCATTTAGGGGAAAAGAAATAAACGGCCACGTCAAAAGAGCCATACCACTTTTGATACCGGGCGATAAACCCTTATGTGTTGTTACTATTTTTGATTGTGTAACAAACGAGGATGAATTTGCCGAAACGCGCGAATTACAGCTAACTAGTTACTTGAGCCAAGCCGCCCGTGCTTTCAGGGACGTATTAAATCGCCAGAACCAACGAGATCTGGAGAGAAAGCGACGTGAACTGGCTGAAACATTAAGCAAGATTTCATCAGTCATTAATGGTTCACTTGAACTTGAAAAAGTGCTCCGGCTTATTCTTGAACAGATGAAGCGTGTTCTCCCGTTTGATACGGCCTCGATTCAGTTGCACAATTCTGAGACCCATCATTTAGACATCATTGCCTCCAAGGGATTTGGTAATCATACTGAGATAGGACAACTTACTTTTTCACTTAATAACGCTTATCCCAATGTGCAGGTCTGGCACTCGAAGAAACCAAAGTATTACGGGGATATTCGTAAAGAATTTCCTCATTTTGGTGAACCCCAGTATCAAACGGTTCATGTACGAGGTTGGCTAGGTGCGCCTTTAATTGTTCAAGATAAGGCAATAGGGGTTATTACCTTAGACAGCTACATTGCTGATATTTATTCAAAAGAACATGAACAAATCGCTATGACTATAGCCGCCCAGGCCGCAACGGCTATAAATAATGCACATTTGTTGAAGTCAGAGAGACATCAGCGCGAGGTGGCTGAAACGTTACGTCAGGTAGCTTTTATTATCAACGGCAGTTTAGATTTAGAGACTGTTCTCGACCAGATTTTGAAGGAACTGACTAATGTCATTGAGTATGAAAGCACTTCTCTTCGTTTAGTTGATGGAGAAAAATTAGTTGTTTGTGCTATTCGAGGGTTTGAAAACGCCGACTCGGTCAAGCATCTTGTTGTCGATATTAAAGACAACCCCCTATTTCAAAAAATCGTCGAGTCACGTCAACCCGTTGTCATTCCCGATGTTAAAAAAGATGTGCGTTACCAGCATTGGACAGGAACAACCAATGTGCGCTCTTGGATTGGTGTACCTTTGGTCTTGCGTGACCGCGTTATTGGTCAGCTCGCTCTCGATAAGTACCAACCCAATTTTTATGATGATAAAGATGGCGCTTTGGCTTTTACGTTTGCGCAACAAGTTGCTATCGCTATCGAAAATGCGCAACTGTATAAACAAATGAAGACTCGGGCCCAAGTTTTTGCCGGTCTTTTGCAAGGTAGCCAGGCCCTTACCGAACGCATTTCGGATAAGCCGAGGGCTGTTTTGGATAAAATTGCGGAAGTGGCTTGTAAAGTCATGAATGCGCCGTGTTCCGTGGTGTATCCTTATCTTTTTGCCTCTAGTGCGTATGATGTACACAATGTGGGGCGGTATGGCCTCATCGCGGCTACCCAATTTTCGCCCAAAAAACGCCCTCGAAAATATGGCGTGAGCCTGACCGCAAATATCGACCGGCAAGGCCGTCGTATTGTTTCTAACATACATACCGACGCCGACCAGGGGTTGAAAAAAGCGCGTTTTATCCAACGAGAACATATAGAAGCTTTTATCGGAATTTCGTTAAAAGTGGCCAACAACAGTGTTGGTGTTCTGTTTGTTAACTATCGCGAACCTCATAACTTTACAACAGAAGAGGTAAATACGGTTGAAATCCTGGCTAACCATGCGGCTAGTGCTATCCTCAATGCGCATCTTTATCAGCAGACCAGCGAAGCATTACAAAAACGCATCCATGAAATGGAGACAATCCAAGAAATTGATGATTTGATTACCTCAACGCTCGATTTACCCAAAATTCTTGACATTATCATCTTCCGTGCTTCGCAACTGACGGATGCGGGCTATGGATATATTCAGTTACTAAGCGAATCGGGCAACGAACTCATTCTGGCGGCTGAAAGAGGTTCGAGCACAACCTCTATCGGCCAGCGCTTACGGTTGGGCGATGGGATAACCGGTATGGCCGCCAAAGAGGAGCATCTTTACCGTATCTCCGATGTGCACGCGCCGGAATGGACGGGTTATTATCATCCGTACATGGTTGGGATGCGCTCTGTACTGGCGGTTCCCATGCATTTAGACGGTAATGTGGTCGGGGTGATTAATATCGAAAGCCCAAACGTCGACGCCTTTAACGAAGATGACGAGCGCCTTCTTTATAACTTGGCTAAACACGCCGCCATCGCCATCCAAAATGCCAAGCAGTACGAGAAACTGCAAGAAACCCAAGATGAACTGTTAGCCGCCGGTGCGGTGGCCTGGATGGGGTTATTTGGATCGGAATGGTCCCATACCGTAGCGCAAAAAACATTTAGTGTGCGTACCAATGTAGCCATCCTTAAAAAGTTTATTACCCATAATGAACAGGTCGACATACAAATAGCCCGAGAAAAATTAGCCAAAATAGATGCTATTGCCCAAGAAATACAGGATGTACCGTTGGTTATTTCATCCCCGGCTGAAACGGAAAAGGGAACGCCCATTGTTATCCATAAATTTGTTCGTAAGTGTGTAGAAAAATGGTGCGAATCCCATAAAAATATTTCGTTATATTTTAATTTTTCTGATGAGAACAGTATCGTTTGCGTCGATAAAACGCTGCTCAAAATGGCCTTACAAAAGATTGTGGATAACGCGATACGCCACATGGGCGCTGGCGGCGTTTTAACGGTGGAAAGCCATAATAAATCAGAAGGTTTTTTTACACTGATTGTAGAAGATACCGGCTTTGGCATACCCGATATTTACAAACAATCCTTTGGTCGTCGACGCATTCCCAAAAAAGAAGGCGACTCCGGTAGCGGTATGGGCGCACTATTGGCCAGATTTATTTTAAGAAAATACGGAGGCGACCTAAAATTGATATGGAGTAAAGAGAACGTAGGAACCCGTCTGGAAATTACGCTTCCTATTTGTAACCAGGTGTAAAGAATGCTTTTGAGTAAGAATGGCTTGAGGACACTAATGTATGCAGCCTCCTAACACAATTCTCATTGTAGACAATGAGTTTAACGTTCGCGATGATCTCAAAGATTTTCTGATGATAGATGGTTTTCAGGTTTTCGCCGCCGGGTCAGCCGACGAGGCGCTTGAAATTTTGAAACACAATCGTATTTATCTCGCTATTATCGATGTTCGATTGAAAGATGATAATGACCCTCATGATATGAGCGGGCTTGATTTTGCGGCTCAACTTGCTCCGGAAGTCGCAAAAATCATATTAACCGGTTTCCGAACCGAAGATCTCATTCGGCAAGCCATGAACGGCTACAAAAATCAAATCACACCCGCTTACGATGTTCTGGCCAAACAAGAGGGGCCAGAAAAACTGCTTGATACCGTCAAGGATGTGTTCACCCGCAAAATTAACAGTCAGATCAACCTTTCGCTTGAAATTACGTATGACGAAGGGTATTCCCTGTCGGCAATGATGGCTCCGCTACAAGAGACAATTGACTTCGATTTAGAAGAAAGTGAGGTTGAAGAACTTTTCCGACGGCTCTTTCGGCAGGAAAGCAGCATAAAAATCTATTACCTACCTCCCGGTCGGGGCGGTGCCAGTGTAGCTCTTGTAAAACCAACCTATAATGGCATTGATGGTCACCCGATTGTGGTAAAATTCGGATTGGCTAACCATATCGACCGTGAAGTTGCCGCTTACCGAGAATTTTTGGAACCTTTTGCGCATCGATATTCCACCGTCATCATCGATCAACCTGCTCGAACTCACCATTTAGCCGCCTGCAAGCTATTGTTTGTGGGGCACTCTGTTGACAAACCGCGAAGTTTTAACACGGTCTATAAAGACCAAACTATTCTCGATGCAATGGTACAAAAAATAGTTCACAATATTTTCGTCCATAGCTGCGGGATTTGGTACAAAGGCAAACGGCGATGGCAAGAAAGTGATGGCCCCTTTAGCGCGTTTATGAATCAGCAGTTATCATTGCATCTGGATGCAGAACGCTCGGAGCTGAAAACTATCATCAACGCGCTCGTCGACGACAGTTCGGATAATACATTTCGGCGAATTAACCCGCAGACGGTTGCCGCAAAAGTAGATGATACATTTATAGAGCTGGCTGATCCCCTTTACGTACTTGCCCATCTTGGGGATTGTTTACCTAAACCTTCATTTGTCTCCGTCACCCACGGCGATCTTAACGGCCATAATCTCTTCATCGACGAGTCCGGCTCGCCCTGGCTGATCGATTTCTACCGTACCGGTTGGGGGCCGGCTCTCAGAGACGCTGCTGAATTAGAGAGCGCTATCAAGTTTGAACTTTTAGAAAGTACAAATCTTCAGGCTTTGTTTCAATTTGAGCAAACGCTGCTTGCCCCTAATACCTACTCTGAACAAATTGTTCTGCCTTCGCACCGGGAAACAGCCGACTTCAAGCGTGCCCTTATTGCAATTCAAGCGATTCGCGAAGCGGCCCGGTCGATAGCAGAAACAGAGCATATTGATGAGTATTATGCGCTGCTCTTATTTTACGCTCTAAAAATGATTACGTGGCAAGGTATGTCTGCCGCCGATCGAGACCGCAAATCCATTCGTCGGCGACACGCCTTGTATTCCGCGGCCTTGATCAGTACGAAACTTACGGCTGGTCACTGAACGCTAAGATGAGAATTTTTCAGGGCTATGACATAGAACTGCCAGAATTTTGCCTTGCTTGGCCCTGTTATTGTGGGCTACAATAGGTCATATCAAGTTAGTGCGGGAGAAATAGTATGAGTAGCTTATATCAAGATCTGCCACCCACCTTCCGATCCGGAATTGTTGGGCCAATTATGCATCATATTGCCGCCGGCGACTCCGGATCGATTGTAGGTATTGGAAGTGTCGGCAAATCGAATCTGCTGCGCTTTCTGCAGCGTCAAGACGTTCGTCGTGAACATCTGGGCGAGGCCTGGGCCAATTACCTTTTTGTATACGTGGACATTAACAAAATTCTCAAACAGTCGCGTTGGGGATTACTTGAGTTGATGTTGCACCAATTGCTTACTGAGCTAACCAATCGCGGTACGGAAGAGGTAGTTCTTAAGCCTATTGACGATCTGCATCAACGCGCTACCCAAACGGAAACGAGCTTTCTGGCCTTACGTTATTTAGATCGCGCTATAGGCATTGTTTGCAACCAACTTAAGCTCAAGTTGGTTTTTTTGATCGACGAATTTGATGAGTTGTGCCGCACGATGTCGGCGCGGGGCTTTTCCGCACTACGAGCGCTGCGCGACGAATATAAATATCGCCTGATGTATGTGGTTGCTACCCGTTTGGAACTCAAGCGTTTGCGCGATGATGCCTCGGAGATCGAGGCCTTTGAAGAGTTAGTTGTACCTCACACAACGTGGCTGGGTCCATACGATGAAGAAGACGCCGAATTCATGGTGGATCGTCTTGGCAGCCGCTATACTCAACCGTTGGATGGCACCATGAAATTTGAGGTTTTCAGGGCCACTGGGGGTCATCCCGGTTTGATACGCGACGGCTACAGCGTCGCTCGTGAAAACGGCTCCGGCTTTTTCGATATATTGAAAGATAGCCCCCGGGTACAGAACGAATGTCAACGTCTGTGGTTCAGCCTGCCTGCGGATGAACAGAAGGTTTTGATAAGTCTGGCTAACCATAATACTATTCCGGCTGATCAAGCATCAATCGTAAAACGCCTCCAGCGTAAAGGTTTAGTAGGTGGTCCTTGGACCGAGCCGGACACCATTTTTTCCTCACTATTTGCCAACTACCTCAAAAAGCAGCCAGATGCCGTCAAAACTCATATTGTAATCGACTACAATCGGCATCACGTTTGGGTTGATGGTCGTAAAGTTTCACCGCTTACCCCTTTGGAATACAAACTTATTTGCTATCTCGATGAAAGACGAGGCCAAATTTGCAGCCGAGATGATCTTGCCAATCATCTCTATCCGGATGATATGGTCTTTGATGGCAAAGGCGTGGCCGATAACCGGCTCGACTCGGTCGTGAAGCGACTTCGCAAACGCATCGAACCCGATCCCAAAAACCCCCGTTACATCGTCACTGTTCGAGGCCACGGCTTTCGGCTAGATGACAAAGTCGAAGCCTAAAATGCAGAACTTCCACTGTTCCCGGAAACGTTCTCGACGGCAGAACGTTTCCGGGAACGGTCAAAACGATTTGCTTATGCAATCAGCCGAGCAATAATGCTTGTAATTCCCACCAATGTAATCAAAATAAGTAAAACAATTAAGAGTATGATCAGACCTGTTGTAATCATTTTAACCTCCTCGTAACATAACCAACCAACCAACCATCTTTTTCCATTTTTCACCCACACCCTTAGCCTAGCCCGTTTTCAGTTCGCCAACTTGGCAACCACAATGCATCAGGCTGGCAAAAACTGGCACATATATGACTTACGCAGTTGGAATGTCATTTCGAGGAGGAACGACGAGAAATCCCTGAGAATGTTGGTTGCAAACCGATGCTATAGGGATTTCTCCGCCTTTGGCTACGAAATGACATAAGCAGGTGTCAAGTGCGTAACTCCTAAGTTATCATAGACGAAAAATTTTAAGGTTAGTCTGTAACAGATAGTTATCAATGAAACAAATCGTAACAGGTCATGACTAGACGTAATGAAGGAAAAAATGATATGATAAGAGGATAAAAGGTTAAGCCAATCATCGGAACAGGCCTATAGTGACCCTTCGCTACCACATTATAAACATTCGCAAACTGCTCGTTGAGGGTTTTACGGCGGAAGAGCTTCGTCGGCTTTGTTATGAGAATCCTGATTTTAGGCCGGTTTACGACCAACTGGCGGTAAATACCGGTAAGACTGAAATTGCCCAGCGGCTGCTAGAGTATGCTGAGCGACAGTTACTTATTGAAAGCCTGCTCGACATAGTTGAAGAGAGCAATCCGTCCAGATATAAACAACACCAACCCTATCATATCGAACCAGATAAAAATAGTTCTCTTGAAACGACCGAACGACCGGATCAAACAGCACCCCAGCCTCGCTCTAAAGATCTGCTGCTCAACAAACTTCGCGATCCGGTTTGGCAAGGCATTGGCGGTATCGTAGCCATCCTAGCGCTTTGCTGGTCAATATATAGCGTTTTTATCCAACCATCCAGCCCGGCTCCAACGCCGGGAGCACCTGTCTCTACTCCAACTCCCTCGCCAACGTCTACTACAGATCTCCTACCTTCATCAACGCTTGTCGTCACAGACACCCCGATCTCGTTATCACCCCCTGCGGCTCATGGATCGACGCCATCTCTCAACAGGTACGGCGGCCAGTTAGCCATACCGTTGATCTCCGGATTTGACACAAAAGTCTATTTGACGGGATTTGATGGGAAAGGCATCAACGGCCCAGCGCCGGTCTCGCTTACCGCCCAGCAACCGATGTTCTCATGGGATGGCCGTTCGTTGCTGATAAAAGCAACAATCGAGGGCATAAGTGGGATTCATAAGTTAACAGCCTCCGGTTTTAGTCCCGAATTGTCTATTCCACGCAGTAGTGCCGAATGGCCTGTTTTGTCACCCGATGGGCAGACCGTAATGTTTTCTGAAACGACTCTAGAATCCCGTTTGCACATTAAGCGCCCCGATGAAACAACAGAAGAGCTGCTGCTAAACAGTCACCCGATTTTCGCCGAGAATTTACTGTGGTCCGAGGCGAATCAGTTGATCTTTCAAGGCTGCGCTACCTGGTTAGACGAGCCCGACACCTGTGGGGTCTGGGTTACCGGTGTTAACAATCTCGATCCGCGCCGTATTGTTGATCACAAAGAGGCCTATCCTATGTCGGCCCGAGCCGGTTGGCTGGCCTATATGGTTAAGGATGGCGAAGATTGGGAAATTTACCTTATACCGTTAGTAGGCGGAGCAGCCGTTAACTTGACCGATAACAATGATGAAGATGGCTGGCCGGTTATTGCGCCCGGTGGGAACGGTCTGGCTTATCTATCTGACACGTCTGGAGCTTGGGGACTGTGGACGATGGATTTAGACGGCCAAAATAAGAGATGGATGTTTGATATCGACCCGACCAGAGGAACGGTTGACTTGGTCCAATGGCAGAGGGAACGGATGAGTTGGCGACGCTAAACGACTGCCAGCAAAAAAATTACCCCATTAAAGAACGACCGAGGAGACAGAGCATGACTACACCAAACTATTTTGTCACAAGAATTCATTTTACGCTTCTACTGCTGCCTTTTTTACTTTTTGCCTGTGCCAGCCCGGAGGAATCGGGATCTAATCTTACCCCGACCCCAAGTCAAAGTATTTTTAACTATATCGTTGAAATTACCGATACGGATACGGAAAAACCGATTCCAAATGCCGAAGCTGTTATTACAATCGAAGCGGAACAGATTGATATCCAGCAATCGGATGTTCGCGGCAGAGTTGTATTTACGATTGAAACGAGTCGAGCCAATCAGAGTGCTCACCTAATTGTTGCGGCCGAAGGATACCGAGAGGAAACGTTTAACATCGCTTTGCAGGATGGCGGTCCGATAGAAAGGGTTGAATTAACTCGACTTGCTCCACGTTCGACGCCAACCGAGAGTGCTGTCGCTCCAACTGCAACATCCACACCCAATCAAGAAACCCCTACTGCAATGTCTACAGCAATGGTTACTCCATCGCCAACCGTAACCCCCACTGATACGGCAACGCCTATGGTTCCTACCAATACGGCAAGCCCAACCCCGACAGCCACCAAAACCTCCACTGAAACGTTGACTCCAACGCCAACGAAGACCGCCACGCCGCTTACGCCAACGCCAATTCCAACACCGACTGCTCCTACAAATAGCCTGCTGGCCATCCCAGTCGTCTACAATTATGGCACAAAAGTTTACCTAACCGGTTTTAACGGCCAGGGGATCAATGGTCCCAATCCGGTCTCAGTCGACGCCCAACAGCCGATGTTTAGCCGCACCGGAGAGTCGATTATGGTCAAAGCAACGATCAATGGAGTCATCGGCCTATTTAAGTTGACTGCTACAGGATTTAATCCCGAAATTGTGATCAGGCGGGGCAGCGCTGAATGGCCGGTTTTATCGCCCAACGGCGAAACCGTTATGTTTGTTGAGTCGACGCTGGATTATCGACTTCACAAAAGATTGCCGGACCCTTCTCTTGAGGACGGCAAGATTGAAGAAGTTTCATTAAACGGCTTTCCTATCTTTGCCAAGAATCTCCTCTGGTCAGTGGATAATCGTCTGGTCTTTCAAGGCTGTGCAGTATGGCTTGGGCAGCCCAGTAAATGTGGAACCTGGATTACCAACGCCAACAACCTGGCTCCGAAAAGGATTATTGAAGGCAATGATGCTTTACCGATGTCGATTAAACGGAATTTGTTGGCGTATATGCTTAGAGAACCCAACAAGGATTGGGATATTTATCTAACCTCGATCGACGGTGGTGAGGCGCTTAATCTGACCGATAATGACTTTGAAGATGGGCTACCGGCCATTTCACCTGACGGCGATACTGTGGCTTATATCTCTAATGAGTCAGGCAATTGGGGATTATGGACGGTAGATATACACGGTCAAAATAAACAGTTTTGGTTTAACATCGACCCCAGTCGAGGTACGTTTGATACGGATCAGTGGGGCAAAGAACGCATGAGTTGGCGGTAAGGGCCTGCAGAGAACTTATATCCTGTCTGGGTCTATGCGATGGGGAAACTGTTTTAACCACGAATTACACAAATGTACACGAATACAATAATATAATGGGTGAAAATTCGTGCAATTCATGGTTGATTTTGTCCCTTCGTACGCAATCCCATCTTGCGGACCCCGTGCCAAATAATTAATAGCGATCTAAATGGCTCTTTTCTTTAACATGTCCAAAAGTTTTGTTCAATATCCTCAACGTATTTTCCGATAGGTAACAGGTGTCTGATAGTGTACAGTGCATATTTTTATAGGTAGCTGCACGCGCCGGTAGTGTATCATTGCCAACCTGCACAATAAATCGCTCGACGTCTTCATCTGTGGCCCGGATAATTTCAACGCTGTCAAAATCAAATAAAGTGCCGTGCCTAAGCCAGTTGATGCGCAAGGTGTTCCCGTCTTGTGAGACGTCATCCATAAGCGTGTCTAAGACAGCCACGATATGATCGGCCTCGTAAAAATCTTGACTTTGAAAACATTCTCGGCAGCCGAAAAAGGAAACGCTGTTCAACGTTGATAATTCAACCTTGTGAGCGGCACAGCGAACCATACAGAGTTGACAGACCAACTGAGAGGCGTGATTTTGAAGTTGGTCTGTTTGGCGGGCGATATCTTCAATCCATTGGCCGGTCAGGGACTTTAGGCGGTGGGTCTTATCGGTGGCAACCGGCTTTAAGGCCACAATGGCCTCGCCGCCCAGCGAAGCCATGTACGGATAGGCATCGAGCAGTGGGCCAAACGAGTCGAACAGATACAGTAAACTTTTGGCCCGTGTTTCAATCCCCGGCTGTTCGTACGCTATTTCCTGACCACTGCCGGTTATCTTGCTTTTCATATGATCAGGTTCTTCTGCCTCAAGGGTTTCGCTTATCTGGTTCATGAGAAGGACGACGTTTTGGGGAGTAGGATACGTTTTGGCCTGGAGCGAATTTGCAGCCAACCCCAGACGGGTATGGAGCACCCCTCTGGGGTAATCTTTTCTAAAGGCCGATAAACCCACGGTGTGGTTATTGTAAGTGCCGCTAACGCTTGTCGTCTCCAGATGTTTTCCGGCAACGAATTCAAGGTTGAGCGCTTGCGCAAGCGCCTGCCATGAACGCACGGCATATTCTTTTTGATCTGCGGTTTTGCGTTTTTCTTGAGGAACTGTTGTATCTTCGATGCCCAGATAGTGCTCTATTTCTTGTTCCAGGTAGAGCGCGTTTAACGGCGTATTTAAATCCTTGAGCAATTTTTTATCTTTAAGCCCGCTGTTGAGCCGGGCGCGTAGTTCATAGCTGTAATGGCCCGGTCCCTTGCCGGATTTGGTGAAGATTTCTGCAACATAAATTTGGTTAATATCTTCGGTTTGCACCGTAATGCCGCCAAAGTAGGGTAGCGGCCCATAGGCAACTTGAAGGTGGTCAGGGGTAACCCGAATGGTTGTACGATTAATGAAACCGGCCAAGACATAATAGGCTATGCCCAGACCAACCAAGAGACATAGCCCAAGAGCCATCAAGTTCTCGCCCGTTGCCGGTACCCCCAGAACCGTGTGCAAAAATATTATGTACATGTTGAAGCCATTGCAAAGCAGGGCAAAAATTGCGACAATAAAGTGTATGAGCGCTCGCCAGCGATAGCTTATGGTTAGCTCGTCTGTAGAGCTTTTTGTATCAAGATTTGGGGGTAATAATATTTCAGGGATAACAGGGGTTGGCATGCTTAAAATTGATCTACAGCTAAGAATAAATGCTTACGATGGGTGTACGTGTATTATTATTAACCAAAAATGTTTAACTGGTCATCACGGATGATAGGCGATGTCAATCGCTAAACTGTAGTCGTCTGGTGGGGTATTTCTTATCTTACACTATCCTTGGTAAAAGTCCAGCCCCACGGCAGCTTCCCTCTCAAACCTTTTGCGGCAAAGCGAGATGTGCTATACTTGAAGTGACTTTATTGCTTCGACTTCACATTGATAACATCTGCTTTAACCGCTGCCAAACAAACATCTTTTCTCTTTTTCCTTCAAAATCTTGGTCATCGTTCTCAATTTCTTAATAAAAAGTCGGTTCAATCCATAAGCTATCTCTTGGTATCGATTAAATATGACATTGTCGAAATAGTCAGAGAATGGAAAATGAAGCCAAAAGAAACGTTACCCCTTCATGAAGCACATCGAGAATTTGCTAAAATAACAAATGGTCGCGTGTGGACTCTTTTAGAAAAGGAAGATCGTACCCAACGTGAAAATGACGAACTTTTATATGCTGCTTATGCTTCATGTTATCATTGGTTCAACGTTGGTACCGGCGTTCATCAACAACGAGGCGAGTATTTGATTGCCAAGGTTTATATGAGCCTAAATATGCCTGACCAAGCTGTTCACCATGCCGCAAGATGCTTCGAATTAACCCAACAGCATCAGCCTGAAATGAAAGATTTTGATATTGCTTTTGCTTATGAATGCCTTGCTAGAGCATATGCCATGCGTGGAAGTAAGGATGAGGGGATGAAATACTATGCATTAGCGCAAGAGGCAGGCAATAAGATTAAAAACTCCGAAGACAAACAGATATTTGACTGTGATTTAGAGAGTGGTAATTGGTTTGGGCTTGTATAAATCAACCAACCAGACTTTTCTTAAGCAATTGCGCTCCACCAAACTCATTATCGAATAAGTTCGATCAAAACCTTTATGCTAACACAACGCCAAATACTTATAGGGATCGTAGCTCTCTGTCTCCTGTTGTTGAGTGGATGCGGTGAGGTACTCAATGAATATTATATCAGCAACCATACCGATGCAGCCCTGACGGTGCGTTTTACGCCGAGGTACGTTGAAATGGTCGCTCTGTCATCCGGACCGTTGATTGAGGAGATTGAGCAAAGTGCTCGCACCTCGCTAGAACAGCCGGTTCATTTTGACCAGGATGGAGAAACGATTCAATTTACCATCCCGGCCAAAACTTCCGTCTTTTTAGGGTACAGCAGCGGTGGTAATGACCTCTTCTCACAGCTTGACGTCAGCAACGATACGATACAGTTGGTCATGGACAGCAACGATTACAGAGAACATTTTGCGGTTCATGATCATTTCTTTGGTGCTATTGTTCATATCCTGAACGTTAAATAGGCAGCATGAAAAAGGCCCGCAGCTAACGTTGGGTACAGTGTATGAAACTACAGGAGGACGGTCACCTATCTAAAAGATAGGGTCTTGGGGAGAGAATGTTAAATAATCGTAACTACTCTGCCGTCATGCCCGAATGTTTTTAGCAGGCATCCATTTGGGCTAAAATTCTGGATTCCCGCTAAAAACGTGCGGGCATGACGTAAGAAGCCACCACTGCTGAGGTGTTACAAATAATTAACGATTTCAGCGGACTCATCGGTTCTAGGAGAGCGCTCGCTCTAAAAACAAAACGCACCCGTGCCGGTCATAATCTCCGGTGCTACTAAAACTCTCCATCTAATTAGCATAAAAACTAACCGCCTGACTAATCCCAACAGGAGCGTATTGTGTTATGATAGAATACGGGAGGGATATCGGCGTTTAGCGATATCCCTTTTTTTGGTATTTTATTAACAACGCCGTTCTAAAATGGAAGCTTGGCTATGCGGTGACAATCTAAACAGGGCAGGGACGAGGAGGTGTCTGCGATGACGGCCAGGATCGATAGCAAAGGGTTAAGTGCTCTTATTGAGCAAGTTAAATCTTTTCAAACAACACGTTTCTCAGGGTTTGGTTACTGGCATAGAGGGCTGGACCCGGTACTGGTGCCGGAGGAGGGTCCTCTATTTCAGTTGTATGCCGGTTTGGGCGTCGTGGTTAGAGATATGTGGGTGTACCTAAATACACATCCTCGTGACGATGCCCAGGTTTTCAAGACGGTCATTCAGCCCATCATTGAAGAAAATCGGGAGCAATATCCTAAAACAACGATTTTTCATCCCATGGTTGACCCCGTGATTCCTGACGGGTTTGCCCAGGCGGCAGTTGAAGGATATCCTACCGTTGCCGGTTTAGATGACTGGAATATTGTACACGAATGGACCACGAAGCCGGGTAAGAAGGCCTTTTATGGCTTCTATCAGGTATGCAGAGATCAACTTTGTGGTGCCGGCGGCCCGTATGAGATCTTACAACAAGACAAAGTAGACGAAAACGAACTCGGTATGACTATCGCGCGAGTCTTTCAGCGTGAGTGCTTCTCAGCCAGCCCTGCCTGGGAACCACTGCTGGCATTCTTGGCCACGTGCG
This sequence comes from Anaerolineae bacterium, assembly GCA_020433805.1. Taxonomy (GTDB): domain Bacteria; phylum Chloroflexota; class Anaerolineae; order 4572-78; family J111; genus JAGRBY01. The sequence continues at coordinate 18,937 of JAGRBZ010000073.1, forward strand.
CCATCAGAAAGGAGATAGAGACGATGTGTGAGCTGACGACCGTTTTATTTCTTTCCGCCAATCCTACGGATACAGCCAGGCTTAGATTGGGAGAAGAGCTGAGAGAAATTCGCGAAAAATTGCAACTGGCAAATTTGCGAGACCGGTTCGATTTGGTCGATCGCACTGCTGTACGACCGGAAGATCTGAGCTTAGCGATGTTAAGTGTAAATCCTCAGGTTGTGCATTTTTCAGGTCACGGCACGGCTACAGGTTCGCTGTGTCTTGAAGATGTGAGTGGCAAATTGCATCGGGTTCAGCCTGAGGCACTGGCGGCATTGTTCGAACAATTCGCCGGCAAAGTTCAGTGTGTTGTCCTCAATGCTTGCTATGCGGAGATTCAGGCGAACGCGATTGCCCGCCATATCGATTATGTCATCGGCATGAACCAAACGATTGGCGATAGCGCTGCCATTGCCTTTGCCATAGGTTTCTACCAGGCTTTGGGCGAAGGCAAGTCATTTGATGAAGCCTATAAGTTTGGCTGCATCCAGATCGGATTACAGAATATTCCCGAACATCTGACACCGGTACTGATCAAGAAAGAGCGTTTACACGCATAATCACCTGCTAAACCTATCGCAACCGAATGAATTCGGTCGCTGCTAAAGAAAACCTGTTGAAACAGGTTATATCGTCTCCACTGTACTAAAAACCTAATAAGAACGAAACTTTTTATATTCCCTGGCGACAATGCTCTGCGTTGTCGCATCTTTCGGACACTCAGCGTCCCATAGGGCGTTCCAACGCAGAGCGTCGGAACGAATGTATTCAAGAAACTTTTTTGAAAGATCACTAATCCCGGTATACTTAATATTCTTTGACCAGGATATCCTGGTGATAAAAGGAATTTACTTGATTCAAGCGGTTTGGCTCATTGCGTTTCTCTCGATCCCGTTTGGGCATCACAGTGATTTATACGATGTCAGACTTCGTTCGTAACCATAATTTTAGCTTCCATCTCCTATGAAAGGCACCACCATGTCCGAAAAAAACACCATCGACCGCACTCCCGATCCCCTGACGGTAGACTCATTAACTGAACACCTGCGACGCTGTGGCCTGGCCGAAAGCCAAACTGTATTGGTTCATACAGCGATGAGCAAACTGGGCTGGGTTGTGGGTGGAGCGGAGGCCGTTATCCTGGCCTTGTTAGGTGTCGTCGGAGCCGACGGTACAATTATGATGATCGCGAATAGCACCGGCAACACCGATCCGGCTGAATGGCAGCATCCGCCGGTGCCCGAAAGCTGGTGGCAGACTATTCGCGACCATATGCCGGCCTATAATCCGTTAACCTCACCTACGCGTGGTTTGGGAGTAGTGCCGGAGCTGTTCCGTACCTGGCCGGGAGTTATCCGCAGCGCGCATCCGGCTTTCTCTTTAGCCGCGCTGGGGCCGCAGGCCAAATACCTAATGGCCGAACATCCTCTGTCCGACGATATGGGCGACCGTTCGCCGTTGGGCAAGCTGTACGAACTGGACGGCTATGTGCTGCTGTTGGGGGTTGAGCATTGGAACAATACCTCGCTGCATCTGGCCGAGTCGCGGGCCAACTATCCCGGCAAAAAGATGGTTCCCGGCGGCAGCGCCATGCTGGTGGATGGTCGGCGACAGTGGGTCACCTATGAATCTATGGATATAAATACGGACGATTTTGGTGAGCTTGGGGCGGCGTTCGATAACGCGCACGATATTGCCGTTCAGCAGATTAACGATGCTCCGGTGCGCTTCTTCAAACAGCGGCTGGTGGTTGATTTTGCCGTCACGTGGATGGAACGAAACCGTGATTTTAGAGAGTAATTAACTGTAAGGCGCAGTCAACTCAATTTGAATGTTGTCGGGGTCTCGGAAGGCCAAAATGTAGATGCCCACGTCTGACCCGAGATCGGTGATTTCGCCATGAGGGACACCCTGTTCTTTGAAGAGGTTAACGGCCTGCTCAAGCGCATCGCGATTGCTGACGCTGAAGCTGACGTGATCCAGTCCCACCCGGTTTTCATTGAAGGTGTCGTCGCTAATGGCGCGGTCCGGATCAGGGGGTGGCGTTAAAACTAAAACCACCTCGCCATTGCTGAGCAGCGCACGCGGACCATACATCATGGCCACTTGGAAACCCAACAAGCGCGTATAAAACTTTGTAGCGCGGTCAACGTCGGTTACCGTCAGGGTTAAATGATGGATTGCCCCGGTATTGACATACATTGTCATAATTGAGTCCTTCCTTTCCCTATGGCGTTTGGATTTTTCACATCTTAACGGTTCTGTATGATACTATAAATGAGCAAAACAAGAAATAAGGCACCGGCCCGTAAGATGGAACCGATAGATAGCGGATGAAATTAGCCACGAATTACACGAATTTTTACTGATTTTACTATTTTATTTGTGTTAATTCGTGTAATTTGTGGCCTAAAAGTCTTTTCCTATTGTACGGACCCAGTGCTGGAAATAAATTGACGGCCAGCATAGAACGTAGGACGTGGAACGTAAAATTCTACTTTCCACGTCCTACGTTCTACATCCCACGAGTAAACAGATTATTCGATTGTTTTAGCACGAGCATTTTGCGGTCACACCACTTTCTCCGGCCACGAAGACAATTGACGAACCGTTGACGGTGTAGCCGCAATCATTCGGTAAAAAGCAGTGGCGGTTTCGCTATCGCGAGGAATGTGGGTGATAATTTCCAGGTTGCCGTAGGGAGTCAAGGTGATCAACGGCGTCGTCAGATAGTTGTATCGATCTGAGTCCGGCGCTCCTATTTTAAATGACTCTCCGCCTAAAAACGTGCGTTTTTCCTCATATAAAGCCTGTTCCCAAAACCAGCGAAACTCCCGGTTGCGCCGCAGGTGCTTGAATAAAGTCTTGAAATATTTGGTCGTGCGGTAGCGCAGCGTGGTGCGACGGAAGTAAATAACGTTTCCCACGGCAAAGTTGTGCCACTGTTGGTGGCTCATAAGCTTGCGCTGCGGCTCAAAATCGGCAGAAAAAATAAAGCTGAGCAAATTGAAACCGGCGGGCTTATCCATCCGGCTGTACAGATCGACTTGACTGGTTTGATACAGATTTAACAAGATGTCATTGATCGCAATCACATCGAGATACGGATCTAACAAGAGCGCCGGCAGTTGAATATCGGTCAACATGTGGATGACCGCCGCCAAAATCTCCTCGGCACTTTTCTCGGACGCATAAATTTGCTCGTCATCCAGCCCGGTGGCTGCCAGGTAAAATTCTCGCCGTTCCCCTAAAGACAACTCTAGCGTATCGGCCAGGTTTAAAAGCGTTTGGTCGTCTAAGATAGCCCGTTCGCCACGTTCAATTTTTCCGATAATAATTTCGTTCAGGGGGCTGTGCGGGTCAAGCTGCTGGGCGCGCTCGGCCAGTTTAGCCTGGGTCAGTCGATTGCCATCTTGATCAAAATGCTCCTTACGTAAGGCCGCGATGAGTTTGCCAAAGGCCTTGCGGTTCATACCGTTGCTCCCGGAGATCTACTAAAATTGGTAGGTTGGCCGGCCAATAGGGGTAGTTAGGGAGAGGAAAATCAGGTCGAAAAGGTTTACAGTAGAGTTACAAACAAATTATAGTGCAATGTCGTAATTTTGCTAACCGCTTATCGAGCCATTTTACAGCTCGATAAAAAAGCCGAGGAGGTAAACCTAATGTTACGCAGACCTGGAGATTATGATTATGATTCATTTCGATCCAAAAATAGTAGGACAACCGCTGATGGATGGTGCGCTGACGTTTGGCTAATCCTTTTCGATATCATCGCACTTCTAGCAGAATTGCTGTAGGGAGTCAAACAGTCCTTACAGGACGACAGCAAGAATGAAAATCTTTTGCTACAGGCTATCGGCTAACCGCTACCGGCTGTTTTCAGAGGAGTATGTTTATTTCCAGCGTGTTAGTATTGGCGCGAGTTGGCTCTCCATAGCATTAAGATAAGGAACACAAGCCAGAGCTGACAGGATTCCAACGACTTCGTGCGGTGTAAGATGAGCGATGAATGGATTTCTACTTACGCCCCAAAATATCATCTAAAACCTGTCAGCTCTTAGGACGGAGGTGAGGTATGAACACCAAACAGCGGGAAATCACCGGCTGGGCCATGTACGATTGGGCCAATTCGGCCTTTAGTGCCACGGTTGTAACGGTTTTGCTCGGCCCTTATCTGGCGGGGTTGATTAGCGCCCAGCCGGGTGGCGTGTTGGTCGTTGGCGGGTTTGCCATCGAGGCCGAAGCGTTTTATCCTTTTTGTGTCTCGATTTCGGTGGTTTTGCAGGTCTTCTTTCTGCCGATATTGGGGACACTGGCCGATCACACCCATCTCAAGAAAAGGCTGATGATGCTCTTCGCCTATACCGGGGCGGTGACAACCATTCTGCTCTTCTTTGTGCAAAGTGGTTCGATCTTGCTCGGCGGTCTGCTGTTCATCATCGCCAACCTCTCCTTCGGCGCGGCCATCGTCTTTTACAACGCCTTTCTGCCGGACATCGCCAACCCCGATCAGCAGGACACGGTTAGCTCAAAGGGATTTGCTTATGGATACGTCGGCGGTGGCCTGATGTTGGCTCTGAATATGGCGATGTTGTGGATGATGACTGACAAAGCATTAGCTGTCCGCATCTCGCTGGCGGCAGCCGGGTTGTGGTGGCTGGTATTTACCTGGCTCTATCCGCAGCGCCGTCTGGTACAGCGAACAATGGCTGTTTCGCTGCCGGAAGGAGCCAACTACCTAACTTACAGCTTCAAGACATTTTTAGCCACGCTCAAAACGATGGCCCGAAAATATCCCCTTACCCTACGTTATCTGATTGCCTATCTCATTTACAATGACGGCATCCAGACCGTCAACACGGTGGCGACCATTTTTGCCGTGGCCGAGTTGGGCGTGGAGCCGGAGATGTTGGTCGGCGTGGTCTTGATGGTTCAATTTGTCGCGGCATTGGGGGCTGTTTTGTTCAACCGGCTGGCCGGGCGAATTGGGGCCAAATATACCGTCATTATCACCCTGGCGGGTTGGGCCGGTTTGCTGGTGTGGGCATTTGCCTGGATGCACACGTCCAGCCAGATTTGGCTGTGGGCCTTTGTCGAAGCGCTGGTGTTGGGCAGTTCACAAGCGCTCAGTCGCTCTATCTTTGCCAAGATGATCCCGGCCAATCAAGAGTCGGCTTACTTCAGCCTGTATGAAATCAGCGAGCGGGGGACATCCTGGATTGGGCCGGTCGTATTTGGGCTGGCGGTACAGATGACCGGCAGTTCGCGGGCCGCGCTGCTGCCGCTCATCGCGTTCTTCATCATCGGCATTGCGATTTTACTGCCCACCAATCTACGCCAGGCCATTCGGGATGCGGGTAATGAGGTCCCGGCGAGGGTGTAGACCACGACCAAATCTAATACGCAATAGAGCCGTTCCCCAACAAGCGTAATGAAAAACAGGACGCAGATGAACGCTGATTTTCTCAGATAAAAAACAAAAAATCAGTGTTTATCTACGTTCATCTGCGTCCAATTCTCTTGTCGGTTTGAAGCAGAGCTTCGCTAGTTCCTTACAAAATCCCATAACCGTTAGCGTCTTTAATTTTTCGCCGCGATTACAGTGGGCTGAGTTAAGAACACCGATGCGCAGGATTAAACGGATTTTTGCCGTATTTTCCTGATCCGTTAATCCTGCCAATCTGTGTTCTAACAATGGCGAAAACTCGTGACGCTAGCCACAATTCATATAAGGGCGACCGCTGAACAATCAGCGGTCGCCCTTTTTTCTTAAGCCAAATCTACCATTATCGGTAGATCAACCGGCTAATAATGGTTGCTGACGCAGCGATTTTATCGCCGCTTTGTTTGATAATAGAGGTATCAAACAATGGAGGTCGAATCGTGGTCAACAATCATTTAGCAGAAGAGACATCATCCCCATCGACAAAAAAAATAAAATCCGATCCGTGGGTAACCGGAAGTCTGATACTAGCCGGATTGGTGCTGTTGTGGCGGTTTTGGTCACCCCTAGTGGCACTATTGGCTGTTGTTAGCGACCGGGAAGCCGTTAGCACAACCCTTGGACAGTTTGGACTGGCCGGGCCTTTACTGCTCGGCTTGGTTCTGGTGTTACAGGTGGTTGTGGCAGCTATCCCCGGCCACATTCTGATGATCAGCGGCGGGTATGTGTATGGTTTTGGCACGGCCTTTTGCATCAATTTAGTGGCTACCGTTGGCGGCAGTCAGGCTACTTTTCTGCTGGCGCGCTGGGCGGGTCGACCCGTCGTGGAACGGTTGGCTCCGGCTAACGTGCTGGATAAATGGAACACATTATCAGCCCAAAAGGGTTTAATCTTCTTTTTGATAGCCTTTATGCTGCCCGTTTTCCCTGCCGATGTGATGAATTACGTGGCCGGGATGAGTTCGATGTCCGGCGGTCGCTTCTTCATCGCCAATCTGTTTGGCCGGTTACCTGGCGTAGTGGTGCTAACCGCCATCGGTGCCTATGGGTTTGAACTGTCCGGCTGGACGTGGCTCATCGCTCTCGGAGCTGCCGCAGTCACGTATCTCGTCTGGCGTTACGGGCTGGTCAATCAACATCAACCTATGGCCGTCAAGAAAGAATTGGCGTAACCGTTTTAGTAACTTGAGTTCGAAAATAGATGTCCTTGTGTCATTTCGTAGCCGGAGGCGGAGAAATCCCTGTGACCATGCGCATAAAAAAGTATCCGGCTGGAAAAGTTTGCAGCAACAACATTCAAATTTTCCCCTTCAAATGGTTTTGTATTGCAACGTCTAAGGGATTTCTCCGCTGCGCTGCGAAATGACATCTTTATAGATATTGAAAGGAGTTCATCATGCAAATCGCTTATTTTACCAACACTTATTTTCCCGTGGTAAGCGGGGTCGTGCAGTGCATTCACACCTTTCGTCGCTCGCTGTCGCAACAGGGGCACAACGTATTCATTTTTGCCCAGAATGCTAAGGAATGCACAGGTAACGATCCATGTGTGTTTCGCTATCCGGCCTTTACACTGCCCACCCATCCCAATTACCCGATCACCGTTCCGATTTCGCAGCAGGTTAACGCGTTACTGCCGACATTAAACCTGGATGTCATTCACACGCACCATCCGTTTTTACTCGGCTCGACGGCGGCCGGCCAAGCAACCCGGTTGAATCTGCCGCTGGTCTTCACCTTCCACACGCGCTATCAGGAATATAGCCATTATGTGCCGTTTAACCAGACGCTGGTCAAAGCGGCGATCAAAGCTTATCTGGCCCATTTTATGCAGCAGTGTCACCACATCATCGTGCCCAGCAACAGCATTAAAGCGCAGTTGGCTGAAGATTATGGCATAACCCGCCAGATCACAGCCATCCCGATGGGCCTGGATAGATCGTTGTGGGCTGCGGCCAATGGGCAGGCGGTGCGTCGAGCGCGCGGCTGGGGCAACGATACGGTGCTGATTTCGGTTGGTCGCTTAGCCAAAGAGAAGAATTGGCCGACATTGCTTAGAGCGGCAGCACCTATTTTGCGAACGCGCCCCCATACCCGGCTGGTCCTAATCGGTGATGGGGTTGAACGAAATTCGCTGGAAACACTGGCGCAGAATTTGGGCGTTGCCGATCGCGTTGAATTTACCGGCACCTTAGACCACACCCAGGTCATTGCCCATTTGAAAGCAGCCGACCTGTTCTGTTTCGCCTCGATCACCGAGACCCAGGGGCTGGTAACGCTTGAGGCGATGGCTGCCGGACTGCCGGTAGTAGCGGTCGATGCCACCGGCACCCGCGATGCCGTGACGCATGAACGCGAAGGTCTCCTGACCGACAATGATGCGTTGGCCTTAACCCAGGCACTCTGTCGCGTTCTGGATAATCCCACTTTGCGGAATCGGCTGGCTAATGCGGCCTTGCAGCAGGCTCAAGCTTTTGACGCCGAAGAACAGGCCCGAAAAATGGTGTCGGTTTACCAGCAAGCCCGCCAGGATCAGCGGGCCGGACGCACTGTTCAGATAAACCGCTCAAAATCCTGGCTCCGGGGCTACGCCTTTCCGCAGTCGGTAGGCTGGTGATTTTTGAAATAAATAAAAGTTACGCAGTTCAAAAGGTGACAGTCACTGCGATGCCATAAATCGAGCTATAGTGACTGTCACCTTGGTTATGACACCCAACTGCGTAAGTCATAATAAAGACTTGAAGGAGGCGCATCATGTTAGTCCATGATGATTCAAACGGGTCGGCCCTATTTGTAAAGATAATAACAATAAATAGGATACTGCTGGTGACCTTGGTGATCCTGGTAATAGTGGAGCATGTCTCAATGAACACGTTAGTTGAGTTTGGCATCGTACTGATACAGTTCCTCCAAACGATGAGTCCGGCGCTTGATGGGCCGATGCACGTTATCTCGTTTATGGGCACGACCGAGTTTTACCTCATCCTCATTCCGTTGCTCTATTGGACGGTGAGTAAACGGTTGGGTATCCGCGTTTTGCTTATCCTGGTCAGTACGGACTTT
>JAGRBZ010000738.1 GCA_020433805.1 Anaerolineae bacterium
AACGTAAAACATAATTCTTTTTTACGCATCACGTTTTACGTTTTATAGCGTCAACCCCACGAAATCCTGTTGAGCCAAGAAAATATTTGCTATGAACCGTCGTCCATTCGTCGGTGAAAACGAGAGCACCTATGCTGCGTTTATTAATTGCTACCCCCGATGAAAAATCACTGAGCCTCATTTATTCTATTTTGGATTCGGCACTGTACCTTACGCCCTTTGAGGTGACGTCGGACGAGGTGGACACCTATACGGCACTTAAAGATCGCATTGAAAAAAAGTGCGACGATGTGCTGGTGTTGGATTGGCAGATGAAAGGCTCCGAAACGCCAAGGTTGGTTACGGAGCTTCTCCAATATAACCCTCGGCTGCGCGTTGTCGTGCTTTTGCCGGAGCATTATCGCCAGTATCGCCGGCTTATTTGGGAGGCGGGAGCCTGTAACGGCATCCCCAAAGAGCACATGGATCAAGAATGGCTCTCGACGGTCTTGTGCATCATGTATCGAGCAATGGAGCGCGAAGCTGCGCTGTCAGCCAAATTATCGCAAGGATAGCGTTATGGCGAGAACAAAATTAAAGATAACCCGACGTTCTTTTCTTAAATCATCCCTCCTGGGCGCAACCGCTTTATCGCTAAGTAATTGTAGCGCCCAACCACTGGCGACCGTGATGGGCCAAAACGGTCTGCGGCTGCCCTGGTTCAGAAAAGGTCAAATAAAAACCACCTACAACTACTGCGATATGTGTCCCTGGCGCTGCGGCATCGTGGTTAAAAGTGTCGATGGGCAGGTTTACAAAGTCGACGGTAACCCGGCCGATCCCAAAAGCCGGGGGATGCTTTGCGCCCGGGGGCAGGCCGGGCCATCGTTTATGTACGATCCCGACCGGCTCCGCGCCCCGATGATCCGCACCGGCGCACGGGGCGAAGGCAAATTCAAAGAGGTCACCTGGCAAGAGGCGCTCGATTATACGGCAGAGAAGCTGAAGGTTACCGGCCAAGCCTTTGGCCCCGAGTCGGTGGCTGTCTTTGGCCACACCTCAGGCGATTTCTGGTTTACCGACTATTTTGCCCAAGCCTGGGGTACGCCCAACGCTGCCAAACCGTCATCATCATTATGTACCAGTCCGCGTGAGGAAGCGGCCAAACTAACTTACGGTCTGCCCATCGGCGGCCACGAGCCGGTCGATTGGGAAGCCATCAACTGTATCGTGCTGATCGGCAGCCACATCGGCGAAGATGCCCGCAACACGGTCATGCAAGATTTTGCCAACGCCTGGGCGCGAGGAGCCAAAGTCATCGTGGTCGACCCCCGCTTCTCGAACGTCGCCGCCAAGGCCGATTACTGGCTGCCGATAAAACCCGGCACCGACACGGCCCTGCTGCTGGCCTGGATCAATGTTCTTATTGATGAAGCGTTGTACGACCAAGCCTACGTGTCCGAATGGACAACCGGCTTCGAAGAATTAGCCGCTCACGTCAGCGACTTTACTCCCGAATGGGCCGCTGCGATAACCGATTTACCGGCTGATCAGATCCGCGCCACCGCTCGCGTGATGGCCGAGAATTTACCGCAAGCCGCCATCATTCCCGGTCGACACGTCACCTGGTACGGTAACGATACCCAGCGGATGCGGGCCATCTATATAATCAATGCTTTGCTGGGCGCTTACGGACGCGAAGGTGGCATCTACTTCAGCAAGTCGCCCTATATCGAGTCCTATCCCCACCCGCCCTTTGCCGTAACCGGTAGTTCGGGTGGCTGTTCTGCCGAACCGGGTGAGGAAAGCAGCGAACTGCCGTTAGGCCCCAGCGGCAAAGCCAGGGCCGACGGCGCACGCACCCGATTTCTGCGGGGAGCGACGGCCATGCAAGAACTGATCGATCCGATGATTAGCGGCGAGCCGTACCCCATCAAAGCGTTAATTGTCTACGGCGTCAATCTGCTCAACTCCATACCCAATCCGCAGCGCACCGTCGAGGCGCTCAAGAAGCTGGATTTTGTGTTGGCGGTCGACGTGCTGCCCCAAGAGCATGTTGCCTGGGCCGACGTCGTCTTTCCCGAAGCCACCGCGCTGGAACGGTACGACGAGCTGTGGGTTGTCGCCCACAAGACACCCTATATTGCTATGCGCGAACCGGCTGTCGAACCGCTGTACGATACCAAACCGGCCTGGTGGATGGTCCGTGAGTTAGGGCTGCGCCTGGGCATGGACAAATACTTCAAGTGGGAAACTGCCGAAGAATATTTGGATGCGCGACTGTTGTCTATCGGTTCCAGCCTGGACAAAATGCACGAGGAGCAAGGCATCATCGTGCAGAAGGGCAAAGCGTATCTTGCCGATTTTGAAGGCGAGTCGCCCTTCCCCACCGCCTCCGGCAAGATCGAGTTTTACTCGCATGAGTTAGCCGCCGCCAATTTTGATCCGATACCAACCTATGAGCCGGTCGATGAGCCGCCGGACGGATATTTCCGGCTGCTTTACGGACGGCATCCGGTTCACACCTTTGCTAAAACCCAAAACACGCCGCTGCTCAACGAGCTTTACCCCGAAAACGAGCTGTGGCTCAACGAAGACGAAGCCGCCCGTCAAGGCATCGACGATGGGGCTTACGTGTGGCTGGAAAACCAGGACGGCGCCCGCAGCGGCCCGATAAAAGTAAAAGCGACCCAACGCATCCGCAGCGATGCCGTTTATATGGTTCACGGCTTTGGGCAGAACGCGCCGCAACTCAGCCGGGCCAACGGCAAGGGAGCCAGCGACACCAAGCTGCAAACCACCTACGCGCTCGATCCTATCAGCGGTGGGGCCGGGATGCGGGTTAACTTTGTACGGATTGTGAGGGAAGTGTGAGATGAC
>JAGRBZ010000739.1 GCA_020433805.1 Anaerolineae bacterium
TATCGCCGGTGCCAACCAGATTTAGCCCATTTTGGCATTCCTGTGTAACCACCGCAATGCCGGCCTCAATGGATTGAATAGCCTGTTCGCGCGTCATGGCCGGACCGACGGCAAAGTTTTGGGTTCCGAACGCAACTTTGGCGTTAATGAGACTGGGGTGTTCGGGCAGTTCGGCCGCGACTCCGGCATCGAGCACAAGCACACGCGCGTCGGCCTGTCGAGCCAGAACATTAATGGCGGCTCCTTCATTAAGGAAATTGAGCACCATCTGCGGCGTAACCGCTGAGGGAAACGCGCTGACGCCTTCAGCCGTAACGCCGTGATCACCGGCTGCGACAATAACGGCTCGATTTGCCAACGCTGGGTTAAGTTGGCCGGTCATTCCGGCTATTTGTATGGATAAACTTTCGAGGCGACCGAGCGAGCCTGCCGGTTTTGTTAACTGGTTTTGGCGGTTTTGCGCCTGGGCCATAGCCTCTTGGTTTAATGGTTGGATAGCGTTAATGGTTTGTTGTAACATGGTGAAATTCTCTCTCTGCATAATAAGTAAATTTGGACTAACGCAAGTTGCCGCCGGTCAGACCTGACAGGTTTTTGGAGATACTGTTTCGAGAAAAATCAAGGCCATTCGGAGCATTTAGCCGCATTAAGACCCATTCGAAAACCTGTCAGGTCTTATTCGCCGAAAGGCGGCAATGTACGTTAACCTAATTCTTCACGAATGGTATAGATAGGTTTGTTTTGGCTTTCGTGATAGGTGCGGACGATCAATTCCCCCAATAGCCCCATCGTGACAAATTGAACGCCAATCATCACTAACAAGACGGCCAATAATAACATCGGGCGTTCAGCCAAATCCATATTGTAAGCAAATTTCATAATGGTCAGGTACAGGCCAATAAGAATGCCTAAAGCAAATGAACCCAGGCCCATAAGACCAAAAATTTGGATAGGTCGCGTTGAGTAGTTGAGTAAAAAACGTACGGTTAATAGATCCAGCAGAACCCGTACAATGCGCCCTAATCCGTATTTGCTGCTGCCAAATTGGCGAGAGCGATAGTTAACCGGCACCTCCGCTACCGTAACGCCATAGTAGCTGGCGATAGCCGGAATAAAGCGATGCAGATCGCCGTAGAGATTAATACCTTTAACAACGTCTTGGCGATAGGCCTTTAACGCGCAACCATAATCATGGAGATGAACCCCCGTTCCGGTTGATATAAGCCAGTTAGCCGTCATCGACGGTAGTTTACGGGTGATCTGCGAGGCAAAACCTTCTTGCCAGCGTTCAACTCGCCAGCCGCTAACCACATCATACCCCTCATCAATCTTGGCCAGCAGTTTGGGAATGTCGGCGGGGTCGTTTTGCAAATCGGCATCCATCGTGATGACAATCGCCCCTTCAGCCCGATCAAAACCGGCCGCAAAAGCCGCTGTTTGACCGAAATTGCGTCGAAAGCGCACGATTCGAATTCGCTCATCTTGCTCTCGCAACTTCATGAGTTCACCGTAGCTTCCGTCTCGACTGCCGTCGTCGACGCAGATGACCTCAAAGGTGTGGCCGGTAGCTTCCAAAGCGGGAACCAATTCATCAAGCAAATGGGGAATACTTTCGACCTCATTGTAAATCGGTAAGATAATGCTTAATTCCGGCTTGCTCATAACAAGCTGTTCTTCTATATTTTCTTCAATTACTTTTTCATTGTTCTTCTGATACAACGTTCTGTGCCCCACGTTCTTCTGATACAACGTTCTGTGCCCCACGCAATAGATAAATGACACCACCAATAAGCCCGGTACAAACATTGCCAATGAAATATACCATCAGCGCCATCGCCACAGCTACTTCCGGGCTTACACCGATTTGCCCATAAAGCTGGCGAAACGACTCTTCCCGAACGCCGAGACCGGCAAAGCTGATGGGAATGATGAGCAGCAGCGAGGTAATTGGGACGATGACGGCGTACTGAGCCACACTCACCGGTGCGTCGAAAGCGAAGCCGATAAAGGCGTACATGATGATGTGAATAATGTTAAAAATAAAAGCAACCACAAAAGACTGACCCAAAGCAGGCAAAGGGTAGCGCTGAAACGACTCGAAAATGTTGCCGACAAATTTAATATCGGTTATTTTGCGGAACAGACCAATGTTTCGGCGGAGCGAGGTATACAATGGGACATTGATCAATAAAATGCCGCCAACCAAGCCGCCTATGAAAATGGCGATAGTAAAATAGGCTACGCTATTCGGTACGGTTCCCCAATTGGTCACCAGCGCGACCAAGGCGATTGCTTGCAGCGCAAACAACCCCAAAAACCTATCGACTACGACACTGGTGATAGCATCCGAGACACGTGGACTATGCCGGTTGAGTTCAACTACGCGCATTGCATCACCGCCGAGGCCACTGGGGAGGAGATTGTTGAAAAGAAAGCCAATAAAATAAATGGCGGTTAGTTCTCCAATCGGCACCCGAATGTTGAGGGCATTAAGCAATACCTGCCAGCGAATGGCGCGGATCACTACCCCGATAATCATCATGACCAGCGCTGCCGCCAACCAGGCCGGATGCGCATTCTGCATGGTGATAATCAATGCTTGAATGTCGATTGTCATAAAAATAAAAGCAAGCAGAATAATGCTCACTACAATTTTAAGAATATTGGTCCATTGTTTACGATTCATGCTCGGTTGCTCATTTTTTGAGATAACAATAAGAGATTAGAGATTAGTTGACTAGAGACTGAATACTAGATTTTACTAATCTCCTAGTACTACAACGAGATTTTGACATAAGCATGGGAAAGAAACCAGGGTTTTCGGTCAATTCGATCAATTTTGTCCAAAAACGGCTCAC
>JAGRBZ010000740.1 GCA_020433805.1 Anaerolineae bacterium
TTTACGATTTTGTCAACCCCCTGAGTTCCAAAAGAGCCGATAAACTTAGAAAAGAAACCAGGATTTTCGGTTAATTCGAAACTGTCGCGCCGAAAAAAGCGCACAAAAGCGCATGTTTCCACGAGATGCGGAGTTGCTCCGCTCCAAGGGTTGGTCTCTAAGGGGCTTGTTCCTTCGGGGGGCTAATGACCTGAGTTCGATAAGTAAAGTCGCAACTGTCATTTCGTAGCCGGAGGCGGAGAAATCCCTCAGACATTTCAAAACACGAGGCATTCGCAGGGGGAAATGAATGTTGTTGTTTTAAATTTTTCCTACCGGACACCTTTTCAGGCGTAGTGTCACAGGGATTTCTTCGCTGCGCTGCGAAATGACATGTCATCACTTTTCGAACTCAGCAAACCACGATGCAGGCATCGTTCCTACAGGTAGGAAAAGGGAGAATTGGGGGGGAAGCTACCCCCCATGCCCCCCGGCCTACGGCGTTTTCCTTAGCAGGTCACAATCTTATGTCGGGTTTTGTCCATCAATGGGGCGACCGACAGCCAAAGTTTTATAGAACTGTTCATCCAGTTCCAGATAATCTCCATCCGGCTGAACCCCCAGGGCATCGAGCGCTTTGCTGAAAAAGCAGCGAACGGTGATGGCGGTGGTCAGGTCGAATATCTCGGCATCGGACAGGCCGTGTTGTTTGAGGGTGTCAATATCGGCTTGAGTGATGGCGGTGGCATCGCGAACGACCTGCTCGGCGTAGGCCATGATGGCCACATCGGCCGGGTCGAGGTCGGCGGCGCGGTAGTCGGTGGCGATGCGGAGCAGTTCGTCTTGGCTGTAAAACTGTTCGCACAGCACCAGACTGTGAGCCAGCATGCAGTAGGAGTGGCGCAGGGTGCGGGCGGCGGCCAGCGTTGCCAACTCGTAGCGGCGGGGATCGAGGTTGGTTTTGATAGCGCCTAAGAGATTACCCCAGATCTCCATAACGTCGGGGCGGTGGCTAAACATCTGAACGTAGTTGGGAATGCGTCCATCCGGCATTCGATTTTCCTCGTACATGCGGCGCACGTCGCCGGTGGCCTCTGCATCGGGAATGGTGTTGATAAAGGGCATGGTTTTTCTCCTTTTGGGTGATAGGGTAACGTCAATTGGCCCATCGAAAAATGGGGGTAGGGGGTAGGTAGTAGGGATTAGGGGGGGGTAAAAACTGTTATGCCTCTGTGGTTAAGAGCTTCAATATTTTCTGGGCACGGCATCGACTTGCATATTTACCCCGATGTTATACTACTACACGGCTGAGAGAGCAACCTGCACGTTTTGAAATAGTTCGGTTTCCTGCTTGTGGCTACCGGCGGTGAAGCTAAAGGCGCGGTAGAAAGTTTGGATGCCAAAGATAGCTTGCTGTTCCGCAGAGGGAAGAGCCATGAGCCGTTCGTAGCCAGGCAGTTGGGAACAGTGGGCCTGGACGGCTTGCCATACCTGCTCGACATAGGCGCGGGTGTCGATACGGGTCGTTACGGCCCATTCCGGCCATGCCGTAGCACGGCGTTCAACGCCATCGATTGTCATGACCAGATCGCCAAAGGCGGATTGGTAGGCCATAAGTTCCGGCGCAGTTAACACACGGTAATATAAAGCATCGACGCGATGGGATGGGACACCGTTAACGCGCAACCCGTCGGCGGCTTGGACAACGGCAGCAGTGGTAAATTGGGCAATGGCAATGTGGTCGGGATGACCATAAACGCCGTAGGGATCGAACGTCAACACCACTTGGGGACGAATATGCCGAATATGGGTTGCAAGCTGATGCGCAATCGACTGCGGGTCGGCCTGATTGAGATCGCCATCCATGTAATCGAGCAGATGAACGCTCTGGAGATTCAGTATCCGGGCCGCCTTCTGGAGTTCGCCGGAGCGGATATCGCCGAGTGCATCAGGACCGGGATTATCGTCTGGTGCGCCAAACCAGCCGCGCTGGCCTCGGGTCGCGCAGATAAGATGGGTTTCGATGCCCATGGCCGCATAGCGGGCCAGGGTTCCGCCGAAGCCGAGGGTTTCATCATCGGGATGGGCCAGGATGGCCAGAATTTTGTTGGGGGTCATGGTTTGGCTCCTTCAGATGGGTCATCTAGCAAAATGAAAAAGTTATGACATTCTCACTTTTTCACGCAGATGAGCAGGTCTCAACTGTCTATCGAGTTGACGCCCCTGCGCCAGCACAATATTGGGTAACGCCTCGATATCTTCGATAGACGTACGGAAGTTGACAATACACATACGCATTACATATTTATCCTGGACGACGGCATTCGAAAGGAAGGCGTCCGGGCTGGCGTGGAAATGCTCGACCAGGGCTTTGTTCAAATCGTTCAGGTAGGCTTCGGTGGCCTCATCGCCCGCTTGTAAATCGGATGGGACGTAGCGGAAGGTGGTGATGCTCAAGGAATGGGTACACGCTTCCAATTCCGGGTGCGCTTCGGCCTGGTGATAGAGCGTTTCGGCCAGACGAATATCTTCGGCTATCATCTGTCGGTAACCCTGCCGCCCGACCTGCTGCAAGGCCAGCCACACCTTGAGCGCACGGAAGCCGCGCGAAGTTTGCGGACCGTATTCGTGGTACTGTATCTTGTCGCTGGGTTCAAGAAAGAAGTCAGGATGATAAGCAAAGGTATCGGTCAAGACGCCGGCATCGCGCACCAGAACCGCTCCCGCTTCCAGGGGAACATACAGCCATTTATGGGGATCGAGCGCAATCGAGTCGGCCTGTGGCAGCGCCGCGAATTCCGGCGGACCCGCTTCGCCTAAGGCTGCTGCGGCTGCACCGTAAGCCCCATCAAC
>JAGRBZ010000741.1 GCA_020433805.1 Anaerolineae bacterium
CCAATAGAAACCCTCTCTATGCGCGTCTCTTTTTTGCCCAATAATAGAAACCCCTTCTATGTGCGCATATTTATGGTGAAAAGTTCAATCTTTGTTTGAAAACTTAAATCTTTGTAGAATTATGTTGTTCCAAAGTTTGAAAAGTTCATTTTTTATTTGAAGACTTAAGTCAAAATTTGAAAACTTAAATCTTTGTAGAATTGTGTTGTTCCAAAATTTGAAAAGTTCATTTTTTATTTGAAGACTTGAGTCAAAATTTGAAAACTTAAAAAATTTTCGTGAAGATGCCATTCCGAACAAAAATGTATCGTTCCGCTGGTGCATTAAGCTATCAAATCGTTCACATAATAGGTACAAAAAGAAATTTTACAGGGCATTATCTTGCATAAGGCGTAGCGCGTAACGGTTAGGACAAAAAACGGCGTACTTCCGGCTCCTTATTTCCAACCCCTTCCTTCTTCCTCCCGTCGTACTGACCAAATGTAATGCGTCAAAGGAAAATACGTCAAAAGGTTGAGGAGTGACATGAACGACAACGATAAATCAAAAGAAGAACTGATCCAAGAAGTTCAAACGTTGCGACAGCAGTTGGAACTCTTGACGAATGACTCAGCTGAATATAAAAAGACAGAAGCAGAGCATCGCCGGTTGAGCCGAGCGATAGAATATACAGCCGAGGCGGTAATAGTTACCGATCCTCAGGGCAAGATCGAATACGTTAACCCCAGCTTCGAGCGGATGACGGGCTACAGCAAGGCCGAAGTTTTAGGGAAAAACCCACGTATCCTAAAATCGGGCTGGCACGACGCCTTATTTTATAGACGGTTGTGGCAAACTATCCTGGCCGGTCAAGTCTGGCTAGGCAGAATCATCAACCGCCGAAAGTCCGACGAGATTTACTATGAGGAGATGACCATTGCCCCGGTTCTCAACCGGGTGGGCAAGGTGGTCAATTTTGTCGCGATCAAACGTGACATCACCGAACGTGTGCAGGCAGAGGAGGCACGGTACCGGGAGTTTCGCTTGTTAGAGCGGCTTTCAAACCAAACGCAACCCACCACTATCGCCACAACGCCTGACCAACTTCCTCTGCATGAGCGTTCGTCGGAAGCCTTTGAAAAATTGGTCCAACACTATAACAACATCTTAGATTTGGCTCTGGAACAGCGGAGTTATAAAATTGAACACAACATTTCAGAGG
Organism: Anaerolineae bacterium; assembly: GCA_020433805.1. Classification (GTDB taxonomy): domain Bacteria; phylum Chloroflexota; class Anaerolineae; order 4572-78; family J111; genus JAGRBY01. The sequence goes on from JAGRBZ010000741.1 coordinate 1,202, forward strand.
AACTGCGAAATATCAGCGAGCAATTGGGCCTTTTACAAGCCCAACCACGCGATGTGACAGAACTGCACAGTATCGCTCTAAAAAATAAGATTCGCCAGGTAAACACCATTAGAGCACAGGCCTACGTTGAAGAAGGGCGGCTAACGGTGCTTGAACTCATGGGCTATTTAGTCTCTTTTTATCGAGGCTCTTATATCGGTGCCGAGGCGGAGAATACTGCGCGTGATCTCCTAAACAGAACAAACGAGGAATAGAGTAATGTCTGAATACTTACTGAAATTGTATATCACCGGTCAAACCCCAAGGTCTCAACTGGCCATTGCCAACCTGCGCCACATCTGCGAGCAATCGTTGCAGGGACAATACCGGCTCGTTATTATTGATATACAGGAACAGCCCCAACTAGCCGAGGATGAAAGAATACTCGCCACCCCAACGCTGATTAAAGAATTGCCGGAACCCATCCGGCGTATTATTGGCGATTTATCCGATGTTGACCAGGTTTTGTTTGGACTTGATCTAAAATCTGATACACAGCTTAACAATAAACACACAGGAGGTGGACAAGCATGAGTCCGCAACTAAGCAAGTCAGTACCCAAATTAGAAACCGGTATCCCAGGGTTTGACCATATCGGCAATGGTGGATTGCCCAAGGGACGCACCACCCTCCTGTCCGGCAGCGCCGGTAGCGCCAAAACTGTTTTTGCCGTCCAGTTTCTGGCCGAGGGCATTACAAAAAAGGATGAGGCCGGCGTTTTTGTAACCTTTGAAGAAACACCGGAAGACATCCGTAAAAACATGACCGGTTTCGGCTGGGATATTGAAAGCTGGGAGTCACAAGGAAAATGGGCCTTTGTTGATGCCTCTCCCCGTCCCGGTGAGGAAAACGTTGTGTCCGGTACGTATGACATGGGTGGCCTGCTGGCCAGGGTTGAATACGCCGTCCAGAAAGTGGGGGCTGTTCGCCTGTCGATGGACTCTCTGGGCGCTATCTTTACCCAATTTGCCGATAGGAGCGCCATCCGCCGCATTTTGCTGCAAATTGCCATGACCATGCGGCAAATGGGCGTAACGGCCGTAATGACCGCCGAGCGAACCCAAGAGTACGGCGATATTGCCCGCTTTGGGGTTGAGGAGTTTGTGGCCGATAACGTCATCATCTTGCGCAATGTGCTGGAAGAAGAGAAACGCCGCCGCACCGTAGAAATACTCAAATTTCGGGGTGCGCCTCATCAAAAAGGAGAATTTCCCTTTACCATCATTCCCGAGCAGGGTATTGTGGCTATACCTCTGTCCGCTATCGAGCTAAAACAACAATCATCCGATATTCGCGTCACCTCCGGCAGCGCCGAGCTAGACAAGATGTGCGGCGGCGGTTTCTTCCGCGACTCCATCATTCTGGTTTCCGGGGCAACCGGCACCGGCAAAACTTTGTTGACGACGCATTTTGCGGCCGGTGGGGTCAACAATAATGAACGCTGTCTGTTGTTTGCCTTTGAAGAAAGCCGCGAACAGCTCTTTCGCAACGCCGGCGGCTGGGGTATCGACTTTGAACAGATGGAACAGTCAGGCAAGCTAAAAGTTGTCTGCGCCTACCCGGAGATGGCCGGTTTGGAAGATCACCTG
>JAGRBZ010000742.1 GCA_020433805.1 Anaerolineae bacterium
CCTTGCTTTGCCTGAAAGCGAACTCTTTTTGTGGTTGTCCCATAACGAAAAAGCGTTTAGCGACGGCTATCAATGGGATTTCGTCCCCTGCATCAATCTAGGTTGGCTGTCGCCTGAGTTACCCTTAAAACCCCATACGGACTATCGCCTGCGCGTTCGCTATAAAGAAGAGGGTTTGACCGGTCCCAAGTTTGCCGGGGAAGGTTATGGTTTTGCGGTTAAAACAGGCGGCTGGCTGTGGGATGATAATAATGAAAAAGCACGCTGCTACCATCCGGAGACCGGTGAGAAGTTAGCGGCCTCTTATCAAGAAAATCCGAAGTGGTCACACTATCCCGATCCGGAGCATGAGGGATGGGAAATTCTGGAAGGTCATTTCAACAGCGGCGATCGTGACTTTCTAGGCTATTTTTATCTGGCGATTGAAAATGCCACAGCCGGGAATGTTTTTGTCGATTACCTGTGGATGGAAGAAGAGATGGGCAATGACCAGTTCGGCCCTAATGTTGTCTATAGGCCCTGGATGGCTCATCATCAGTACTTTGAGCAGCGTAATGGATTTGTCTTTGACAAAATCGTTGAGCAGGCTGCGGATAACGACCTTTACCTCAAACTGGTTGTGCTGGAAAAAAATGATTTTACACTCAACATTTTTGAGCCAAACGGATCGCTTTTTCCGAACAATCCTGAAGACAATGCCCTTTTCTACGGAAATGGCCGAGAAACCAACCGCAAAAGTAAAACCCGCTGGCTGCAAGAAGCCTGGTGGCGTTATTTGCAAGCCCGATGGGGCTATTCACCCCATATTCATTCCTGGGAACTGCTGAACGAGGGTGATCCGGGCAGTACCGAGCATTACATTTTAGCGGATGAAATGGGTAAATACTTTCAGCAAAGCTTTATTCCGGAAGGCCAAACGACCCCCCATCCGAATATGCATCTGGTTACGACCTCCTTTTGGAATAACTATCCAACCGCCTTCTGGAATAGTAATGACTATCCCTACATTGATTATGCCGACATTCATCACTATATTCACGAAGGCGATACGCAACCGTTCGCTGATATTTATACAACTGACGATTTTTATGACGCCGCCCTTGTTTCTGAAAAGTTGAGTACCTATTATGGAGCCAAAGAAGAGAACGGTTCCGGCAAACCTCTTATTCGCGGTGAAACCGGCTTTCTGTTTGATGAGCAAGATCCGTTCTCTACCAATCTAACAGAGGGAACATGGCTGCATAACCTTTTATGGGCCGGTGTCAACGCCGGCGGGATGATCGAGTTGTATTGGACGGGTAGCCCCACGCAAGACCATATTGTTAACCCCGATGCGCATGACTATCGACCTATGTTTGGAAATTTCTACAACTTCATTAAGGATATTCCTTTAAACAACGGCAATTATCAAGACGCCGAGCCGACAAGTTCTTCATCTGATATTCGGGTTTGGGGACAAAAAGATACGAAAAATGATCAAGCCCATCTGTGGCTACAAAACACACGTCACACCTGGAAAAATGTGGCCGATGATGCTTCAATCGCGCCGGTATCCGGCACCATTACTCTTGACGGTTTTTCGCCCGATCAACCGTACACCGTGCAATGGTGGGACACTTACGGATTAGACACAACGCAACAAATCCTTAAAACGGAGACGGTGCGTTCCCAAGATGACGGAGTACTTGAGTTATCCGTCGATGATCTCTCTACCGATACAGCCGTTAAAATTTTTGCGGAAAGTGAATAAGTGAGGAGATTTGGAGATGAAGAGATACGGAGATGTTGCTTAACACTCTCCAAATCTCTTCATCTCCATTTGTATTTATTCAGCAGACAAGGTGACTGGCACTTAATCACGGTAATAGCAGCGTTGTATTCCATTCAATGTTCTTTATTTGAGACAAAGTGCCAGTCACCTGAGGTGTTACCATTTCTCGTGAGCAAGTAGACCACCTCTGTTGTTGCATCTAACTGCGTAACGCTTAATCTACATAGATTGCATGACTTCGTCCTATATCAAAATCTTCAGGCCACTTGGTGGCATAATTATATTTGGCTGCTCGTAAGTCTGCTTCATCAAGCGAGGCTTCGGTTAAATCGGCGTTTCTAAGGTCGGCCATAACCAAGTTGGCTCGAAATAAGTCGGCCCCGCCTAAATAAGCATATTGCAGGCTGGCCATACGTAGATTAGCCCGGACAAGGTTGGCCTCGCTTAAATTTGCCTGCTTAAAATTGGTAAAGGAGAGATTGGCTCCACTTAAAAAAGCGCCGGTCAGGTTGGCTTGGGTTAGATCGGCGTGCGTTAGATTGGTTAAAATTAAGTTTGCGCCGCTTAAGTTTTTGCTGCTAAAATCAACCTTTCCGCCTCGACCAACAGCAGACTCAACCAATTGCAGCACATCATTGTACGCAAAAAGGGTCACACCCGTTATTGTCCTTAGATTTTTGTGGCCTAGCCCGGAGGTTATATTAAGCATCAAGTTGCCAAGTTTATATGTAGGCGTTACCCCGTTTGCTGTGTGTGACCATCACCATTGAAGGGCAACCATCCTAATACAAATGGAGTGGGCTTTCTTTAATTATACAGGCGTCGTTATAGCAATCAACTTTAATAAAACAAACCGATAGCGTTTCTACATAACACTATCGCCTTTAGCTAAAACAGGTACTGAGAATTAAAGAGGAGGAGTTTGTGCGGCATACCGTTTCAAACTCCTCCTCTTTAATTACAAAAAATTATTTTAGGTAAAGGTAAAAAATGTATTGAGATAGAATAGCAGGTGTTTTTATTGAAGTTGCTCACTAAATTGACGTCTTTAATA
>JAGRBZ010000743.1 GCA_020433805.1 Anaerolineae bacterium
GGGACGTCGCTTGCCAAAATTGGGGCCGGTCTGGATACATTTTGCAGTCATGGGCCTGGTACAGAATGCGCTGCCGTTCACTCTGTTTAATTGGGGCGAACAGTACATTGATAGCGCGCTGGCTGCCATTAGCAACGGCGCGACACCTCTCTTTACGATTTTGTTTGCCCACATCTTTGTTAGCGATGATCGTATAACGCCGGGCAAAATGGTCGGTGTTCTTGTTGGCTTTGGTGGGTTGATTGTCTTGATCGCGCCGTCGTTGACGGGTGGTATGGAGGCAACATCGTGGGGATTGATCGCTGTGGTCGTTGCCTCGATTAGCTACGGCGTGGCGATGGTTTACTCGCGCCTGAATTTGCGTGGTATGCCGCCGTTGGTCGCTCCTACAGCCCAACTTACTGTAGCGACTCTTTATATGATTCCGCTGTCGCTGCTCATCGAACGTCCCTACACGCTTCCGATGCCTTCTCTGGCCGCTGCCGGTTCGCTGTTTGTGTTAGCTGCCTTCGGCACGGCGCTGGCCTTCGTCATATACTATCGCCTTATTGAGCAAGCGAATGCATCGTTTGTCTCGATGGTCACGTATGTTATTCCGGTCTTCGGCGTATTTTTAGGCGTGGTTGTTCTCAATGAAACGCTCACGTGGAATGCCTATGTCGGCTGTGCGCTCATCTTGGCCGGGGTGATGGTGGTCAATGGAGTGTTCCAATCACTGCCTTGGCTACAGCCTCGCCGAAAAGATGCGCCGGTTCAACTTTGATAACCAGAGTATGACTTCAATGTCGTTAAGTTAAGCTGTGAAAGCTCCCGAGTAGCCGGAGTTGCATCCTGAGCTTGACGAAGGGCAACGCGGAGGCGTATCGAGGGGTGCGTCTACAACGACGATTTGGGGCCACACCCCTCGATACGGTCTTGCTGCGCTCGCCCTACTCGGGATGCTACTAACTTAATGGCAGGAGAGTATGGCGTGCAAACTGACCACGATTACTTTTCGTTTTGGGAGATTAGAGACCGGAGATTGTTTAATCTCTAATTACCAGCCCCCAGTCTTCTACTACCCCATGTGACTTTCGGGCAATTTTTGTAAGTACCTTCGGCCCAATTATTCGGGACTTTTAGCCCTTACATCTTGAGAGCATTTGGCCTATGCTAGTACAGACCACATTCATCCATCATGATGTAAGGACCATATTATGCAACTCACAAACTTCTTCAAGTTATTCTTTCTCGCACTTCTATGGGGATCATCGTTTTTATTTGTAAAAGTCGCCGTGGCCGAAATTCCCCCTTTTACCACAGTTACGGCGGTAGTTGGTATTGCCACGTTGGTTTTGTACAGTATCCTGCGCCGGCAGGGAGGCCGCTTGCCGAAATTTGGCCCTATCTGGACTCGTTTCGCTGTGGCCGGGATGCTGCATAATGCGCTGCCGTTTGCTTTGTTGGTTTTCGGTGAGCAGCACGTCGACAGTGCTCTGGCGGCTGTGCTCAATGGAACTTCGCCGCTATACGCCATCCTGCTGGCCCACTTTTTGACAAAGGACGATCGGTTAACGCCCGGCAAGTCGCTTGGTTTGTTGGTTGGTTTTGGGGGGCTGTTATTTTTTGTGATGCCTTCGCTGCAGGCGGGAGTTCACGCCAGCCTGTGGGGGTTGATCGCGGTCGGAGCCGCTGCCGCCAGCTACGGTATCGCCATTGTCTACACCCGCACCTATTTGCACGATTTGCCGCCTTTGGTTGCGCCGACGGCCCAAATGGGCATGGCGACGCTCTATGCGTTACCGTTGGCCTTACTCATCGATAAACCCTTTGGCATGGCACTGCCCTCGGTGAACGCCATTGGAGCAGTGTTGGCTCTGGCTCTGTTCGGTACGGCGCTGTCGTACATTGTGTATTACCGCCTCATCAAGCAGTTGAGTGCCTCACAGGTGTCGATGGTAACGTATCTGGTGCCGATTGTCGGCTTAGTATTAGGTGTTGTTATTTTGGATGAGCAGCTTACCTGGAACGCTTATGTCGGGTGTGTATTGATCTTAGCAGGCGTGATGCTCGTCAACGGCTTCATTAAACTCCCCAACCAACTGTCTCGACCATCAGACGAGGTATTTCAAACTTAGTCCCCGTCATCCACCGGTCCGCGTAAACGTTTTTTCTCTCCCCGGCGACGCTTTTTTTCTAAGCGTCGCTTTTTTGCTGTCTGGCTGGGCGTGGTTCGGCGGCGCTTTTTGGGTTTCTCGGCGGCCCGTCGAATAAGGGCAACCAGCCGGTCGATAGCATCTTGCCGGTTGCGCTCCTGCGTCCGAAACTGTTGGGCTTCGATGATGATGACGCCGTCTTTGGTCAATCGCTGTCCGGCCAATCGAGCCAGCCGCTCCCGAACATCTTCCGGTAGGTTAGGCGATTGGGCCACATCAAACCGAAGCTGTACGGCCGTTGCCACTTTGTTGACGTTTTGCCCACCCGGCCCGGAAGCGCGAATGGCTTCAAGCTGTATTTCGTTGTCGTCAATCGTAATGCTGTTCGTGATCTGAATCATAATACCGTTATTGTACCGGAAGTTGTCCTAACACCACAAAATCGCCGCCGGAGTCGACCGGCAGCCGCTCTCCGGTAGCGGCGTTGTAGAAACCGGCAATGAGTTGGTAATCCCCGGCCGGGAGAGGAGCCGACGGCGTGAGTGTGTAGCTGTCGGTCAGGATTTCGTCAGGCAGCCAGGTGGTGGTGGGAGCCGTTCCGTTTAACGGCTGCTGATCGACTTGTGCCACTACCTGTCCGGTCTGGTCGAGGAGTTGAATAAAAACGGTGTAGTTCGTCGCCATTTC
>JAGRBZ010000744.1 GCA_020433805.1 Anaerolineae bacterium
GGGCCAGGTCGCTGCTGTAGATGGCGTCGAAACCGATCTCGGCTAGGGCCACGGCGGTCTCCTGGGCCTGTTGGTGACCCTTGGCCGTTAAAGGCGGGTCGAGCTGGCCCTGGTAGCGGCCTTCGACATTCCAGGGGGTTTCGCCGTGGCGAATTAGATAGAGGGTGGTCATATCAGCAGTTCCTCCTCTTCTTCCATGCCGCTGTCTTCGCTCCATTCAAAATCGACGCCGCTCCAATTGCTGATGTTGTGCTGGCCTCGATATTCGGGGATGGTGATAATCGGCTGGCGGCGTTGGTCGGAGATGGGATGTTCCTGTAGGGAATAGCCATCCATTTCGTGGCGAATAATCTTCATCGTGCGGTTCACTTCGTTCAGCAGGCTGACCTGCTGGCGGTCTTCCAAATGGTCCATAAAGACCTGGATGATGGCAAAGGCCATGCGGCCCAGCGCCCGCAGCGACTGGTTGTGGTGAATGCGCTCGCGCAGGTCAACCTGGGCAATGGCGCTGATGCCGTACTGCTCAACCAGGTTCAGCAACAAGCCGGTTTCCACGCCGTAGCCGACGTAGAACGGCATGCGTTCCAGCGCTTTACGGCGGCCTGCATATTCTCCGGCCAGCGGCTGGATGATGCCCGACAGTTCCGGGTAGAAGAGGTTGAACATAGGCCGGGCGACCAGCTCGGTTACGCGCCCGCCCCCGCCGGCCTGCAGCGATTCGCCCATGCGAAGCGGTCGCCGGTAGAAGCCTTTGACATATTGAACGGTACTGTGCCGGAGCAGCGGCCCCAGGATGCCATAAACAAAGCGCGGGTGAATGTTGACGATATCGGTATCGATCCAGGCGATAAGATCGCCTTTTAGCACGTGTAGACTTTTCCACAGCGCTTCGCCCTTGCCCCGCACCGAGCCATACTGCGGTAGGATTTCGCTGTGCTGATAAACCGGAACGCCTAACTCCTGCGCAATCTCGACGGTATAGTCGGTCGAGCCGGAGTCGATTAACACGATCTCATCCAGCAGCGGCACCTCTTTCATTAGCGCGTCTTGCATCGTCTTGATGATTTTGCCGACGGTTTCCTCTTCGTTCAAAGCGGGCAATCCCAGGCTGATAGTTAGTTTTTGGGCCTGCTTAAGGGCTACCAGACGCTCTAAGTCTTCAAACTCCTGGCTGCTGAAGGTGTTTTCGGCAAACCATTTGTCCACAACGACGGAGGTGGTTGTGGCCGGCAGCGGCTCTGGCTTGTTCCATTTGCCCATTTCAATGAGGGGCGGTGGCCGGTGGGTGCGCACCACCATAAAGGGGCCAACCTTCTTCTTTTGCAACTGGCGGGGAATATGGCCGATGGCCAGCGCGCCCCGGCCGGGTGCGGCTTCGGAAGCGCCCATAATGACCATGTCGTGATGCTCTACTTGCTCCAAAATAGCGGTGAGGGCATTGGCCGGTACGCGCAGCTCCCGCTTGATCTGGGGGTGGCCCTGGCTGATACGGGCCATCTCGCGATAAATTTGTTGGCTGCGAGGGCTGGAGTCGCCGTCGGTGGCGTAGAGCATGGTAATCTCCGCGCCGGCGGCTTTGGCCAGTGAAATCGCTACTTCGAGCGTCAGCGGTGCTTCCTGGCTACCGCGCATCGGCATGAGGATGTTGTTGAGCTGCTTTGGTGCATCGCCGCTCACTACGACAACGTGACAATCGAGGTGGCCCAGCAGAACATCCAAGTTGATGGCAAACAGTTCATGGGTGTCGTCGCGCCGCCAGGGGAGTACCACCAGGCTCGCTTTTTCTTTGGCAACGATGGTCGCCAGCGCCCGCCACGGCTCGTACACCACGCGAATGCGCGGTTTAACATAGATAGGCTCGTTCTTGAATTGATCTTGCAGTTGGTCTAATATAGCCCGGCTGGCCTGAGCCTTGCCCGTGCCGGTTGTCAGCGACTCGCCCTCCGGTACCAAAACCATCCCAACCAAGATAACCCGACCGTTTTGTGCTTTGGTGATTGCCAGTGCGGTTTTGACCAACCATTCGGCTTGCTCGCCATCGAAAATAGGGACCACCACGGTAAAGCCACGTGTTCGGGCTATTTTCGGTTTGGGTGAGCCTAATTCTTCAAATTGTTTCTTTTTTTTAGCCATAAGAATTCTCCTTTCTGATATATGTTAGGACTTACGCAGTTGGGTGAGCGAACGGGTGACAGTCACTTTTTGATTTAGAATGGGCGTCCGTTTGGCCCAAATAGATCGATTTGTGATGGCTAAGTGACTGTCACCTGTTGAACTGTGTACCTCATAATGTGTGTCCTCTTAACGTCATAAAGCCATGCTGCCTATCGGGAATTTGGTGAGCCAAAACCTTGAACAAGGTGACAGTCACTTTGGTGCCAAGCGCGAACGCCCTTTTTCGTCAAAAGAGACTGTCACCTTTTGCAGGGCGCAACGCATAGAGACGTGGTTCGTCTTGGGTCAGATAAGGTTTTGAGTGTGTCGGCTGGAATTCGTCTCACGATCGTTGTGAGGCAAGGTGTACAGTTCAGCCTTTGTTACCGGATGCAACCTGCTCGAGAAGGGGGAGGATTGTGTTTTTCACAATTCCCAACCAGGTAAATTGGGTTATCATGCGGCGGCGCAGTTGAAAGGCACGATCATTTTGAAGTGCGTCATATATTGCGGCGGCTACTTGGGAGGGTGGTGTATCTAATGGAAAAAGCATTGCTTTATCGGCGGCACTTTCGCGAAAGGGGGGCAGGTCGGTGGCGAAAATGGGCAAGCGAACCAGTCCGGCTTCTAAGATGGGAATACCAAACCCTTCTTGGCGGCTGGG
>JAGRBZ010000745.1 GCA_020433805.1 Anaerolineae bacterium
GGATCGAACATTCATGAACACCTCCGAAGTGAATTTGGGTTTTATCGGCCGAAAGGAAGGGCCATAGCCCTGTTTAGAAAAAATTTAAACAAAAAAGGCACAGCACTATCCAAGGTATATACTTGGGGCAGTACTGTGCCTTTTTTTGAATACTATACAGTTGTTGCAATTGAAAAGTTGGTTGTTGGAAGTTGTTGTCGGTATGGTAGCGGTAAGCATTACGACCTCATCTTTAAGTATCGCAGGCAGTGCTCACATATTATTAGAATTCAGACAGCATCACTCTGTTTTGACAAACAGACTTTAATGTGAGTGTTGTCTGTACATATGTTCATGAGTATGTGTAAATTGAACATATGTAACATAGTATAGAACTTTTTGTTGTGTTGTCAAATATCTGTTTCAAAATTAAGCAAGCCTTTGCTTGATTGTGGAGAAAGCAAAAAAAGCATTAACCCATTGGATGGCTAAGCTTTGTGTGTGAGATGAGGCACCGTCGTGGGGCCGAATGCATATAAATAACCTCTTGAAAAATGGCTAGAAGATTTTGTTGTTGAGGAAAGAAAGATTGTGATTAGGGACTAATCCACCATCATAATAATACTCAATTTAATGCTTAAGTCAAAAAAGAGTTAGAAAAAAGTTTCACAAAGCTTTATCCTTTAACTTAGGGGTTGTGCCCTGAAATCGATACGTAAAGAGGCTGTCCCTGGCCATTTTTATAGCAAGTTCCTTAATCTTTGGGGATTACTTACCATACACAGCATTGCTGTTCGAGACCTGTAAATGTTGACATGCTAGAGAGAGAATAGTATATTTGTAGAAAATCCGATGTGTAGGAGAGTTGGTGCATGGCCGCCTTGATAACCGTTACAGACAACAGCTTTGATGCTCAAGTTCTTAAAAGCGATCTTTTGGTGATTACCGAATTTTGGGCTGAATGGTGCGTTCCCTGTAAAACCCTTGAACCCTTGCTGAATGACCTTGCCGATGTTTATGGCAACCAAGTTAAAGTTGTACGAGTCGATATAGAAGAAAATCCGATGGTGACCTCGAGCTATGAAGTGTTGATTATCCCCACACTTATTTTATTCAAAAATGGCGTTATCGTTGAACGGATGAGCCTTGAGCAGGCGAAAGAAGAACTTAGAGAAAAAGTAGGCTTTTATCTGCGCGAATTTGCTCGATAAAGCTGTTATCGATTGCGGGTTATAGCACCTTTTCTCTAAATATACTTAACCATCTCATAGTAGCCTTGGTGTCCGGTTAACAACGTTAGACCAGGGCTTTGCGTTCGACGTTTCAGTTCAAAGCCTAACTTGTGATACACTTCAATCGCTGTCGCATTGTCGCAAACCACGTTGAGACTTAACTTTTTAACCGACTCACGGTGAGCTACATCTTCAGCATGTCGAATGAGTTGACTGGCTAATCCACACCCTCGCCACGACGGGGTGACCCCTAACATTTCGATGTAAACCTCGTCGTTGCGAACGGGTCGGCGGCTGTCAAGAAGAGACATTTTGAAAAAACTCCACGTCGCTTGCCACATGTTTTGATGGAGTTGAAGGGCGTGCCAAAACCAGCGCCCATTATTCGGTGTTGTAATAGAGGGAGATTTCAACGCAATAAAACCACCCACAACCCCGGATATCTCCGCGACCGTTGTTGTAGAGAGGTGACTTTCACTTAGCCTCAGCCAATCATAAAGAATTGGCTCTGCTTTATCCCCCAAGATTGGACCAAACTTGTCCGGAAATGTATCAACCCATAAATGGGCAATTGTTGCGGTGTCGGCGCGTGTAGCCGAACGAAGCGTAACCTGATCTGTCATTGTACCTACGCCATTGAATTCTGTGGTATACTGGGGCTATGCATATCATCTATACCCACTCGAACGCCGATTTTGATGCCGTTGCCTCGCTCTTGGGAGCCTGGCATCTTTACCGAGATGCGATACCGGTTTTGCCGCCCACGCTTAACCGTAACGTGCGCGACTTTGTAACGCTGTACGAAAGTAAGCTGCCCTTTGTGCGCCATAACGACCTGAGGCGCGAAACGATTACCCAATTGACTTTGGTTGATACCCAGCACATACCCCGCCTTAAAAACCTTAATGCGACCGTCAAACTCCATGTTATCGATCATCACGATCTGCACCAAAATCTCCCCACCGATGCCAAAGTCAGTCTCTCGAACACCGGCGCGAATGTAACCGTTTTTATTGAGAAAATTTGTGAGCAAGCCATCCCGTTGACCTCTATTGAGGCGACGCTCATTCTGCTCGGTATCTATGAAGATACCGGTTCTTTTACCTACGGCAATACAACGGCACGCGATCTGCAAGCCGCCGCCTGGCTTTTGTCGAAAGGGCATGCCCACCTCGATATTGTCCGCGAATACCTGAACTACGCTATGAGCGACCAGCAATCAGCTCTGTACAACCAACTTGTCGACAATTTAGTAACACTGACCCTGTACGGCCATACCGTTGTCATCGGCACAGCCCGTGTCGAGCATTATGTCGAAGAGATCAGCGTCTTGGCCAGTCGATTGCGTGATCTGTACCAACCGGATGGGTTGTTTATTTTAGTCGATATGAGCGACCATATCCAAATGGTCGCTCGCTCCGTGACCGATGCTATCAATGTCGCCGATATCGCCGAACATTTTGGCGGCGGTGGTCATCCTCGGGCCTCGGCAGCTTTGATCAAAAGCAGTAAATTGAGCGATGTTACCAAAAAGCTCGACCGTCTTTTGCGGCTGGAGGTAAAACCGGCCTTAACCGTCGGCCAGATTATGTCGAAAGGG
>JAGRBZ010000746.1 GCA_020433805.1 Anaerolineae bacterium
CGGTTGTTTGCATATTCGACCGCTGATCAATGTAAAAACGGGCGAGGGCGTAAAAATCATGAAGGAGATTGGTGAGGCCGGGGCCGAGATCGTTTTTCAGTGCGGCGGCGTAACCAGCGGCGAACATAGCGACGGGCTACAGCGCAGCTATTTTAACGAAAAGTTATTCGGCCCGGCTTTGTATGGAGCGATGCAACAGATCAAAGCGATTTTTGATCCCAAGAATCTACTCAATCCGGGTAAGGTTGTGTCGGCCCCCGACCCTACCCAAAATCTGCGCTACGGAGCCAACTACAGCACGATTCCCCTGGAAACCTATTTTGACTGGAGTGAGGACGGCGGGCTTGATCGTGCCGTCGAGATGTGCAATGGGGCCGGCGTTTGCCGCAAACTCGATGTCGGCACGATGTGTCCCTCCTACATGGCAACGCAAGATGAGCAGGATACCACCCGCGCCCGGGCCAATACCTTTCGAGCTTTACTATCGGGTACGTTGCCGCTCAATGCGCTCACCGACAAAGCCGTCTATGATGTTTTTGAACTGTGCATCGGCTGTAAGGCCTGCAAAAGTGAGTGTCCCAGTTCGGTCGATATGGCCCGCATCAAAACTGAATACAAGGCTCAATATTATGAACGAACCGGCTATCCGCTGCGCAACAAGCTCATTAGCAACGTGCCGCGTATGTCAAAATGGGCCGCGGCGATTCCCGGCGGGCTGTGGCTGGCCAATGTTATGCTTAGCCTGCCGCCAACCAAAGCGGTGATGAACCGTATCGGCCTGGCAGAAGAACGAGCGTTCCCTCGCTTTACGAACCAAACCTTTTCCAGCTGGTTTTATCAGCGTTCGCAGCCGGTGGTTCGCTCCAAACAGGTCTTGCTGTTCAACGATACGTGGACCGAGTATAACTACCCCGAAATCGGGCAGGCGGCAGTCAAGGTGCTCGAAGCGGCAGGCTATCAGGTCAATTTGGAAACGCAGCGCGAGTGCTGCGGACGTCCGATGTTGACCTGTGGTATGATCGAACCGGTTAAACTGATGGCCCAGCGCAACGTCGATCGGCTGATGCCCTATGTTGAAAAAGGCTGGCCGATTATTGGGTTGGAACCAAGCTGTATCCTCTCTTTTCGCGATGAGTATCCGGCCTTGATGGATACGTCACGGCGCGACGCGGCGCGGCGGCTAAGTCAGGCTTCTTTGACGATTGATGAATTTCTCTACCAGCTTATCGAAAGAAAAGAGTTTCCGGCTTTTTCACTCCCCGATCCCCAACCGTCACTTTTGTTTCACGGCCACTGCCATCAAAAAGCGCTGTCCGATATCAGCAAATCGCTGGAAGTGTTGAAGGCTGCCGGTTATAAGGTTGAAGCCATTCCTTCCGGCTGCTGCGGTATGGCCGGCAACTTTGGCTACGAGGCCGAACATTACGACATCAGCCAAAAGATTGGCAATGACCGCCTCATCCCCACTATCGAGGCCCGTCCTGATATGCCTATTGCCGCCAACGGCATATCCTGCCGCGAGCAGATCGAACATTCGACCCGGCGTCGTCCCCGCCATTTGATTGAGTGGGTGGCTGACGCACTGTCGCCGTAGTTGTCGTTCCCCTTTGTTGAAAAACAGCTTCGTTTTTCTCCCATAACACAGCAAGTTTCTACAAGATACAACGATACAAACCCCGTATAATAGCGGGGTAATTCTTTTTAGGAGACACGTTTATGATTTCACCACGCACTGAATTTTTTGCCGGCCTCAAAGCGATTGCCCCCATCCTGTTGGGCGTTGTACCTTTTGCAACAATTACGGGCATCGCTGCCGTTGAAGCGAAGTTACCCGCCGGGCTGGCCATTGCCAGCTCAGTCATCATATTTGCCGGAGCCTCACAGTTGGCTGCAATGCAGCTTATTCGAGAGAATGGGGCTTTCGTGGTGATTGTGCTCACCGTTCTGGTCATCAACCTACGTTTTACCATGTACAGCATCTCTCTGGCACCTTACTTCAAAAATTTGGCTTCGTGGTGGAAAGGGCTGCTGGCTTATATGCTAACCGATCAAGCCTATGCTCTGTCGATTATTCGCTACAACGAGAGGCCTCAACAGCCGGCCAAACATTGGTTCTTTTTTGGCGCTTCGGTCGGCTTGTGGGTAACCTGGCAACTTGGTACCATCGTTGGGGTTTTGGTCGGAGCACAGGTTCCGGCGAGTTGGTCGCTCGATTTTGCAATTCCTCTGACGTTTATCGCTGTAACGGTACCGGCCATCAAAGGTCGTCGAGAGCTTATCGTGGCGGCGGTATCGGTAGCTATTGCCGTGGCGGCGGCAGGGTTACCGTATAACTTAGGACTGATTGTGGCTGCTCTGGTCGGCGTGCTGGTTGGTCTGGTTTTGGAGGCTGCCTAATGTTGACGGTAACACTCTGGTTGCTTATCATTGCGGCGGGAATCGTGACATTTGCGATGCGTCTATCGTTCATCGCCCTGCTGGGCAAAATCGATCTGCCTGCTCTTTTAGAGAAAGGGTTAAAGTATGTACCGGTTGCCGTACTACCGGCATTGATTGCCCCGGCTTTGTTTTACCAGCAGGGTCAACTCAATCTGAGTGTGGGTAATGAGCGGCTTATCGCCGGTTTGGTGGCCGTTATTGTGACGGTCTACACCAAAAATATGCTGTTGACCATTGGGGTGGGGATGATCGTGTTGTGGGCGTTGCAGATGGTTATGGGGTAGTAAGCATTTAGCAGTTAGCAGTCAGCAGTTAGCGGTTAGCGGTCAGTTTTATTAAGAATGTACTGGAGCGACAAAGCTTGCTTTGTT
>JAGRBZ010000747.1 GCA_020433805.1 Anaerolineae bacterium
TAGGAGTTACGCACTTGACACCTACTTATGTCATTTCGTAGCCAAAGGCGGAGAAATCCCTACAGCATCGGCTTGCAAAGATATTCCTCAGGTATTTCTCGTCGTTCCTCCTCGAAATGACACGCCAACTGCGTAAGTTCTATTAGTATAGCTTCTTTTTTACGCCCATCGACGCGAGCAATGAGTAAATCTAGCAACGGATGGACGCCTTCTATACAGCCACCATCGATTCGTTCACCTTCATCCCGGTGGTTCCCGGTGCGCCACTCCAGGTCGGGCTGGAATGATCTACTTATAACCGTTTACACAAAACGATAAATTTTATGATATAATCAGAGAAATAATAGTTAGGCGAGGTGCGTTATGCAAGGTGCTCTAAAGCTTAGTGCGACTGTTTCGGCTGAGGGGAAGATTGAGATTAGCCGGCCTGAGTTACAACCGGGAGAATTGGTTGAGGTTATTATTTTACTTCCTGAACCGACCGAAACAGCTATTTCTACACCAAAATCAGTCTTAGAAATTTTGCGCCAAGCTCCCGGTGGGCAGCTGTTTAAAACAGCTGAAGAAGTCGATGCGTACATTCGGCAGGAGCGGGATTCGTGGGATCGTTGACCTTTCTCATTTTTTATCAGGCCTCCAGATCTCCAGATATTTCTGCCAGTAACGCCGATAATTCTTGTTGGGTTACATCGCTTTGATCAGCCTTAGAATACAGCAGCAATAAGTAGATGAGCGGCTCTCGGCCTTCACTAACGAAGTAGATCAACCGATATCCACCCCTTTTACCCTTACCGGCATCGCTGTTGCGCACCCGAATTTTGCGCGTTCCTTCTCCACCGGGTATGACGGCTCCGATTGTTGGATCGATTACCAGTTCGTGAACAACTTCTGTAACATCCTTGTTTACGCGAGGATACCGCTTCTTAAGCCGTTTGACGCATTTCTTAAAACTGCTCGCCAAAACAACCTTATAGCTCACTTAATTGCCGCTCCCAATCCTCGACGGGGGTTTCTTTTTTGGCCGCCGCTATTAGGCGAGGCAGCAGACCAGAACGAACCAAGATATCATCTTCCGCATCATCGTCGGCTTGCTCGGCCAACCGTTTTAGTATTTCTTCCCACACATCCCAATCAACCATAACCGCTGTGCGATTGCCGGCTGCATCAGTAACATAACGGACTCGGTCTGTGATTTCTGTGATAGTCATGTTTAGCTCCTGCCTTATCTCTTATGATGCTACGATTGAAGGCTACCATAACATAAAACGTGAATATTAGAGGGCGATGTATACTAGAAATTATGCCCAATTTGCTTTTCTAGGACAAAACATGCGCCGTAATACATTTATCACACATCTTTCTCTTTGCGGCTGCGGAAGACCATTAGCGTCGGCGTACCCAAAAAACTGTACTTGTCACGCAGTTGGTTTTCCAGATAGCGCTCGTACGTAAAATGCACCAGCTTACGGTCATTGACAAAGAAAACAAAGGTCGGCGGATCGGTGCGGGCCTGAGTGGCGTATAAAAATTTCAAGCGGTGACGATGGCCGCCTTTGGGGGGATGTTTGGCCACGGCTTCGTGCATCAGGCGATTGAGTTCGCCGGTGGGGATGCGTCGCAGCCGTTCCTCCTGAACCTGCAAAGCCAGCGGCAGCACTTTATCAACCCGCTGACCGGTCTTGGCCGAGATAAACAGCACCGGTACAAAATCGAGAAACTTCAAACCGGCCCGGATTTGGATGGTAAATTCGTGCATGGTGTAGGTGTCTTTTTCGATCAAATCCCACTTGTTGACAATGACCACCACACTCTTATTTTTCTCTAAAATATAGCCGGCGATGTGCGCATCTTGCAGCGTCACCATCTCTGTGGCATCGATCAGCAGTAAACAGACATCGGCCCGGTCGATGGCTTTGAGCGAGCGTAAAAAGCTGTGTTTCTCCACACCCGGCTCGATCTTGCCGCGCCGCCGGATACCGGCCGTGTCGATCAGCACCACTTCCAGATCTTCATACTCAATCCGGGTGTCGATGGCGTCGCGGGTGGTACCGGGCACGTCTGAGACAATCACCCGCTCTTCGCCCAACATCTTATTGAGCAGGGACGATTTACCCACGTTGGGCCGCCCTAAAAGGGCGATTTTAATAGAGTCATCCTCTTCCGGCTCTTCGCTGATGTCCGGGAAGGATTCCACCACCGCATCCAGCAGATCGCCGGTACCGGCTCCGTGCAGGGCTGAAACCGGGATAGGATCGCCCAGACCCAGCGCATAAAACTCCAGGGCGTCGGTGCGGCGCTTGTGGTTATCGGCTTTGTTGACGGCCAAAATCACCGGCTTTTCAGTGCGACGCAGCAGATCGGCAATATCTTCGTCAGGGCCGGTTACACCGGTTTCGGCATCGACCAGAAAGACAATGACCTCGGCTTCGGCCATGGCAATCTCGGCCTGCTCCCGTATTTCGCGCAAAAAGAGCCGGCTGGCAACACCGGCTCGATACCCGGCCGCCATCGCCTCGTCCGGGTCGGTGTTTTTATGCGCCGAGCGGGTCGACATCATGCCAAAATCCAGTCCACCGGTATCAACCAAAATGAAATCGCGACCGTTCCAATCGGAGTCGCCGTAAAGACGGTCGCGGGTGGTGCCGGCTAAATCTTCGACAATGGCCTTACGCTGGCCCACCATACGGTTGAACAGGGTCGATTTGCCGACGTTGGGTCGCCCCACCAGGGCAACGTGACCTGCATGGAAGCTCATCTGATCCGTTTCGGTCATCTACACAGCGCC
>JAGRBZ010000074.1 GCA_020433805.1 Anaerolineae bacterium
TCCCGCGCCCGATGGCGGTCCGCCCACAAACTGGCTAAGCCATTTCGACGGCAAATCGGCCTGGACCTGGGATGAAGTTACGCAACAATATTACCTGCACTCATTTCTGGCGGAACAACCGGATGTTAATTGGCGTAATCCTGAGCTAAAAAACGCAATGCTCGACGTTCTTCGCTTTTGGCTCGATCGCGGTGTTGACGGTTTTCGGATTGATGTTGCCCATCGGATTATCAAAGATGATCAACTGCGGGATAATCCGCCCAATCCGAATTGGCGAGCCGGCATGGACCCTTTCAAAGCACTGACCGAAGAATACACGCGCAACCGGCCTGAACTTCATCCTATCTACCGCGAGATGCGCTCCGTTTTGGATGCGTACCCTGAGCGAATGATGGTCGGCGAGATCAACGTTTCGGTCAGCGATTTAATGCACTATTACGGCGATGGTGATGAATTCCATCTGCCGTTCAATTTTCAACTCATCCACGCCCCCTGGGACGCGACCATCGTGCGTAATCTGGTTGATAGCTACGAAGCGGCGCTGCCCGATGACGCCTGGCCCAATTGGGTGTTAGGTAACCACGATCAGCATCGTTTTGCCAGCCGCACCAGCGTCGGTCAGGCCCGGGTTGGAATGATGCTGTTGTTAACGTTACGCGGCACACCGACTATTTACTATGGTGAAGAAATCGGCATGCAAGACGGCGACATTCCGCCGGAGCGCGTTCAAGACCCATGGGAAAAGAACGTACCCGGTCTCGGCTTAGGCCGCGACCCGGAGCGAACCCCGATGCAGTGGGATGACAGTCCCCACGCCGGTTTTTGTCCAGCAAATATTCAACCCTGGCTGCCGGTAGCCGATACTGCCTCTCTCGTCTATGTTGCTGCTCAAAAGAACCAACCGCAGTCGATCTTATCGCTCACGCGCCATCTCATTGAACTGCGCCAAACTCCGGCGCTGCTTACCGGCGCGTATCGCTCGTTGCCCTCACCCGATGGCATTTTCGCCTACGAACGCCGCGACACGGATCGTTGTTTCGTCATTGTCCTCAATTTCACCGACTCGCCACAAGCATGGGACGTTTCCGACGCATTCGTTCAGGCTCAGGTTTTGCTCTCAACCCATCTGGATCGAGTCGATGAGCCGGTCGCCGGTGCTGTATCGCTACGTCCTGATGAAGGACTCATTCTCGATGTAGCGGTGAAGTAAAGGATGAGTACAAAGCGACTTCATCATGTCATTTCGTAGCCGAAGGCGAAGAAATCCCCTGAAACGTTGTTGGCAAGGCGACGTTATAGGGATTTCTCGCTTATCGCTCGAAATGACATGGAGAAGGTATTTATTTCCCGTCCTCAACGCCTCGTCTCTTTTTCATTGGCCTCAAACCGCATCAACCATCGCCTGGGCTTTACGTTGAATACGAGCCAGACGCTCCTGGTCACCTAAAAGTTGGACGTGTTCGTTTAGAACTCTGGCGGCCAGAACATCGTTATGAAAAGAAAAGGCGATGTTTTGCACCTGGTTGAGCCGGGTCAACGTTTGTTCGGGTGTGTACTCATCCGCTTGTAATGGCCGGGCCGCCCCCCAATCAATATGAACACGCCGACCATCGGACTGCCGCACAACAAAGTTGGCCGAATGCCAATCACCATTTTCTGCGCCGATATATTCACAGACCTGTTGATGCAGCACAAACTCATCATACAGTTCGGAGGTGAACCGGTTTGGATCGGCCAGCACCATTTCTTGAACGGTTTGTCCCTTAACAAATTCCTCCACGGTGAGGCCCAGTGCCGTTGAGAATTGGATACCGCATTGAAATATCTGGTCTAAGCGCGGCACAATATTTTCTTCCATAACCAGTCGTAGCCGTCCGCGCGATGTAACCACCGCCCCATCGCGCGTAGTGTACGGCCAGTTTTCGGCCAGACCGCGAAACGTTTTGGCCTCCAGCTCGATTTCGTGAAAGGGTTCTGGAGCCGGCTGCTTGACCACAACACCTAACTCGGGCGCGATTAAAACCGTGCTGCGCCGATGCCGTCCGGCGATATATTCCCCTTTCAGCATAAAAATCAACCCATACTGATCGCGCCAGGCTTGCTGCTGGGCTTTTATGGCCTGAGCCTCGTGTGATCGACCATCAGCCAAAGCCTTACGTCGGGCGGCTTCCAGCCGAACAAGCTGCCCCATCAGTTCGTCGTATAGCAGCAGGTGCGGAACGGGCGTTTCCGTCAGCAGCGGATCGGTGCCGTTGAGTGCGGTGTAAATATGCTCTATGTAAACGTTTACAAGCGGCTCAAACTGGCGACGCAGCGTGTAAAGGCTGTTCAGCGCGCTGACAAAGCCACCTATGTCAACGCCCATCTCCGTTTCAAAACGCTGCTCAACTTGAGCCGGGTCTGCTCCAAAATAGCGAATCGAGTCGCCGTAGTCGGTTAAGATGTGAACGTGTTTTAGCACCGGATCTGTTTCATCGTTATTATCTAAGCCGATGACCCCAAAATAAACGGGTGCCCAGCCACCCAGATTGCGGGTTAAAAAGTTCGGGTCGGCCAGAAATTCAATCGGAACCAAACGGTCGGTACGCCTGGTGATCCGATGGTGGCGCGGGTCATCAATATCAAGCAGGTCTGTTATGGATGGAGCCGCCAGCGTTTGCAGTCGCGCGTTCCAGGCGGTTTCAGCAGCAACGGTGGGGCGCTGGGCCAAAATTTGTATCTCTGCGCCGCGTGCGGTTGCTTGCGGTGGCGTTAGAAATTCCACAATTTCAGAACGGCTTAGAGGAATGGCCGCTACGCCGTATTGGGTATGGTTACCGTGCTGCGTCATAAACTAAACCCTTGGTATCGACCAATAATTTTATCGCTTTGCTGAACCGGCCTCGGCCATTTTCAAGACCGCTTTGGCGGCCACTTCGTCGGTAATAAGACAATCGATGACGCCTAGCCGTAACGCACCCAGAATTGCCGCTGCTTTGTCCAGACCACCGCCAACACCAATGACGTAGGGTGTTTTGCGTAACGTCTCTAAGTCGACGCCAATCAGGCGGTTGTGGAGTTCAAGCGGCAGCACCCGGCCATGCAAATCGAAGTGATAGGAGCAGACATCGCCCACACCGCCCTGGCGAATGATTTCGCGCAGCTCATTTTCGTTGATGTAACCGGCCAGCAAAAAGCTTGATAGACCGGGTGACAGGCTGCCGATGCCGACCAACGCCATATCAAGCTTTCCCATCAAATCCATCTTTTCTCGAATAGATCGATCTTTGAGCATAACCTGGCGCGTTTGGGCGCTTTCCACCAAAAGAGGAGCGGGCAGATACTTGTATTGGCCGCCTAACGTCTGGGCTAACCAGCGGGTAAGATCGGGGCCGTCGATCATCGGGTTAACCGAGCCAACCGTGCCGGTAAGCTGCACCACGGTAACCTTCTTTTTACGAGCCGCCCGCAGCGCGTTCACCACCTGATAAACGCCCGTGTTCCAAGAGATGCCCAGGATCATGTCATCATCGAGCATTTCCTCAAGATGCCGGGCGGCGATAACACCCAAACGTTCTACCAGTTGGGCGTAGCCAATTTCGCCGGTTTTCAGCAACCGAACATCCTTTAAGCCAAAGTAGTCTTTGAGTGTCTGTTTAAGGAGCGTGTTTTTATCAATCGGATGGTGAATGATTATTTCTACCACCCCTTCCTGTCGCCCTTCAGACAACAGGCGAGACACTTGGGGACGCGAGATATCGAGCAATTTGGCAATTTCGGCTTGGGTCATGTTTTTTTCATAATATAGGGTTGCCACTTTGGCGAGTAAGGCCCTTCTTTCGCTGGTTAGGTGTGTCATAGTTTAGGCTGGATTAGAAATCAAAGAATTTTTGGTTAGAGCCGGCGGCTTTGGCCGCTTTCGTCACTTCTTCTAACGAATGGCCTAGCGAGGCTTCAATCGCCGCCGCTATGGCCCCTTCCACAATGGGCGCATCGCACAAACTTACTCGGCTTTGCTGTTCCGGGGTTAGCATCTCGATCGCGATGTGGGTGCTGAGTAAGGCGCTGCCCAGATCGAACAGAATCAAAACTCCATCCGGCGTGTACGCATCTTGAATAGCTTGATAGATACGCTCGGCATTGGTGCCGGTCGTTTCGTTATCGACCCCTCCGGCTGTGGTGATTTTGACGCGATTATGCGCCATTTGCAGTGCCATTTCTTGAAGCCCCACAGCTAATAAATGATTATGCGAAACAATGACGATACCAACCATAAGCGTTCTCAATAGCCTTTGAGCTTACGATTTACAACGATCGCAGCAAACAAAATGAGTAACGCGCCACCCGAGTACAGCAAACCGGTGAGAACACCCTGCATCACGTTATCTTCCAGGGCGATGCGGTATCCCGTTGAAATGCCGAAAAGCAGCGCGACGCTAATCATGATTGCCCAGCCAACTTTTCTTAACAGCGCTTGGCGCTGTTGTAAAATGTCATTTTGCTGTTTGTACTTTGGGCGACGTTTAGCCATAATGCATTCCCTCCGTAGAAGCTATGGTCAGTTGATCATTTGCAAACGATCGAGGCTCGATCACTTGCGAATAATCAATTAACGAACATTGGAACAGTCAGGGCAGTTCTCGACCTCGGCAACTTGCCAGGTGACTTTTTCGGACACCTTTTCGGGTGGCCCTGCTACAAAACCGGTTTGACCGCATAAACAGGCGTACCACCCTATTTCAACCTGCTGCCAATCGATCCGCTGATCGAGTGCCATCAGCTCAACATCCATACCCCAGCGGGCGTTGGTGATAAGACGACGACAGCCGAGCGCTCGCAGCCGAGAAGCATAGGGTTTTACCTGAGTGCAGTGCCGCATCAGCAGCACACCGGCGGTTATGGTGTTCGGCCAGATCAAATGTCGGGCATCAGCACAGATGACGGTGAGATTTTGGGGGCGTGGCGGCTGATGGGTCAGCAGTTTCGGCTGCATCTCAATGGCGTAAACGTGGCGGGCAATGCCGGCTGCCTGGCGGGCAAACCGTAAATCGCCGGCTCCGATATCGAGTACCACATCCTGGGGGCGTATATAGCTAAGGGCTGTTCGGTAGGTTGCTTCATCATAGGTAGCCCAGGCCCGTTCCCAGACATCGAGATCGCTTGATAGTGATTGCATAAATAGTTTTGGGTGAGGCGGGTTGTGCGGTGCTTTTTTATCACAACCCGCCTCAATGCTTCATTTTCATCTACTTTGTAGGACAAACTTAAGTTTGTCCTACAAAGTAGCTTCTAGAAAACTTAGTCTTCAATCCAGTCGAAGGTGCGGGTAACGGCTTTTTTCCACTCGGCATAGTTTTTGGTGCGAGCGGTGTCGTCACTAGAGGGAGTCCAGGTTTTGTCCATGCCCCAGTTGTTACGCATTTCGTCGGTGTTTTTCCAGAAGCCAACGGCCAAACCGGCGGCGTAGGCAGCACCCAGAGCGGTGGTTTCAGCCACTTTGGGGCGGATAACCGGCACGCCAAGGACGTCCGATTGGAATTGCATCAACAGGTTATTGTGAACCATACCGCCGTCAACTTTCAGAGCGGTCAGGTCAACACCGGAGTCGGAGTTCATTGCGTCGAGAACTTCGCGGGTTTGGTAAGCGGTTGCTTCCAGGGTAGCCCGGGCGAAGTGACCGCGGTTGACGTAACGGGTCATCCCCACGATAACACCGCGAGCGTCGCTGCGCCAGTAAGGGGCAAAGAGGCCGGAGAAGGCCGGTACGAAGTAAATGCCGCCGTTGTCATCAACGGTTTTTGCCAGATTTTCAATTTCGGGAGCGCTTTCGATGAGTTTCAGGTTGTCGCGCAGCCA
The DNA here is from genome assembly GCA_020433805.1 of Anaerolineae bacterium. Classification (GTDB taxonomy): domain Bacteria; phylum Chloroflexota; class Anaerolineae; order 4572-78; family J111; genus JAGRBY01. The sequence continues at coordinate 5,836 of JAGRBZ010000074.1, forward strand.
CTGAACCAGAGCGCCGGTGATGGCGATGGAACCTTCGAGGGCATAAACGGTCGGTTCGTTGCCGAATTTGTAGCAGACGGTGGTCAGCAGGCCGTTTTCGGACGGAACAATTTCGGTGCCGGTGTTGAGGATCATGAAGCAGCCGGTGCCGTAGGTGTTTTTCGCTTCACCAACATCGAAACAAGCTTGACCAACCGTTGCTGCTTGCTGGTCGCCCAGGTCGCCACAAACCGGAATGCGGCCACCAAACGGACCTTCCGGCAGGGTGTAGCCGTAAGCGTTGGGGTCGCTGGAGGGGCGAATTTCGGGCAACATCGAGGTCGGAATGGTCATCAATTTGGCGATATCTTCATTCCACTGGGTGCCTTCCAGGTTCATTAACATGGTACGAGAGGCGTTGGTAACGTCGGTTACGTGTGCGCCGCCGGAGGTGCCGCCGGTTAAGTTCCAGATGATCCAGGTATCCATATTGCCAAAGACCGCGTCACCGCGTTCGGCGGCTGCGCGTACGCCATCAACATTATCCAAGATCCACTTCACTTTAGGACCGGAGAAATAGGTGGCTAACGGTAAGCCGACCTGCTTTTGGAGGCGATTCTGCCCACCATCTTTGGCCAATTCGTTGCAGATTTTATCGGTTCGGGTGTCTTGCCAAACGATAGCATTGTGGTAGGGTTTGCCGGTTTTCTTATCCCACACGAGCGTGGTTTCGCGCTGATTGGTGATACCAACGGCGGCGATATCACTGGCAGATGCATTAGCCCGGGACATCGCACCTTTGATTACGTCTACGGTGCGATCCCAAATTTCCATCGCGTCGTGTTCAACCCAGCCGGGCTTGGGATAGATCTGTTCGTGTTCGAGTTGATGAACCGCGACGACCTCACCGGAATGGTTGAAGATCATACAGCGGGTACTTGTTGTTCCTTGATCGATTGAAGCTACATACTTTGCCATTAGATTCTCCTTATCTACATTGATAATGATTAGCCCTGTTCTATCAGGGTGATGTCATAAATAAAAATTACGGGAGCAAACAGGCTGTGTTTGCTCGGTTTTTGGCACTGTCGAAAAACCTACGACCAGAGTTCGGCTGCTTTTTGGAGCATGAGACAGGTAGAGGTTGCGCCAGGGTCTTGATGCCCTTTGCTGCGTTCGCCCAGATAGCTGGCCCGGCCTTTTTTGGCTTGCAGCGGGATGGTATCTTTCATACCCTGTTCCGCCGCTGCCGCGCCCTTTTCCAGAACCTCTTTTAAGGATGCGTCGCTGTCTAATGCTTCATTCATCGCGGCCAGGGCCGGAGTCCAGGCATCGACCATCGTTTTGTCGCCCACTTCGGCTTTACCGCGTTGGATGATGCCGGAAAAACCGGTCTCAAACATCGACACAACCGCTGCCGCATCCAATTCTTCTTTGCCGGTAACCGCCGTGCTGGCGCGCAGGAAAAAGGTGCCGTAGAGCGGACCCGAAGCGCCCCCCACTTTTTTAATGAGGGTCATCGCCACGCTCTTTAACACGCTAGCGATATTGTCGGGCGGATTGCTTTCCAGTTCGGTCTTGACGGCGGTAAAACCCCGGTTCATGTTGATGCCGTGATCGGCGTCGCCAATCGCGGCGTCTAACTTGGTCAGATACTCTTTGTTTTCGTTGTAAACTTGTTGTAATGCCTCGATCCAGGCCACGAGGTTATCTCGACTTACTGCCATTGTCTTATTCTCCCCAACGTAATGCTGGCGTCAGAACCGGTGCATCCCACAGTTCCAGTAGCTCGTCATCGGCCTTAAGCAGGGTGATAGAGCAGCCGGCCATTTCCAGCGAGGTGATGTAATTGCCTACTAAGTTACGGGCAATGGTAATGCCTTTTTCTTTCAAAAATTCGTTTAACTCATTGTAAACCAGGTACAGCTCGATAAGCGGGGTACCGCCCATGCCGTTGACCATCGCGATAACACTGTCACCGCTGTTGAACGGCAGGTCAGAGACGATGGCTTCGGACATCATACCGACAATCTCTTTGGCGCTTTTAACTTTCATGCGTTCGCGGCCCGGCTCACCGTGGATACCGATACCGATTTCCATTTCGTCTTCGCCAATCTGGAAGGTTGGTTCGCCGGCAGCCGGCACGGTGCAGGAGGTGAGAGCCATGCCCATCGAGCGGGAATTGGCGTTGACTTTGCGGCAGAGATCGGCCACGGTTTTCAGGTCGTCGCCTCGTTCGGCGGCGGCACCGCAGATTTTTTCGGCCAAAACGGTGGCACCTACACCACGGCGTCCGGCAGTGTAGAGGCTGTCTTGCACCGCCACGTCATCGTCGATAACCACGGCTTCGACGTTCGTACCTTCGGCCTGGGCCAGTTCGGCAGCCATTTCAAAGTTCATCACGTCGCCGGTGTAGTTTTTGACAATGTGCAATACGCCGGCACCGCCGTCGACCGCTTTGGTTGCAGCTTCCATCTGATCGGGAGTCGGCGAGGTGAAGACATCGCCAGGGCAAGCGGCATCGAGCATACCCATACCGACAAAGCCGCCGTGCATTGGCTCGTGGCCGCTACCACCACCAGAGACGATACCCACTTTACCTTGCACTGGAGCATCAACCCGAACAATAATAGCGGGGTCGTACTCAACGCGAACCAAATCGGCGTGGGCGGCCGCTACACCGGCCAGCGATTCGTTGATGACGTCATCTGGGTTGTTGATAATTTTTTTCATGGTTCTTTCCTTTCTTCATTGAATACAACAAATACAGCGAACGTTTGTCCAAAATTAAAACGCGGGTTGATTTAGCCGCCCCACATCGGCAGGAAGATGAACTGGTAGAGGATGGCGCCAACAACACCGCCAATTAGAGGAGCTACAACAGGCACCCAGGCATATTCCCAGTCGGAGCTACCTTTGCCGGGTATAGGCAGTATAGCGTGGGCAATACGTGGACCCAAGTCACGAGCAGGGTTGATCGCGTACCCGGTCGGACCGCCGAGTGATAGACCAATGCTAAAAACCAGGATACCCACAGCGTATGGCCCTAAACCGCCGGCGATGCCGTTATTGGCATTGAAAATCCCTAATACACCAACCAAAAGCATAGCAGTGCCGATAACCTCAGTGATGAAGTTCATGGGAATATTGCGAATAGCCGGGCCGGTTGAGAAGACGGCCAGTTTCAGGCCGGGATCGTCAGTGGCTTTAAAGTGATCAAAGTAAGCGATGAAGACCAGAACAGCACCCAAGAAAGCACCGATAAATTGGCCAATGAAATAAAGGAAAGCCGTTCCGACATCAAGCTGACCAATTGCTACGAAAGCAATGGTTACTGCCGGGTTAATATGTGCGCCGCTAACCCAACCGGTTACATACACGGCTACAGCCACGGCAAAACCCCAGCCGGCGGTTATCACAATCCAGCCGCCGCCTTCACCTTTGTTTTTACTCAGTACAACGTTGGCCACAACGCCATCACCTAAAAGGATTAGTATCATCGTGCCAAAAAGTTCGGCCATTAAGAGATCCATTATTTAATTCTCCCTCGAATTTGGTAAGTTTAGCTAATTTCTGTGTAAAACTCTTTTTGTCAAAGAGATTGTGTGTTCCTTTGAATATTTACTTGAGAACAGTATAATAGTGAAACAGCAAGCGGCTTGATGCAAGCGCAAATTGTATCAGCAGCTTTGTTGGTGTGAGGGGATACCGACTGACCGCTAAGTTGACAGGTATCTCCTCTTTTTTTGCCTGATGGTGTTTCTGCCTACATGAGATGCAGGCGGGGATCGAACATTCATAAATACCTCCTGAGTGAATTTGGGTTTATCAACCGGAATAAGGGACAACTACCCCGTTTAAAAAACTTTAAGCGTAAATAAAAAAAGGCACAGCACTATCCAAGGTTTAGACTTGGGGCAGTACTGTGCCTTTTTTTGAACTTTATACAGTTGGTACAATCGAAAAGTTGGGTGTTAGAAGTTGTTGTCGACATATTAACGGTAAGCATTACGACCTCATCTTTAAGTATCGCAGGCATTGCTCACAAATTATTAAGTAAGAAATTGATGATGTTTTCTGGACACATGTTCAAAGCTATGCTAAAGCTGAACATATGTAACGTAGTATAGAGCTTTTTATCCTATTGTCAAATATCGATTTCGAAACTAAGCAAACTTTTTGCTTTAAGTAGTGGAACGCAAAAAAAGCATTAACCACTATTGTGGCTAAGCTTTATCCAGGTGATGAGGCGCCGTCGTGGGGCCGAATTCATATAACTTACCTCTTTAAAATGGTTACGAAGGTTTGGCGGTTGAGGAAAAAAGAGACTTATTAGACATTAGTCTACATCTGTAATAATACACAAATTTAGGCATTAAGTCAAAAAGAGTTAGAAAAAAGTTTCACAGATATTATGGTTTCGGCGGCGGTAAATGTTGACATGCCAGAGAGAGAATAGTATATTTGTAGAAAATCTGATGTGTAGGAGTTGGTGCATGGCTGCCTTGATAACCGTTACAGACAACAGCTTTGATGCTCAAGTACTTAAAAGCGATCTTTTGGTAATTACCGAGTTTTGGGCAGAGTGGTGTGTTCCCTGTAAAGCTCTTCAACCCGTTCTCAATGACATTGCTGATGTTTATGGTAACCTGGTTAAAGTTGTACGGGTCGATATTGAAGAAAATCCGATGGTAACCTCAAGCTATGAAGTGTTGGTTATCCCCACCCTTATTCTGTTCAAAAATGGGGTTATTGTTGAGCGGATGAACCTTGAGCAGGCGAAAGACGAACTGCGAGAAAAAGTAGGCTTTTATTTGCGCGAATTTGCCCGCTAAAATCTCCCTCGCTTGAGAGGTGGAGATCTTTCCTTTATAGATATTTGACCATTTCGTAATATCCCTGGTGTCCGGTTAGCAATGTGAGACCAGGGCTTTGCATTCGACGCTTCATTTCGAAGCCTAACTTGTGATACACTTCAATGGCTGTAGCATTATCGCAGACCACGTTGAGACTTAGCTTTTTTACCGTCTCACGCTGAGCCACATCTTCCGCATGCCGAATGAGCCGGCTGGCTAAACCACATCCCCGCCACGATGGTGTTACCCCTAACATTTCGATGTAAACCTCGTCATTCTGAACAGGCCGGCGGCTGTCAAGAAGAGACATTTTGAAAAAACTCCAGGCAGCTTGCCCTACGCTCTGATGAAGTTGAAGGGCGTGCCAAAACCAACGTCCATTATTTGGTGTCTCACTAGAGGGAGATTTTAAGGCGATAAAACCACCCACAACGCCGGATACCTCTGCGACGGTTGTTGTAGATAGGTAGCTTTCACTGAGCCTCAGCCAATCGTAAAGAATTGGCTCTGCTTTGTCCCCCAAGATTGGACCAAACTTGTCCGGAAATGTATCAACCCATAAATGGGCAATTGTTGCGGTGTCGGCGCGTGTCGCCGAACGAAGCCTAACCTGATCGATCATTGTATCTACGCCATTGAATTCTGTGGTATACTGGGGCTATGCATATCATCTATACCCACTCTAACGCCGACTTTGACGCTATTGCTTCCTTACTTGGAGCATGGCATCTATACCGTGAAGCAGTTCCGGTTTTACCGCCGACGCTCAATCGTAATGTACGTGACTTTGTGACGCTGTACGAAAGTAAGCTACCCTTTGTCCGCCATAACGATCTGGGGCGTGAAGCTATTACCCAACTAACCTTGGTAGATACACAGCACGTTCCCCGGCTTAAAAATATCGACTCCAGCGTCAAACTACACATTATTGATCACCATGATCTGCATCAAAATCTTCCCGCCGATGCCAAGATCAGCCTATCCAATACCGGTGCAAATGTGACGGTTTTTGTTGAGAAAATTTGTGAGCGAGCCATCCCGCTCACTTCGATAGAAGCCACGCTCATTCTGCTCGGCATCTATGAGGATACCGGCTCCTTCACCTACAGCAATACAACCGCGCGTGATCTGCAGGCCGCGGCTTGGCTTTTATCGAAAGGGCATGCCCATCTCGATATTGTGCGCGAATACCTCAACTATCCCATGAGTGATGAGCAAACAGCACTTTACGATCAGCTTGTCGATAATTTAATAACGCTTACGCTTTACGGCCACACCATCGTCATCGGCACCGCGCGCGTCAATCATTACGTTGAAGAGATCAGCGTCCTGGCCAGTCGATTACGCGATTTGTACCAGCCGGATGGGTTGTTTATTTTAGTCGAAATGAGCGACCATATCCAAATGGTCGCCCGCTCCGTGACCGATGCCATCAATGTCGCCACCATTGCTGAACATTTTGGGGGAGGTGGTCATCCTCGGGCCTCGGCGGCTTTGATAAAAAACGGCAAACTGGACAATGTCACGCAAAAACTCGACCGTCTTTTACACCTGGAAGTAAAGCCGGCCTTAACGGTTGGCCAAATTATGTCGAAAGGGGCGCGCATCTTGGCCCCAACCGATACTGTACAACATGCTGCCGGGATGATGGATCGCTACGGTCACGAGGGCTTTCCGGTAGTGGATAATATGACGCGCAAAATTGTGGGCATTCTTTCTCGGCGAGAGGTCGACAAGGCCCTGCGGCATAAGTTAGGTGGAGCAGCCATCGAGCAATTTATGACCAAAGGCCACTTCTACGCGACCCCGGCCGACAGTGTCGATACCGTGCAAAAGTTGATGACAGAAGAAAAAATCGGACAGGTTCCCGTCATCAATCCTGATACCGGTCGAATTATAGGCATTGTTACGCGAACAGACTTAATTAATTTGTGGCAGTTCAAAGAGAATGAACGGGGTATGCATCTCAATTTAGGCGAACCGCTGGAAATGGCGCTGTCTCCTGAGCTTTTTGAATTGGGGTGCGAAGCCGGTAAAATTGCCGCCGTGCAGGGCGATAACCTTTACATTGTCGGTGGTTTCGTGCGCGACCTGATGCTGACCATGCGTGAAGATAGCCCTGAAACCAAAGCCAAAGCCAGTCCCCGATTTGATCTCGATCTGGTGGTTGAGGGTGATGCCATTGTCCTGGCCGAAGCCTTGTGCCAGCGGCACGGCGGGCGGGTGCGCAGCCATCAACGTTTTGGTACTGCCAAATGGATTCCAACCGATCCCATTCCCTTTGTGTTTGATACGGCCGGCCAACAGGTTTATCTAACCTCGTTGGATTTTGTGACGGCTCGCTCTGAATTTTATCGCCACCCTTCAGCTCTGCCCGAAGTAGAGCAGAGTTCGATTCGGCAAGACCTGCACCGGCGCGATTTCACCATCAACACATTGGCCTTACGGCTGTCGCCGCACCATTTTGGTGAACTCCTTGATTTTTATGGAGGCTGTAACGATCTGGAAGCCCGACTTATTCGGGTGCTACACAGCCTCAGCTTTGTTGAAGATCCAACCCGCATGCTGCGCGCCGCCCGAATTATGGCCCGCCTGGAGTTTGCCCTTGAAGAACGTACGGCCGAACTGCTGGAAAATGCGCTCGATCTGCTCGATCGCGTCAGCGGCGAACGCGTTAGCCGCGAGCTTGATCTCATTTTCCGCGAACGATACCCGGAAAAGGCCATTCAAAAGCTTGATGAGTTGGGAATTTTGGCTGCCATTCATCATGGGTTGATGGTTGATGACCTGTTGCTATCAGCCCTCAAAAAGCTGCGAGTTGGTCTGGGCGACTCACCTTGGTGGGATACCACGCCGGACATGGTTCATTATATTGGACTGATGACTTTTTGGTTGGCTAAAGATGAACTTGACCATTTAATGGAGCGTCTCAACCTGCGCACGCACCAGCGTACGACACTAAAACAGGTATATCGCATTAAACGCCAGATATCTAAAATCGCCGCTGCTAAACGAAATAGCCAATTGTGCCACGCCCTAGACGGCACTTCCAGCGACGCCCGGCTTATTGCCTGGCTGGCTCTCGATGACGAAACGGCGCGTAAACAACTGGCTCACTACGAAGCAGATCTTAAAGATGCTACTCCCCTCATTGATGGTACGGCCCTTAGGGACGAGTTCCATCTGCGGCCCGGCCCTATTTTCAAGACGATTATCGATGCCCTGCGTGATGCTCGCGTTGACGGGCAGGTTATCACCCTCGCTGATGAACATGCGCTTGTTGAGCAGATTCTCGCCAACAATAGTGCCGAGTAACTCATATTAATATCTGCGAATGAATTCGCAGCCTGATAGAAGAAACGTGTTGAAAACACGTTAAGAGAAAACCCAACAAGATGCTTCACTCCTCGCTATTCCCACAGAAGCTTATGCCGTCTGTGGCTGCTGGATTTCGTCTTCTTGTATCGCTAGGTCGAGCTGCTTCAAAAATTCGAGTGCGCAGCGGTTATGCCAGGGTACAAAACTCCCGTCGCCGTGAAAGCCGTTGTGTCCTCCACACTCCACAAGAATGGGATGTAACATAGGGTGCTGCTCCCAATTAAACTCTAAGTAAGTTTCGTTGGGAACAAACGGATCGTCAAGGGCATGGATAAGCAGCGTTGGTACGTTAATACGATTTAGGAAGTTTTTCGATGAAAATTCTTCGTAGTAGGTCTCTACCTTATCAAAGCCCAGGTGCGGTGCCGTAAACTTCTCATCAACTTCCCACACCGACATAGCATTTTCAATGATATTCCACTCTTCCTCAGAGATGTCGTTGTTATCGCGCAACGAGGCGGCTTTTATCCGGCGCAACAGGTATTGTTGGTAGCCTACATTACGCCACTCTAAAAGATTGCGAGATGTCAGAGCCAGATCCAACGGCGCTGATACGGTAATCGCCGCTCGAACAAGAGGATGGTCCGGCTTTTCTCCCAAGAACTTGAGGACAATATTACCGCCCATAGAAAAACCCATCAGAATAACCCCATTATCGAACAGATCACGACGTAGACGAAGCTGAAGGGCATCCAGCAGCAGGCCAATATCCTCAGAACGCCCCGGATGGTTGTGGCTACAACAGTGTTGACCTGAGTCACCTACGCCTCGGAGGTTAACAGTAAGTACAGGATAGCCTTCTGCCAAAAAGTATTCGGCAGATGTGTTGACGTAAATAGCCTGTGAAGAGCCGCCTAACCCATGAATAAATACGATCAACGGAGTTGAAAAGGATCGATTATTATGCTCAGGCATGTCGGGTAAATAAAGCGTGGCTACCAGCGCATCTCCGCTGCCATCCTCTAAAGGAAGAAGTAAGGGGCTGTGAACGTATTTATCCAGTTGGTGTTCAGGGGGGGCAATCTTGTTGCATAAGGTTTGGAGATCAGCGTTAAGCCAGGGAGAACGAGGTTTATAGTCTGGAAAAGTGTAACGTGTGTGTGATGATAACGTTTGAAAACCGCAGAGATTGTTATTTTTATCCATAGTTTTTTGTAAGTGTGGTCTTTTGGAAGATTTAATGGGGGTAAGGGTTGGTCAGGCCCCTCCCCCGGATAGTGTGAGGGATTCTCTATTTAATTAATCCTTCGGGAACCCCATTCGGGAATTCAGCTTCAATGGCCGCTTCAATTTCTGCAATCCTATTATCAGGATTGGGGTGCGTACTAAAAAATTCGGGAGGGCGCGGACCTTGTGATGAGTCGGCCAAGATATGCATCACATCGATCATCGCGCGAGGGTCGTATCCCGCTTCGGCCAAGAAACGGACACCTAATCGATCCGATTCCAACTCATCGTCACGGCCATACTTCATATTAACCACTTGTCCAATCATCGCCGCTACGGCTGCGGATTGCTGAGAGCTGCTGGGGTGCTCCGGATCATAAGCGGCAATAACAGCCGCTCCAGTTAACCCTTGTGTTAGTTTCTGTTTTGCAATGTGCTCAGATGAGTGGCGGCCTACAACATGTCCAATTTCGTGGCCTAAAACACCGGCTAATTGACCTTCAGTTTGTAATTTATCAAACAGTGCAGATGTAATAAAGATCGGGCCACCCGGAAGAGCGAAGGCATTAATGGTTTCTTCGTCTTTAAGAAGTGTAAATTGAAACTCATAAGGCGTATCACCGGCTTCTGTTGAGGCAAGTAACTTCTGGCCTACTTGATCAACTGCTGATTGGTCTTGTGGATCGGGGTCTGGGCCGCCAAATTGAGCTGCCATCTCCGGAGCCGACTGGAGACCGAGTGCAATTTCTTGATCTACGGTTAGGCTTACGTATTGCTTTTCTCCCGTAATAGGATTAATTGAACTGCTGCTGCAATATGTTACGATTGAACCGATAACCAAGAAGAGCACGATAAGCCATTTCGCCTTACCTCCCATCAACGATCTGCCACGTCCGTAGCGAGCGCTTCTTCCTACCATTATAATACCTCCTCACATCTGGGTTATGTTAGAGTTGGGTTGCGTTTTTGCTTTTTAACTATGTTACCTTGATTTAGGGCTTACAGCTACGCTCTTTTGAGTGATATCTTGTTTATCAAGTGGGCTATTTCCTCATCGCTGATATGGTGTAGATGTAACCTATCTTCATACCAGGCAAAAAGATATTCATCCCCCAGAAGATGTGCCCCAGATCTTAGAATTTCTCGAAAAAGCACAGACTAATCACCTTAACGCCAAACATTGACCGTATTTTATGAAAATGGCACCCTGATCGATGTCAACACCATTGCCCACCCACATATTGTATGCAACGGACAGCCGGCCGTATTGGTAACGCCCAAAATATTACTGCACAGATGCAGACGGAAAAACGGCTACGTGAAAGCGAAGCACGCTATCGCCAAATGAGGTTATTGGCAGAGAGGTTGAGGCACTTATTCTTCCTGAGAACCAGGCGGCCACGGTATTCATTCAACCGCTCTTATTTCGCTACTTTTTGGCGATGGTATTGTTTTACAGAAACCTTTTTCTATTCAGAAACTGCTGGAGATAGTGCGACAAATACTGGCATAAAATGCAAATGTGTTTAAAATATAAATGTTACGTATTGGCACTAGGTCCATGCGATGGAGAAACTATTTTAACCACGAATTACACAAATGAACACGAATAAAATAATAAAATTGGTGAAAATTGGTGCAATTCGTGGTTAATTTTATCCATTCGTACGCAATCCCATCTTGCAGGCCCAGTGTCTACGTATTATCGAAGTTAAAAATCACTACTTCAAGAGGTGACAATCACGAAGGAGATTAAAGCGACAAAAATCTCTTTATCTCCTTATCTCCAACCTCCTAAATAGGGAAGTTATTTAATTCATGATCCCTCGAAAAGTGACTTTCATCCTGTTTTACCCGCCCGGCTGCGTAAGCCCTATAGTAAAAAATTTAACGCCGGGAGCGTAAAAGAGGCAAAAAATACCATTTCCCCTATGATAGCGGCCATTTAAACATTCTCGATTGATGATGTGAGTATCCAATATGGGTACTCTTTTTTATTTGGTTATAAATAGGGATTTACGCAGTTGGGTAAAACGCACGAGGTGACAGTCACTTTTTGAACTGCGTAATTCATAATAAAAGAAGGTTTATAACTATGACAATCGTATTAAAAGCAATCCCTTGGTTACAACAAAAACACCTGCCGCTTATTTACATCCTGCTAGTGATTGAGGTTCTGACCGCCGATTATCTAACCGGCCCCCTGATTCAGTTCCCCATTTTGTATCTGGTGCCGGTGGGGTTGGCGGCCTGGTTCCACGGCCGCCGGTGGGGTTATGGCTTGGCCATTTTTATGGCCTTTACGCGCTTATTCTTCTTTGGGGTGTGGGGTACGCCGTGGGGGCTGCCCATAATTCTTGTCAATGCGCTCATTCGCCTGATTGTATTTAGCGGCTTTGTATTTTTAATCGATAAAACGGCGGTACAGCATCGGCTGCTGGAAAAAGAGGTTCGGATTCTGTCGGGGCTGCTGCCCATTTGCAGCTTTTGCAAAAAAATTCGCGATGAGGAGCAGCAATGGCAGCCGCTGGAAATCTATATCTCTGCCCATTCTGAGGCAGATTTTAGCCACGGTTTGTGTTCGGATTGTGCGCAAAAACATTATCCGGACTTCTATGCCGATATAAGTGCTGTTGCCTAACCGCAGCAATTCTCAGTATGATCTAAGATTGAGTTTTTGTTTTTTGGTCGAGAAAGCGCGTTCAATAGGCCGTCTACTTGGGGTTCACTACGACGTTGATAAGGAAACTGGACCAATCTATCTTTAAAATGAGAATTGCTGTGTAAATACTATGCTAAAACGTGGCCTTCATTAGCCTTCATCTTGCGATTTACGCAGTCGCTTGCGTAAGATATCGGGAATTTCGCCGCCCAGCGAAAGAATTTCGATAGCCTCTTCGCTGTCGAGGGGTGGAACTTCCTCGCCTCGGAGCGCATAATCATCATGAGGTACCGATTGCTCGGTAGGATCTGTGGCACTGAGTGGCGCGGCGGGTATATCTTCATCCTCGTCCTCATCGTCCTGCATCGCAGCGTCGAGAACAGCTTGCTGCACCCAATCGATGACCTCGCCAGGGTCGGTTAGCAGTAAAGCGCCGCGATCTAGCAACTCGCGATTGCCGGCTGTATTGGCTTTGACAAATACCGGCAAGGCTCGGTCAAGCGCAGCCATAGCTCTGTCTTGTGAAGTTTCGTCACTTTCGGGAATAAGCAAAGCCAGTGTTAGGTGATCGATTAAAAGATTACGTGCTTCAGCCAAACGTTCTTGATAGGCGGTCTCAGGACTGAAAGGACTTACCAACAGTGTGCGTCCGGTTTGAACCGCTTTCTCTAATTTTGATGTGGCTTTGGCCATCGTTTGTAAGCCGATAGGTAAAATAGCTACAGTGTAGCCATCTTCGGTGTCCATCATCATATCAAAGGTAACCCGGTCAAGCCCACGTCCGTACCCGCTGATGAGTCCGATCTCGGCTGACTCTAGTGCGCTCATCAATGCCTCGATGAAGGATAAGGTTGATGGATCAGGATCTTTTTGGCCGAGCATCGTAACCCCCGGCTGGTTAAGGAGATGCGTTGCGCCCTGAGTCCAGAAGATAAGCGGCTGCTGGACAGGCGGCAGGGTGCGCACCAATCTTCGCGGGTAACGGGGGTCGGTAAGGATAATCGGCTCGATGTTTTGCTGCTGCCATTGCTGTAAAAGCTTTTGCTGGTCATCTAACGTATCGACCACAGATTTTATTCGCTCGGCGTCGTCATCAGACAGACCAAATGTGGTCGTCAATTCTAAAACGGAGAGATCGAATAATTCTAACAAGGGCCGCCGGTCCACTACACACCAGCGTTGAATAATAGGTTTGGTGATATTGAGTTTAAGACTACCGGCGTTGATAAGAGCAAGCCAGTAAGCCACTTCTGAGTAATTAGACACAGTGAATTTTACCTAAATCGAACGGGTGTTTGAATAGCCTAAAGTTCTTTCGATTCTACCACTTTTATCAAAATTTGTCACACGAAGAGAGTAGTTCAGAACTTATGTTCACTGAACGCGAACCCGAATGACACACGGTTCAGGAAAATTGCCGGTATTATCGACAACAACCAGCCGAAAATCGTACTCGCCCGGAGTGAGCGTGTCGCTGTTCCAGGGGCCAAGAACTCCGGAAGGTACCATGTTGTCAAATCGAGAGATAAAAATCCATTCACCTGTACTGGGATCACGAAATTCGAACTTATAATATTGAAAATTGTCGATGGCGGCTGACCCCATAATTTGAACCATTCCGGCCACTTGCGCATTATTACCCGGTTGTGTAATCCGAGCGGCCGAATTTGCACAGCTGGGCGCTTGTCCATTTGATGACACGGGAGGGGGAGCGGGCTGCACGGGTTCAGGAGTGCTACTTTCCGTCTCGAAGCCCCCCAATGCGTTCACTAATGTCGGCGTAGGGAGCACAGTTGGTGTTTGTGTTGGCGTTGGTAAAAGAGGCGGCGGCGTTGGTGTAGGCGGCAACGCCAAGATAGGAGTTGGAGTTGGTGTATCCGGTGGTGGTGGTACAATGGCAGGCGTCACCACACTAAGATAATAAACGCCTAATATCCCGGCCAAAACAATCATAAAGCCTGCAAAGGCACGTGTTAAGCGAACGCTGGCGTTTTCACGTTCTAGCGTAAAGATCGATCGGGTTCTATCCTTTCGAGCCAGCCACATTATTCTAAGAAAAAAGAGGCCTAGTAGTCCTAGACCGATGTAAAGCCAAGTGGCAAAGTCGATGATTGGCCTGAGAAATTCAAGCATAAGCGGTCGTATTGTCTCGATTCCGTAAGGTTTATATCAAAGATAAAGTATACAAACAGGGATAAATGGTGGCAAATCACTTCAAGCCCACATACCCCCCACTTATCGAGGGATAAACCTTGCTAGAATGCTGTGAAAATGGGGCGCAACCTCACCAATACGCTCCGAATTCTCTTAATTTTGGGACGTAGTTTACAGGTTGGCAGCCATCAGCAGAATATTTTATTCGATTTTCTCTACAATGGCTCTAAGTAACTGAATTAATTGGGGAACAATTTTTTTGCCGGTTTCAAGAACTTCTTCATGCGAAGTTTCCAAACCGGAGTGAAGTTCGCGAATCGTGATATTTGTAATACTGCTAATACCCATCACTGCCATGCCGCAGTGATTGGCTACAATAACTTCTGGTACCGTTGACATTCCCACTGCGTCGGCCCCCACTGCACTTAAAAATCGAATTTCGGCAGGCGTTTCAAATGAGGGTCCGGCCACATAGGCATAAACACCTTCTCTAAGTGTAATACCCAATTCCTGAGCTGTCTGACGTGCATATCCCACCAATTGAGGACTATAAGCCTGAGCCATACTGGGAAAACGAGGTCCAAATTCTTCCAGATTAGGGCCTCGCAGCGGGTTGTGGCCGCCGTTGCCCACAAAATTGAGATGATCGATAATGAGCATCAGATTCCCGGCCTCGAAATTGGTATTAATGCCGCCGGCGGCGTTCGTTACAATCAAGGTGGTCACGCCAAGCAGTTTCATAACCCGAATAGGGAGGGTGATGTGCTGCAACAGATAGCCTTCGTAAAAATGCGATCGACCCTGCATGGTAATCAACATTTGTCCGGCCAGTTTCCCAATGACCAATTGACCGGCATGTCCCACCACACCTGAGTGCGGAAAGTGCGGTATATCTTGATAGCGTATAATATCGGCCTGATCAATCTCATCAGCCAAAGGGCTAAGACCCGACCCTAAAATCAGCCCGATTTTTGGTTGATGCCGGGTTTTAGAGCGCACAAAATCGGCGGCCTCCTGATAATTTTCGTAGGTGAAGAAATCTTTTGAGCGGGTTGTCATAGCTATATCTCTCCTCGACATTTACGAAATAAAAAAATGCAGAGAACAATAACTCCGCATTAAAAAATAGGGGATAATTTTAATAAAGAATTTACATTATTGTAGCAATACGTCCCTTACTTCTTTTCATTATCCTGATTAATATGGGCATAGACTTGGGTGGTCGAAATATTTGCATGCCCCAGCAGCTTTTGAATATCTTGAAGGGATTTGCCCTGGCTCAACTTGTGAGCAGCAAAGGAATGACGCAAAGTATGCGGGGTAACTTCTGATGAAATGCCCACCGCTTCAACGTAATGTTTAATAATAAGCCATAACCCTTGCCGGGTTAAGCGCTGGCCGCGGTTGTTCAAAAATAAAGCGTTTTCATTTGGATCATGAGCAAGCTGCTCACGTCCGCCGTGGATGTAGTTCTTTAGAATTGACAGGGTGTGGCCGGTCAGCGGTATTTCTCTTTCTTTATTGGCTCGTTTGCCTCTTACTCTCACACTGCCGGTTGTATCGGTGGCAAAATCAAGGTCGGTAGTATCGAGCGATACCAACTCGGTAACCCTCATGCCCGAGGCATAGAGCATTTCGAGCAACGCCATATCGCGTTGCGCTTTGGGGCCGTTTTCTTCCGCCGGTGCATTGAGAATGCGGTCGATCTCAGCGGGGGATATGGCTTTGGGCAGACGTTTTTTAACTTTAGGGGAGTCAAGTGTATAAGTGGGATCTTCTTTAATAACGCTCTCTGCCACCAGAAAATGGAAAAAAGATTTAATTGCCGCAACTTTACGCGCTACCGTCGAAGAGCTATACCCGTTATTTTTCAGATGGCCAATGTAGTCGGTAATTGTACTCTTCCCTACCTCTGTCCAGCTTTCTGCCTGAACCTTTTCTTGGTCATCAGTAACATAGTGGATAAACTGATTGAGGTCATTCTGATAGGCCGCAATGGTATTGTCGGCATACTTTTTTTCTTCTTCTAGAAATGTGAGAAAACCTTGAATTTGCTCGTTCATTATCTGTTCCTTACGGCAATTTTTAGCATCGCAGAGAGTGTAGACGAATAGTATTACCCCTATCATCTACAAAAATCCCAATGGGTTGGAGAGTGCTGATTCACTTCCGAACAACAAAATTAGGCTGTTATCGAAGTGTACTTGAAGTTCAGTTGCGCTAATAGTGGCAGCTTTGGTGAGTGTTAAAGCTTGAGCCTGATTAATTCCGAATAATAAGGGGAATTAGATAACTCCATTCTACCAGAACTTTTCATAATCTTCAAGTTAGGAAACAGATATTTAGAGCAAGTGAATATTGGCCGCCAGGGGCATATTTGCCTCCACCTGTATCAAAAATGACAAATAAAGCCTGTAACCTTGCTAATTTTAACAAGCCAACACAAGAATTGGCTGATAATTTGGTCTCTTACTTAAATTGGTGTATAAACCCAATTATTATGCCGCAACGACTATTTCGCGCCTATGAAGCCGTATTAAATAGTTTGCTCGATCAGGTTGATGCCACTGCTGCGGTGGTGGTTCTAGCCGATAGTGCAGTTGAAACGCCGCATATCCTTACCCAGGTGGGGCGATTAACGACCTCCGGCTGGGTTCGATTGCTCGAAATACGCCCTCCCGATGTGTTTATCCAACCCTTGGCCTCGCAGGGAACCACCACAGCCTTGTTGGCCATCCACAGCGCCGGTCGGCGAGAATGGCTGGCAACCCATCAGAGGCTGGTACGAGGAGCGGCTCAAATCATTGAAAACCTGTCCCGAGACGGTAATCGAGAGCTAGATTGGTCGCAAATTACGGCTTCCCGACGCATCTTGCCGGTTACCGAAGAAGAATTGTGCCGCATAGTGTTGGATATTCATGATGGCCCGGTCCAAAAAATTTACGCAGCGGTCCATCGGCTCGATCATCTCCAGCATCTCACCGGGCGTTTAATCGCATCCGATTGCGATGATTGTGTCGAACAACTGCCCTCTTATCAAGAAAATCTCCAACATGTCGGCTGGCTGCTGGAAAACGCGCTCACTGAAATTCGCACTTTTTTAGGTACGTTCCACCCGCCTGAGTTTAAGCAACGCCCGTTGCTCGATATTTTGGAGGGCTTGATTATCCAGCACGAACAGATGACGCAAGCCACCGTTCACTTCGAGAGCGAATCGACAATGCCCGAAGTCGATGTGCCGATTAAGATCGCCTTGTACCGTATTCTTCAGCAAGCTTTGACCAATGGTACTCTGCACGCCGGCGTAAAAGAGCATTTCGTGTATCTTTGGACACACCAGGATCATATCCATTTGGAAGTGGTTGATAAAGGCAAAGGCTTTACGCCGCCAAGTCTAGCCGGCCCCACAGCTACAGAACGCAACGAACACATCGGCTTACGGGGCATGCGTGATCGGGCTCAATTGGTGGGCGGCACGTTCGAGCTGTTCAGCCGGCCCGGTGAGGGAACACGCATTCAAGTAAGGGTACCCTGCTATGGATAAAACCATTCGCGTCATTCTGGCCGATGACCACGCTCTGGTACTCGATGGCCTCAAACTGCATCTGGCCGATACGGGCGACATCGAAGTAGTGGCTACGGCCCACAATGGTCAGGCGTTGTTAGATGCTATTGAAAAGCATCAACCCGATGTCGTTATCACCGACCTGATGATGGCCGGGATGGATGGCTTTGCCGCATTGGAACAGATTCGTCAGCGCAACCTCCCGGTACGGGTGCTGGTTTTAACCGCAATGGCCGATGGGCAATCGTTGCAACGTGCTGTCGAACTGGAAGCCGACGGCATCGTTCTCAAAACAGAGCCGTCTCGCCAGATGATCAATGCCATTCGCCAGGTGGCGGGCGGGCAGGTCGTCTACCCGCGAGCCGTGCACAACTGGCTGCTGCGACGCGCCGGTCGCCAGAACGTCGCTGAAGTCGACCCTACCCACGCCCTATCCGATCGTGAAAAAGAGGTTTTAGCCCACATTGCCCAGGGCAAAACCAATCACGAAATCGCCTCATCGCTGCATCTCAGCGAAAACACAATTAAGTATTACCTTAAGAACGTCTACCAAAAATTACAGGTCAACAACCGCACCGAAGCCGCTCGTATTTACCTTAAAAGTCAAGAACCCGGTCATTAAAGGCCGCTAGAATAATCTCCCCCTGGCATTTGGTAATTAGCTACCTCAGTGATGCGTTTCATGTCATTTCGCAGCGCAGCGGAGAAATCCCTGTGGCAATAGGCATAAAACGGTATCCGTTGGAAAAGTTTGAAGCAACAATGCTCATTTTTCCCGGCGAATACTTCATAAACTGAAACGTTTGAAGGATTTCTTCGCCTTCGGCTACGAAATGACATGGGCGACTTTAATTATCGAATTCAGGTTAGTAAATTGTAATTAGTAATTGGAGCGTAGATGTTAAATTACCATTTACCAATTACCCAATTATTAAACCTCGTTCTTCAAGCAAGGGTATTTTTATTCCCCTCTCTACCCCTACCCGTTCGGGTAGTACCACCCCACCTAAAGATGTCACTTCCCTTTACCCATTCTAGTGTTACATTTTTCACAAATGGCTGATATAGTGTGACCATACAGTAGTAATCACGCCAAACACATTTTGGGTAGTTGGATGGTTGGATGGTTGGTTACCATCAAACTATCAAACCATCCAACTACCCAACCAATATTTTTATAGGAGATTATCTATGGCAGCCATAACGAGTACTAAACAAAATGGGCGCTGGTCCGCCGGGGTTACACCTTATGCTGAGATGGGCTACTACCGCTCCGACTACGAACCCAAAGATACCGATATTTTGTGTGCTTTTCGTCTGGTTCCCCAAGAGGGTGTCGATGCTATCGAGGCCGGGGCCGCTATCGCCGGGGAGTCTTCAACCGCCACCTGGACGGTCGTCTGGACCGACCGCTTAACCACCTTTGAGCACTATCAGGCCAAATGCTACCGCGTCGAGCCTGTGCCCGGCACCGATCAATATATCGCCTACATTGCTTACGACATCGACCTGTTTGAAGAAGGTTCCATTTCTAACTTGACGGCTTCCATCATTGGTAACGTCTTTGGTTTCAAAGCGCTGAAATCGCTGCGGTTAGAAGATATGCGTTTGCCGCTTCACTACGTCAAAACATTCCAGGGACCGCCGTTTGGCACCATAATGGAACGTGAATATCTGGGCAAGTATGGCCGTCCGCTGCTGGGTGCGACCGTAAAACCGAAGTTGGGACTTTCGGCGCGTAATTATGGCCGGGTGGTGTACGAAGCCTTGCAAGGTGGCCTCGACTTCACCAAAGACGATGAAAACGTCAACAGCCAACCCTTTATGCGCTGGCGCGACCGCTTTTTATACTGTATGGAAGCGGTCAATAAGGCATCGGCCCAAACCGGCGAAATCAAAGGCCATTACCTTAACGTTACGGCCGCCACAATGGAAGATATGTACGAGCGGGCCGAGTTCGCCAAAGAGTTGGGCAGCGTCATTGTGATGATCGACCTGGTTATTGGTTATACCGCCATACAGTCGATGGCCAAGTGGGCGCGTAAAAACGGCGTGCTGCTCCACCTGCACCGAGCCGGTCACAGCACCTACACCCGCCAAAAAACGCACGGCATCAACTTCCGCGTTATCTCGAAATGGATGCGGCTAGCCGGGGTCGATCATATTCACGCCGGTACGGTAGTCGGCAAGTTGGAAGGCGACCCCAACACGGTGCGCGGTTTCTACAACACGCTGCGCGAAAGCAAGATGGATGCCAATCCGGTCGAAGGGCTGTTTTTCGAGCAGGATTGGGGTTCGATGCCGGGCGTCATGCCGGTTGCTTCGGGTGGTATTCACGCCGGACAGATGCACCAGTTGATCGACTATCTGGGCGAAGATGTGGTTCTACAGTTCGGCGGGGGAACGATTGGACACCCCGACGGCATCGCTCAAGGTGCGACCGCCAACCGGGTCGCCTTGGAAGCCATCATTCAGGCTCGCAACGAAGGCCGCGACTACGTCAACGAAGGCCCTGAAATATTGGCCAAGGCAGCCAAATGGTCTCCGGCACTGCGCAAAGCGTTGAGCGTGTGGAAAGACGTCACGTTTGAATACACCTCAACCGACACGCCCGATGCCGTACCGACACCAACGTTTGTGTAACCGTATCTTTTTCTCAAAAAACAGAAACCTTGTAGGTCAAACTTAAGTTTGACCTACGCTGCGATACCACTCTATCTTAACTATTGACACTTTGGAGGCGAATAATGCGCATAATGCAAGGAACCTTTTCTTATTTACCCGATTTAACCGACGATGAAATTAAAGCCCAGGTTCAATACTGCCTTAACAACGGCTGGCCGATCTCAATTGAGTACACCGATGATCCGCACCCCCGCAACATTTACTGGGATATGTGGGGACTGCCCTTATTCGATATGAAGGATGCGGTTGCGGTCATGGAAGAGTTTGAAGCTTGCCGTGGCCAATACCCCAACCACTATATTCGGATCAACGGCTACGACCGCAGCATGGGGCGACAAACAACAGCCCTGAGCTTCATCGCCAATCGACCCGAAGAAGAACCCGGCTTCCACCTGGAACGAACCGAAACCGCCGACCGGCAGATTAACTATACGCTTAAGCCGTACGCAACCACCAAACCATCGGGTCAGCGGTACTAGGGTAAGCAAACCAAATAACTTTCCAGTTCTGCTGAGGTGACATAGTGCGTAGTACGTAGTGCGTATCATTTCCGTTACGCACTACGCAATACGCACTACCTTAATTACCGAAAATAAAGACAACAGCAAACGAGGCCACTATGATTGATATAAACGAAGCCTTTGAGAATGCTAAAATTCAGCAGTTTCTTGATGAACTCGACGAGGAGTTGATTGGACTTGAGGCCGTTAAAACACGTATACGAGAAATTGCTGCTTTGCTGCTCATCGCACGCTTGCGTGAGGAGCAGGGCATCGAAACCGAGCGACCGACCTTGCACATGAGCTTTACGGGCAAGCCCGGCACCGGCAAAACAACGGTGGCAACGCGGATGGCCAAAATTCTGCATCACTTGGGTTATGTGCGCCGTGGTCACGTAGTCGTCGCCACCCGCGATGATCTGGTGGGGCAGTATGTAGGC
>JAGRBZ010000748.1 GCA_020433805.1 Anaerolineae bacterium
TGAAATAGCCGCTGAGGTAAAAGCCGAAATGAGAGCCAAGCGTGAAAAGATGAGCGATGAAGAAAAAGCGTTTCTTGATATGCCTTTGGATTTTAGCGACGTAGATACAAGCGGGATTGAACCACGCAGCACAAAAGATCGCTTCCTAGATATTAACGCCAACATTCAGGAAACGCTTAAGGAGTCCGGTTATTATGATATGCCTGAAAATAAAGACAAATGGCATGCCAGCGTTAATCTTAGCGAACTGGCTACGCTTCTACGTGGAGAGCTAACTTTTGAGCAGAAGCAGAAGTTGATTAAACAATTCAATGTAACGGCTCATTTAAGCGAGAATCAAGAGTATATTACCGCTAAATGTACATTGGGAGAACAATTTTTGTCGCTATATGCTGCGACTAAGTCTGATCGCAGCACAGGAAAATGTGACGCTCAATTTTGTCAACACCAAAACTAAGCGCGATCTTTTTGAGAGAGTTGGTCATAATTATTTTTATCTCGTTGTGAAAAATCGGCCTCTATAAATCTAGCACAACGAGGCATTTTAATCAAAAGTGCAGACGCTATTCCATAATTCCCAAAAATTGACCTTAAAACATAAAAAAAGGGGTTGACATTTACTTAAGATTCGTGATATGCTAGCTCTTGCAAAAATACTTAAGAAAGGAACGCAGACAATGCTACGAATAATGTATCCCATCGCTGTTCTTAACTGCACCCGTGGCGGAGACTCCCGCCATCCTAATCGTAGTGCGTCTGTAGACTCCACGCTCCAACATTGATTTTTTAATCAAAATCCTGAGCCGCAGACCACTATCGTCTGCGGCTTTTTTGTTGCCTTTTTACCTGGGGGGCGTACTCCCCCTGGCCGCAGATGAAATGTCTGCGGCTTTTTTATTGTCAATTTTTATCAAACAAGGTGACAGTCACTTTTCAATTAAAACGAACGTCCGTTTAGCCCAAATAGGTCATTTATTGCCTCCAAGTGACTGTCACCTTTTAAACTGCATAACACATAAAGGAGACAGGGATTATGTTCAAACCGATAACTGCTAAAGGATTTTTCAAATTTTAAGTCACATTCTTGATGTCAAACGACATTGAGGCGTTGGGGGTGTCAATAAGTGCTGATGACCCGCCCAACAAACCCACCTAACCACCTATTTTTACAGGAGCAATCGAATGTTATCGCCAGAAGTTCATTATATGGTTAGCCGAGAACAACATAAAGACCGACTGCGACGGTTTGAACAAGACCAACAATTCCTCGACATCGAGCCGGACCAGATCATTACCAACCCCACACAATATCAAAAAGCCGCAAACTGGCTTGGTGATCAAATGATCAAATGGGGAACCAGGCTACAGAGTTTGTAGCGATGTCACATATCAGCCGGTGTGAGGCATTTAGCAACACATCGAGCAAGGCCAAGGCTAAGGCTGAGGCTAAGAAAAAATTAGAGATGACAATTGAGAAAGGAAGGTACTGCGACGCTTCTTTTCTCAATTCTTCATTCTCAATTCTACATTCTGAAGGATTACAAGATGCAAAACTCAACCATTTACCCTAACCTAGACCTCAAACGGTCGCTATCAAATAACCGTTTGGTTGGGCTGTGGCGCTTTATGGGCGGCTTTCACTGGGTTTACCTGGGCGCGATTATCAGCCTGGGTCTGGCTACCGGCGCAAAAACGCTATCCTACTACCTACTTCAGTACTTCGTCGATGACGTACTCATCCAACAGCGTGTGGCGACGCCCTTTTACGTTATCGCGCTTGGTTTTATTGGCTTGGCTCTCGTGCAAGGGCTGTTCACCTTTCTCAGTGGTCGATTAGCCGCCCATTCCGCCGAAGGAGCTATCCTCCGGCTACGTAACTACCTGTTCGACCACATCCAGCGCCTCAACTTTACCTATCACGATAAAAACCAAACCGGCGAACTCGTTCAGCGCTGTAGCTCCGACGTCGACACCATCCGCCGCCTTTTCGCCGAACAGGCCATCGAGGTTGGGCGGATTGTGCTGCTCTTTACCGTTAACCTGATCGCCCTGATGAGCCTCAACCTCAAATTGGGGCTTTTGTCGATGATTTCAATGCCGATTGTCCTGGTGGTGTCGATTTTCTTCTTTAGAAAAATCAACATTGCCTACGAAGCGCATCAGGAACAGGAAGGCCATCTATCAACCGCGCTGCAGGAAAACCTCAGTGGCGTCCGTGTCGTCAAAGCCTTTGCCCGGCAATCATTCGAAATCGACAAGTTCGAAGAGACCAACCGCGAGCAGCTTCGACGCGGCGAAAACCTGATCAAACTCCACTCCGCCTTTTGGCCGGTAGCCGAAACCATTTCCGGGGCGCAAACGGTCTTCATCTTCTTTATGGGTGCTTTGATGACCCTTAACGGCGAAATCACCATCGGCACCTACCTGGCCGTCATCGGCTTAGTCATCTGGATTATCTGGCCGATGCAAAACCTGGGCCGCTTGATTGTCCAAACGTCGATGGGCATGGTTTCCTACAACCGCGTCGCCGAAATTCTCAACGAGAACCGCGAGCAGATGGATGACGAGGTCACGGACTTGGAGCAGCCCATCAAAGGCGCTATCGAATTCCGCGACGTCTCGTTTGAGTACAACAACGACGCGCCGGTGCTGCACAACATCACCTTCAGCGTCGAGCCGGGCCAAACCGTTGCCCTGCTGGGGCCGACCGGCTCCGGCAAGAGCAGTCTGATCAATCTGCTGCCTCGTTTCTACAATTACAAAGGCAGCATCCTGCTCGATGGAC
>JAGRBZ010000749.1 GCA_020433805.1 Anaerolineae bacterium
CTCGAAATGACATATCAACTGCGTAACTCATAAATACCATGAAAAGTGATTTGGCTGGGAAAACTTGAAGCGACATCCCTATTTTTTCCGGCAAATGCTTCATTTATTGGAAGTCTGAGGGATTTCTCGGCCTCCGGCTACGAAATGACATACGCGACTTTAATTGTCTTTAAGGTCCATAAGCCGTTATTTTGCGGTCTAACTCTTGCTCGATAACGCCACCAGCCGTGCCAAACGATCTTTCCCCCGAATCGACATGACAGATTGCCCCTTATGCGAACGTGCATATTTTGAAAAGGCCCGGGCATAGACAGTTTTGGTGTTCTTCTTGTCGGAAATCATCATCACCCGATCGCTGAGGCTAACGATGGCAGCGGCAGAAACAGGGCCGGTTTCCTTGCTGGTCGCCAGCGCGATGACCCCTTGCCCGTAGCGTCCCTGGCGAGAGAACTCATCCAGATCGGTGCGTTTGCCGAACCCATTTTCGCTGACTACGATCAGTTCGGTGCGAGAGGCAACTGCTCCGGCCCCCACAACTTTGTCGTTTTTGCCCAATTTAATGCCCCATACCCCTGCGGCCGAAAGGCCCATCGCCCGCACATCCTCTTCAGCAAAGCGAATTCCTTGACCGGCGGAACTCACCAACATGACATCGCCTTCCCCCGGCGTGATAAACGCCGTAAGCAGCTTATCGCCGGAGTCGATGCCGATGACTTCGGCGTCATTGCCACGGATACTGTACAGATCACTTAACTGGACACGCTTGACGCGCCCCTGTTCGGAAACGAGGAACAGGTAGCCCGGTTGTTCGTCCTTGGGGAGCGCCAACCCGGCGACAACTTCATTAACGCCGTTGCCGCTAAATTCGTTCAACGTGGGACCATCGCCCAGATCGTTACCTTGCGGTATTTGGTGGACCGGCGTAATTATGGCGCGTCCGTTGTCGGTGAAGAGAAAGAGCGTATTCTGTGTGCTGGCCGGTATAGCCACGGTCAGCGGATCTTTTTGTCGACCCCGCGCCGGTCCCAGCAGTTGTTCCGCCGGCCAGCGGCAGATATGCTTGCTATCGGTAACAACGACCACAACCGACTCATCAGGGACCAGATCGCGGGCCGTAATCGGCTGGTCTTTACTGGCTGGTTCATCGATGATTAAGGTGCGGCGCGGTGAGCCGTACTTTTCTTTAATATCGGCTAACTCTTCTTTGATAACGCCCAGGATTTTTTTACGTGATTGAAGCAGCCCTTCCAGATATTTAATCTGTTTGAGCACTTCTTTGTATTCAAGCTCGATTTTTTTGCGTTCCAGTGCGGCCAGTCGGCGTAGCGGCATTTCTAAAATGGCGTTGGCCTGGATTTCGGTCAGGCTGAAATTTTTGATAAGATTCTTGCGGGCCGTATCGACCGAACGCGAACTGCGAATTGTTTGGATAACGTCATCGAGATTATTAAGCGCAATGCGCAATCCTTCTAAAACGTGCGCCCGCTTTTTGGCTTTGTCCAACTCATACTGACTGCGCCGCTTGATGACCTCTTCGCGGTGTTCGATGAAGAGGCTTAGTGACCGTTTAAGGGTTAACAGCCGGGGTTCGCCGTCGACCAAACCCAGCATGTTGACGCTGAAGGTGCTTTGGAGCGGCGTCATTTTGAACAGGCGGGTAAGGACCTTTTTGGGTTGAACGGTGCGCGTTAGCTCGATGACCAGGCGCATCCCCTGCCGATCCGATTCATCACGCAGATCAACTATGCCCTCGATTTTGCCGTCGCGGGCCAGGTCGGCGATTTTTTCGACCAGGCTGGCTTTGTTGGTTTGATAAGGTAGCTCGGTGATGACCAGCCGGTTGCGGTTGCGGCTCATCTCTTCGATGTGGACTTTGGCCTGGACGGTCAGCCGCGCCCGACCAACGGCATAGCCGTTTTTGATGAGGTCGCTGTCTTCGGCGTTGCTTTTACTTCTGCTGTTGCTGCCATAGCGGTAGATAATACCGCCTGTTGGGAAGTCTGGCCCTTTGACAAAGTTGAGCAGATCATCGAGATCGACCTCTTTGTTTTTCGCAGTCTGGTCGAGCATAAAGTTTAATGCGTCGCATATTTCATTTAAGTTGTGGGGCGGCACGCTGGTGGCCATGCCCACGGCGATGCCGGACGCGCCGTTGACCAGGAAATTAGGTACTTTGGTGGGCAGCACCGTCGGTTCGGTCAGGCTGCTGTCAAAATTGTCAGCGAATTCGACCGTGTTTTTGTCGATGTCGGCCATGATCTCGTCGGTTACGGCCGCCATGCGGGCTTCGGTGTAGCGCATCGCCGCCGGGGGGTCGCCATCGACAGAGCCGAAGTTGCCTTGCCCATCGACCAGCGGTGTGCGCATCGAGAAATCTTGGGCCATCCGCACCATAGCGTCATAGACCGCTGCATCGCCGTGGGGGTGATATTTACCCAAAACTTCCCCCACAATGCGGGCGCTTTTGCGGTAAGGTTGGTTTTGGCGCAGCCCCATATCGTACATTGCATATAAAATTCGGCGGTGAACGGGTTTCATGCCGTCACGCACATCGGGCAGCGCGCGCGAAACGATGACGCTCATGGCGTAATCGAGATACGCTTCTTGCATCTGCTGCTCTATATCAACTTGTCGAACAATTCCAACTTCCATGTCATCCTCCGGCCTGTGGTGAGGGGCTTGTTATCGGTATCTGCAATTTTTATTTAGGGCGAAGACCTGACAGGTTTTCGAATATAAGTAGTTTTCAACTCTAAGTTGTAACGTTGGTTTAGAC
>JAGRBZ010000750.1 GCA_020433805.1 Anaerolineae bacterium
TCGACCTGGCCGATTTGGAATGGGACTCCCCGATGGAAGACTATCCCGCGCCACACATTACCTATCCGCCCGACGAGCCGCTGCCAACGGCTCCATAATCTACTGCCAATCTAAGCGATTTAGGCCGACGGAACCTCTTGCGGCCAAGTCGCTCCAACGCATCCACCTTCCATATACCAATCTCCAAATCTCCATTCTTCATTCTCCATTCTCCATTCTTCATTCCCTATTCCCCGCTTGACGTTCCCGAACGGTTGTGCTACCTTTTGAATTATGACAACGCAACCCATTCCACTAACGCCTCAAGAAGTGAGCATCCTTATGGAATGCCCGCTGCATTATCATTTCGCCAAGCAGCCGACCTCGCTCACCGGCCCGGCAACGGCCCAGGCTGAGATCGATGCTCTGGTGCGCGATACCGTGCAGCAGCTTCACGCGGCGGGTGGACCGGCTCGCTTCTCGCTGGCCGATTGTTTAGTGCGGGTGGCCGGTTATCCGAGCGCCGTTCAGATGGTTGAACAGTATTACCGCCGTCTGGAGCGCGACTGGCGGCAAATGATGGCCGGCAACGAAGCGATGAGCCTCAAAATCTCGCTGACCGGAGTCTCTTTGCGGCTGAACGCCATTATCGACCGGCTCGACCGCACCAGTGATGGCGGTATTATGGCTGTTTTGCTCCGCACCGAAGACGGTCCCGTGCCAACGGCTGACGACCTGCGCCGCAACCTGGCGGTCACGATTTATCACGCGCTGGTCGCGGCCACCTATCCCCTCAAGCGCCCGGTGCGTATTCAGGAGCTGTGGTTGCGCTCTAACCAGGAAATCACCGCTGAACTCAGCGAAGACGAGTACCGCGACAATCTAAGCCGCCTGCGTCTGCCCGTTCGCGCTCTGGCCCGCGGCGAGGTTATGGCTCGGCCCGGCCTGCATTGCGATGTCTGCCCCTTCAAATATCGCGGCTGCCCCGTCTACGCCAATGACCCCGATGCCACCCCGGATGATTTTGACCCCAAAGGTTCCGATGGTAAGATCCCTCCGCGTCAGTGGATTTTCAAAATTTAGTAGCATAAGAGAGATTTAGGTTACCAATAACCTGACGTAGAACGTGGGACGTGGAACGTATGATTTACGTCCTACGTCCCACGTTCTACGTCCCACGCTCTAGGTTATCGACCTGAAAGCCAAAGGAAGGAAATGAAACGAAGAAAATTTATAAAGGGAGCCGGCTATTTGAGCCTGCTGGCCTTTCTCCAAGCCTGTCGACTCTCCAATCTCATGGGGAATGGCGAGTCGAGCAATCTGATCACCACCCCTACGTCGACCTCGCTGCCCACCTTTACCCCCAGCCCGACATTAACGCCTTTCACGGCCCCGACCGATACCGCGCCAACGGTGACCGGCACACCCACGCCGCCCAACGTCGAGCCGACCTCGGAACCGATAGCCGAGCCGACGAGCGAACCAACCACCGAACCGGAGCCAACGTCCACACCGACCCCCAGCCCCACGCCCTATCCCCCCGGCCCGCCCAGCAAGTTGGGCCTGTTCTTAACCAAGTTCGAAGGCCAGGTGCTTGAAATGCTGGAAACCGCCCAACCGGCCTTGATTAAAACGATAGAGATCGACGGTAATTACGTCGCCGGTCTCAAAGCCGCCGCGCCCGACAGCATTATGATCGCCCGGATTGTATTGGGCGAACAAAATTTAGACGCCGATCCGCTGGTGATGGCCCAGGAGTATACCGAAAAGCTGCTCCCTCTGGCCACCGACACCAAACGCATGGATGCCATCGACGCCTGGGAAGCCTACAACGAACCCATCGCCGACACATCGGACCAAATGAAGCGGCTGGCCGATTTCGAGGCCGAGCGGGTGCGCATCCTGGCCGAAAACGGACTGCGGGCCGTGGTCGGCAATTTTGCTACCGGCCATCCCCCGTTAGAGCTGTGGCCCGACTTCAAACCGGCCCTCGACGCCGCCCGCCAGTACAACGGTTTCCTGGGGCTGCACGAATACTCGGCCCCGACTATGCAGTTTATGGCCGGCGACAACCAACCCAACGGCAACCCCAGCGAAGGCGACGAAGGCTGGCTAACGCTGCGCTATCGCAAAATTTACCGCCAATTCTTAGAGCCGATGGGCTTCGGCGACCTACCCCTGCTCATCACCGAATGCGGCGTCGATGGCCTGGTGCAGCCGCGCCCCGGCCCGGCCGAGGCCCGCGGCTGGCAGGAGTTTATCCCCACCTGGATCGAGGAGGGCTACCGCGACGATCCACCCGGCGTCTACATGGATCAGCTAATCTGGTACGATGAGAATTTACAGCAGGATGATTTCGTCAAAGGGGCGGCTATCTTCACCGTCGGCACCAACGACTCCCGTTGGAATACCTACAACATTTTAGGCGAGGGCAGCGGCCGGATGATCGATTTGTTGACCCAATATCTGGAAGCGCATCCGCCGGGGTAGGAGATAAGGAGATGGGGAGATAGAGATGAATATCATGTCATTTCGTAGCGATAGCGGAGAAATCCCTGTGGCAATACAATGAAAAGGCGTCTGGCAGGGAAAACTTGAAGCGACAACGCCAATTTTTTCCCGTGAAGGCTTCAATTATGGGTACGTCTAGGGGATTTCTCCGCCTTCGGCTGCGAAATGACATACGCGCCTTTAACTACCGGGCGAGGTCGTCTTCAAATATAAGTGAGGATGCTCACTCCGTCTCTATAGCCCCCTGTCAATCACCTTGGGAGTCACCAACGAGGTCTTCTT
>JAGRBZ010000751.1 GCA_020433805.1 Anaerolineae bacterium
TGAGAAATAATAGCGAAATTGTTCAATCATAATTATTTAAAGATTTTCTTGTTGATTTTCAAAGGTTGCCGGCTAGAAGCCCAAATTCCTGCGGTTGCACGTTGTCGATTTCGTCTCGTTGCTTATTTTGAATGGACTGACGCTCCATTCTGTATATGTAACCGGCCGCTTGCATTAAATTCCGCGTGATTGTGAATTGTTTACGCACCGACCCAAGAGCGCGAGGTAATTGCGGTAGCCCCCGGCCGGTTAGTACTAGAATGGGGTGACAGCCTGCCTGTTGGCCTGCTATTAAGTCGGTTGCTGCATCACCTACCATATACGACTGGCTTAAGTCAATTTTTAATGCGTCGGCTGCTTGTAAAAGCATACCGGGCTGCGGCTTACGGCAGTCGCAACGATCTTCAGGATGGTGCGGACAGTAATACACGCCGGTAATAAGCCCCCCGTATGCCTGAATTTCGGCACTCATTCGATAATGAACATCTTCCACCACGTCGGCTGATACAATTCCGCGCCCTATCGCCGATTGGTTGGTTACGATAACAATCGGTAGCCCTAAATATCGTAGGGCAGCCAGGCTTTGCTTTGCGCCCGGAAGGAATTTGAATTCTCGCCAACTTTTAACGTAATCAGAGCGATTTTCGCAGATGACACCGTCGCGGTCTAGGAAGATTGCACGCATTCTTACCTTCTTCTACTGTTGATTAAAAGTGTTGTTTCTTTGTAAGCCCACATCCATTTTGCCGGCTAAAGCGTGAAGAGTTGCTATTTATCAGCTTTTTATAGTGCAAATTCAACCCTTTACTTGCCGGAAGTGTAACAACTTTTAATGATAAAGCTGTTGGAATTGGGTAAGAATAAAGTTAGAGATTAATAAAGGATAGGATTCAAACAAAATTTAGATAAAAAGTTTATGTTTTACCATGTTATTTGAAGTAACCTGTTTAACGAGTATATTGAAACGGTGTACTACACATAGAATAAAGATGAGCTTCATTTGCCACCTGAGAACCGGTTCTTACTAAAATGGTAAACTGTTCTCTTTAGTAGAGGAGAGAAATTATGAAGTATCGAAAGATTGTACCTGCCCTGACCTTGTTACTAATCCCATTAGGTCTGACATTAATTCCACCAAAGTTGGCCTATGCAGATAGTCCAATTTTCTATTGGAAATTAAATGAAGCGGGCGGCTCGTATTATCAAGGGGCTATCGATGAAGTTGCTGTCCACGAGGGCATTCTATCCACAAGAGAGATACGAACCCATTACTATTTAGCCCCTGTTTACAATGAAAGCTGTACTGACCCCGTGCGGATTATGCCTTTGGGTGACTCGATTACGCAAGGGCACAGCTCGGGTGTTGATGATGTCACCAAACAGGTTTCATATCGTAAATACCTTTGGGATAGCTTAGTTGCCTCCGGATACAATGTTGATTTTGTCGGCAGTCAAACAAATGGGGAATTTTATGCATCGGAAGGTTTTGACCCTAACCACGAAGGACATCCTAGCTGGTCAGATCTAAGAGTAGCGCAAAACATTTATGATGAAGGAGAAAAATGGTTAAGTAACCATCCCGCTGATGTCATACTTTTGCACATTGGCACTAATGCTGTCAACCCCGATGAAGGTGACGTTGAACGAATATTGAATGAAATTGACGACTATGAAGCCGTAAATAATGAAGTCATTGTTATTCTTGCCCGTATCATTAACCGTATTACGTATAGCCCAACAACCACAGAATTTAATGATAATGTTGAAGCAATGGCTCAGGCTCGTATCGATGCCGGTGACAAGATCATCATTGTCGATATGGAAGATGGTGCCGGTTTAAGTTATGCAGCTCAGCCGGGCGGCGATATGTGGAATGACCTGCATCCTTACAGCACGGGCTACAAAAAGATGGCCAATGTTTGGTTAGGTGCCCTGGCTACCTTTCTGCCAGATTGTTCTCCCACACCCACACCCACACCCACACCGACACCTAACAGAGTATTCTTGCCGTTGATTATAAATTAAAGTATTGGGTATATGAGTTACCCAGTTCAAAAGGTGACAGTCACTTGGACGCCTTAAATCGACCTATTTAAGCTGATCCAAGGTTGATTTATTACCAATAAGTGACTGTCACCTAACTTTTGCGTAAGTCCTAAGTATTACTGATTGAAGTAACTCTGTCTGCCCTTTACGCAGCCATCAATTATTGTTTGTTAAAATACTCGATATTTTGCCACAATGGTGTACCCGCATTTTCCAGTATCGTCCACCGGTAAAGGTGTCCCAGTTATTCACCAAAACACAATTTGTGGTCGCCCAACCCTCAAACTCACTACCCATTCTTTGCTCCATATCTGCGTTTTCTATAAACCAAACTTGGTCGTCTTTTTCAAGTGCTCCAAATAGGTCGGTGTCTTTTTTCACACTGTGTACATCTTTCTTTAAGTAGTAATCTCCCAAAGAAAATGCGGCGACGTATATTGGCTCGTTATTTATTTTTTCTTCAAGAATGAACGCAGTTGCATCTTTCCAATTTTCTCGATGACCGTGCTGGTAGGCGTAATACATATAGTCCACCATAACTGCATGGGCAATAAGTATAACTAAAATTACTGATCCCAACCCTATAAAGCTATAGCGTTTACTCAATGTAGGAACGAGTTGAAGAAGTAAGGATGTAAAAATTAATCCGCAGACGATCAATATTATCGTATACAAAACGATAGCGTTCTCTTGAGACAAAAAATGAAAAATATCTCTGAT
>JAGRBZ010000752.1 GCA_020433805.1 Anaerolineae bacterium
TAAATAGGCAACAATATTCATATAGTTCACCGAAGATAAGATGTTATCAATAGGGGGGACATGATTTTGCACAACGCAAAATCATGTCGACATACATTGGCCGTAGTGTGTCCCAGCTAAACCGTTTGTACACACTCTGGTGGCGGCGAAGCTTTTTGGCTTTATCCTGGCTTGTCAGAGTAGCTTTTATTAGCTCTGCCAAACTGCCCGTTGCCCGGAAGTCGGCAAAATATCCCTCTTGACCAAGTACAAATCGGGTCACGTCATAATCGTGAACGAGACAAGGTAACCCATGAGACATCGCTTCTAATAAGACGCGCCCGAAACCCTCATTGAGTGAAGCCAGGACAAACGCATCGGCAATTTGATAATATTTAGCTATTTTGTGGTAAGGAACTGTTTTAGCCTGAAAATTATCTCTACCCAATAATTGATTTCCTAAACTGATAACCTCAGCCGACTCTTCATCAAATTGCCCTAACATAACAAGATATGGCCGTGGTTCCCGTAACGCAGCAACTTCGCGAATGACATAATCCATCCGTTTGTGTGATTGGTTAATTGTGCCTACTGTTAAGATGATAGGTTTCTCTGCGGGTAACCCCAGTTGCCTACGCAGGGCCTGCCGTTCTATATCTCTCATAATCTGTAGTTGATTATTTACCTGGATACCGTAGGGTATCATACTTTGCTTGGTCACCGGTTCGCCTGCATCTAGCGCGGTTTGTAAATGCGATGGGGTTAGCTGATGTACATAGTCCCAACGCGAAAAGGGTGGTGAGAGAGGTCCACCATTTGAGAACAAAAGTTTGTACATCTGCTTTGTGGTACGTCGCCAATGCCAGAGCAGGTTGCCTATTGTACCATCACTGAAAAAGATGACATCAGGCTTTTTTTGTCGGATATAAGGTAAGAGGCTTAGAGTAAATGTAAGCTGTTCTATATAGTATGCGCTTCTGCCGGTTGTCTTCCCGAGTCGCTTGGCCATAGAGGTATTGCGAGAAAAATTCCACAGCTTAATTGCTTTATCTTGAGATCGCCCGCCACCTTTGAATAAGGTGGCATCTAGTGAAGGGACTTTGGTTAGCGCTTCAAAACATTCCAGAGTAAATGTCTCAAAACCGCGATTAATCTGTCCTAAACCGGAGCAGACTAGAAACATTTTCATGTTATTATAACCCTTTTAGCAGTAACAATATCTTTTCGATAGGGATCGGTAATCTCGCCACTTTCTCAAGCAACCGCGCTTTTTTAATCATTATTGGGCTAACATTAGAATGTTTGACAAAACCAAAAACCATACTGCCTCGACGTTCAAACCCGTAAAATCCAAAACCAAGGCAGCGAATAATCCATGGCATTGTCCTGTGTAAATGAAAATTTTGAGGCAAGTGGCTTTTAATAACGGGCATGAAACTCCAACTGCCGGAGAAAGCGCCGCCTGTTCTAAGCAATCGATTGATTTTTATGATGGTCTCAACTGGATTAGTTAAATGCTCTAAGACCTCAGTCGATATTATCGCATCGTAGGGACCCTCAGATGCGGCCAAAACACGAATATTGTGATAGTCTGCGAGGTAGTGTTTAATGGTATGTCGGAACTCGGTAATATCGACCAAGTCAATTACTTCTGCTTGAGGAATGAAATGGGAACATAATCGGGATACCGTTCCAATTCCACCACCAAAATCCAAAATCTTCCTGGGATTAACGTGAGTGACCAACCGCACGGCTGCCAAACGGTCATTAATGGTTGCTTCGTAAGACTCACAGAAAGTAGCATTGATTAACCAAATAGGGTGCTGGTAATAATGGTGTAAAAAGGCTT
Source organism: Anaerolineae bacterium (assembly GCA_020433805.1). Classification (GTDB taxonomy): domain Bacteria; phylum Chloroflexota; class Anaerolineae; order 4572-78; family J111; genus JAGRBY01. The sequence continues at coordinate 1,829 of JAGRBZ010000752.1, forward strand.
CTGATCCAACGGGGTATGTGTTCTTTAGTCGTAATTCGTCCCAAGCTTGGTCGAGCAACTGCCATAGCCGTTGTAGAGTAATCCCCTGGCTTTGTTCTACAGATGATAGGTAGCTAACGGCCTGTTGCCAATTACTATCTATGCTCAACCGCTCAAGCACACTAGACCACTCATTGACTATGGGTCTTTCTTGGTGAATAGTTTCCAAATTTAACACTATAATTGACTCCGTAACATTACTTGCTTAGGAATGCATATCTTTTTTGCAAATGCTTCTTTGATGGGGTTAAGATTTTTGTTGGTATTCGAAGTAAACAGAATAATCTTTGTGAAATACAGTAACCTAAATCTGCGACAAAAAATAGAGGATAACGCTGACGGAGTGATTAAACTGCTGCGGTCGACAGGCAATAAATTCAAGAAAGAAATTATTCTTTATTCATACTAAAGAGTAATTTTCTTTTTAATAACCCTAAATACCGAGTGTCGCTAATAACCTCAATAGGAAAGGAGATCGCGGTGTTTAACATTTTGCTCAATGAAACATCTTCTAAATGGGTATGATATTCTTTAAAGACATTGGAATAGAAAATAAGTCTTAAGAGCTGTTTTCTATCGGTAGGTGAAAGAAAAGCCGAGTAGTTATATGCAATTTCAATCGCTTCTTCTCTCATATTATCAGATGCAGTTGATGTTTTGGCGTTCGAATGCGTGCGAAAGAAGCAGATAGGGTCCGGGTGACGATAGGCAATAGGTTCTTCAAGGGCAATCCGGACAAACCACTCTAAATCCATGCAATAGTGTAGGTGCTCATCCATTGTGCCTACCTTGTCAAACATACGTTTCGATACAAAGACAGATTGTGAAGGGATGATGTACTGAACATTATAAAAAAAACGCAGGAGGTTTTTTAGTTGGAAAACTTTGATTTTTGTTCC
>JAGRBZ010000753.1 GCA_020433805.1 Anaerolineae bacterium
GATTAGGAAAATACAGAAAAAAAAAATCCGTCAATCCTGCGCATCTGTGTTCTTAAATCAGTTGGCTATAATCATGGCAAAAACTTTGAGATACTAACGAGTGTGAAGATTTTTCAGCTCGGTGAAAACTAATTCCTCAGTATGATTTGTACTGATTAAAAACTCCTCAACCCCACCTCACGCTACAGACTCTATCAACTCTACTGAATCTATCAACTCTATTAACTCTATGAACCCTATAAACTCTACGAACTCTACAAACTCAATATAGTAAGGAAGAAAGCTATGGCAGTTAATCGATTTATCGTCATCGTGCTCGACAGCGTAGGCATTGGAGAACTGCCCGATGCCGCCGATTTTGGCGATGTCGGCAGCCACACGCTGGGCAATATGGCTCGTGAGGTAGGCGGGTTGCAAATGCCTTTCTTGGAGGCGCTGGGGCTAGCCAACATTGCAATTTTGGAAGGGGTGATACCGCAGACCGAGCCAATGGCCGCCTACGGCAAAATGGCCGAGGTGTCAGCCGGCAAAGACACAACCAGCGGCCATTGGGAGCTGATGGGCATTCACCTGCTGCGGCCCTTCCCCACCTATCCCGATGGCTTCCCACCGGAAGTGATGGACCGCTTCAGTGAAGCGATTGGACGCGGCTGGTTGGGTAACTATCCCGCCTCCGGCACCGTCATCATCGATACGCTGGGCGAGGAACACCTGGCAACCGGCAAGCCGATTGTCTATACCTCCGCCGATAGCGTCTTTCAAATTGCTGCTCACGAGGAGATCATACCGGTCGATGAACTATACAACATCTGCCGGATAGCCCGCGAAATTCTACGCGGCAAGCACGAAGTTAGTCGAGTTATCGCCCGCCCCTTTGTCGGCGCGCCCGGCAGCTTCCAACGGACGCCGAACCGTCACGATTTTTCCGTAGTCCCACCTGAGCCAACCTTGCTAGATATAATGAAGGAAGCAGGGTTAATGACCTATGCAGTGGGCAAAATTGAGGATATTTTTGACGGCCAAGGGGTGACTGATGCCGTGCATACCATAGACAATATGGACGGCGTCGACAAGACCATAGCAACCATGCGCGACCGTCGCGAGCGTGGCCTTATCTTCACCAACCTGGTCGATTTCGATGCTCAATTCGGACATCGCAACAACCCGGAAGGGTATGCCAACGCCCTGGCAGAATTTGATCAGCGGCTGCCGGAGATTATCGACGCGCTGGCCGATGACGATATACTGGTTATCACCGCCGACCACGGCAACGATCCAACCACGCCCAGCACCGATCACTCACGCGAGTATGTGCCCATTCTGCTCACCGGCAAACCCGTTCGGCTTGGCGTCAACATCGGCGTACGAGAGACCTTCGCCGATTTAGCCGCCACCATCGCCGACATCTTACAAGTGCCTGCCCCACCGGCCGGTACAAGCTTTCGAACACAAATTCTGGAGTAAGGAGTATGTGCTTTTCCCCTACTCCTTACTTCCTACCCCCTACCCCTTAGAAAGGAACACCCTATGCGCGCCGTAGACATTATCGCTAAAAAACGAGACCAAGAAGAGCTAACCAGCGACGAACTGGAATTCTTCGTCAGTGGCTATACGAATGGAGATATCCCCGATTACCAGGCCAGTGCCTTTTGTATGGCCGTACTGCTGCAAGGCATGACCAACGCCGAAGCAACGGCTTTGACGCTGCATATGGCCCGCAGCGGCGACACGCTCGATCTGCACCCCATCGCCCCATTTGTGGTCGATAAACACTCGACCGGCGGGGTAGGTGATAAGACATCATTGGTGGTTGCCCCGCTGGTGGCCTCGCAAGGGCTGCCGGTGGGCAAGATGAGCGGGCGCGGCCTGGGTTTTTCCGGTGGCACGGTCGATAAGCTGGAGTCGATTAAGGACTTCAAAGTCAGCCTCTCGACGGATGAGTTTATGGCGATGCTCAAGCAGCACGGCATCGTGCTGTCCGGCCAAAGTGCCGACCTTGCCCCGGCTGACGGTAAGTTTTATGCACTGCGCGATGTCACGGCCACGGTAGAAAGCCTGCCGCTGATTGCCGCCAGCATTATGAGCAAGAAGATCGCCGCCGGAGCCGACGCCATCGTCCTCGATGTGAAGGTCGGCCAGGGCGCATTCATGAAAACGGAAGCTGAGGCCGAGGCGCTGGCCGAGCTAATGGTCGAGATTGGACGCGGCGTCGGGCGCAAAGTAGCGGCCATTATCGCCGATATGGATCAGCCGTTAGGTAACGCCGTCGGCAATGCACTGGAAGTGAAAGAGGCCATCGAGACCCTACACGGCGGCGGGCCGGCTGATTTTCGTGAGCATTGCCTGACTGTGGCCGGCAAAATGATCGAACTGGCCGGGAAAGCGCCTGACCTAGAGGCAGCCAAAGCAACGCTGGCGCGGGCGCTAGAGGACGGTACCGCCTGGACCAAGTTTGTCGAGTGGATTACGGCCCAGGGCGGCGATCAAGCAGTTATCGACAACCCTGATCGACTGCCCCAAGCTCCGCTAATCGAAACAATTGCTGCACCGCGTGGGGGTTTCATCACGGCCATCGACGCCGCCGAGGTTGGCAAGACGGGCGTGATGCTGGGCGGTGGGCGCACCAAAAAAGGCGATCCCATCGACTACGGCGTCGGTATTGTGCATCACGCCAAGGTGGGCGATGAGCTGGCCGAGGGTGATCCGCTACTGACCATCCATGCTAATCATGAAGAGAGCCTCACCGCCGCGCGAGAGC
>JAGRBZ010000754.1 GCA_020433805.1 Anaerolineae bacterium
CCGCAGAATATCGCCGAAGGCATCGCGAGCCATAGCAATCAGCACGGCTTCGATATTGCCTGACGGTGGGGCAGAAATCGACTGTTTGGCGAGGGCTTGCAGAATAAAACAGGCTCCGCCGATGTTGTTTAGCAAAAAATCTTCAAAAAGGGCATCGACAAACTGGTCGAGCCAGATGCCGTCACCTTGCGGTGCTTCGCGCAGTTTGCGCAGCGCGTTGTCGGCCCCTTGATTGCGCTGAATAAGACGATCCATGTAGCGGTCGACAGCCGTGACGAGAAAAAACTCGAACTGCTGGCGTTTATAGAGTTCCATGGCCATTTGTTCCGTTCGTATTGAAATGGGCTTGTTGCAGCAGCGTGGTAATCGAGAGGGCGGCGTCGGTTTCACCGTGGGCCGCAAAAATTGTGCGGGCTTCTTCCAGTTTCGGCACGGCGTGATCAAAAATGCCCAGGTGGGCCAAAGCGTTGCCTTGATTGGCCAAAACACGGGCATAACCGAGCGGATCGCGGCTGCGGCTGCGGAAAGTAAGCACTTCTTCGTACAGGTCAACGGCCTGCATTAAATTTTCTTCGGGATGGGTGGAGGGCAGGTATTGGTAGGCGTTGGCCAGGTTTAATTGGGCGCTGGCCCACTGTTCGGGGTGGGTTTCGGGCGTGTACACCTCCAACGCCTCGCGCAGCGACTGGACGGCAATCGCCATCCGCAATTGATCGCCCGCTTCTTGCAGCGGCATCGATAAATAGGCCAAACCCAGGTTACTTTGGGCCAAAGCGTACGGTTCGGGGTGTTTATCGCGGACAAAGGTGCTTAAAGCGCTCTGGTAACATTTTACCGCTTCCAGCAGCGCTCCCCGCCGCCCGCTAGACAAATCGTGATAGACAATGCCCAAATTAAGCCACATTTCGGCGCGGGTTTCGGCCAAGCTCGATGATTCGAGCAGTTTGAGGGCGTCTTGATACAGTTGGATGAGCGTAAAGTCGGGGCCGTGATAGTTGTATTTGGTTTGGGCCAAAGTGCCGATAATCTGAGCCGCGAACAAAGGCGATATCGTTCGACACAGGTCGGCGGCTTCGGTCAGCAATTCAATCGCCCGAGCGCCGTCGTCTCGCTCTAAGGCGTCGGTGGCGTGCGTCATAATAATCAAGGCCAGACATTCGTCCTGGGCCTCGCCGCGCCGGGGCGGCATCGCCAAATAGCCGATGGTGTAGGCGGCCACATCGAGCAGTTGGCGCAATTCGCCTTTAAATATGCGCCTCAGCGTAGCATAATCTTCGGGACTAGACTTCAGCACGAAGCGATTATAAGCCGCTTCAAGGCTGTCATCGGCGGCTAAGGCGCGATAGGCGGCGTCGATGTCACCGTCTAAGGCCAACCGAAAAAAGGCCAACGACTCCGGACAATGGTCCGGAATTTGGCCCTGCATCAACGTCGATTGAACATCCGCAACGCCTTCAACCGGCGGCAGGAGCAAATAACCGGCCGGCAGCGGAAAAATACCAAGCGGTTGAGGATTGACTGCTAATGTTGATTGTGTCATAACGCTAAAACCCTAGTGGCGGTTGTCGTAAATCTTTTTTGGCCGCCCGCTCAATCCAGTAGGCAGCGATCTCCGCCGCGCGCCGCTTGGGATAGGACTGAATGCGACGGCGCACGGTTTGGATGTTGTCCGGCTCGTTGGGCTCCCAAAAACCAACTTCGATATAAACGACAAAACGTCCCTTTTCTTCTTCGATGAATGTTTGCACATAAACGGCATTACGAGTTGGAAAACCCCTGTCCGGCTCGTCACTCACGGGACGCACCCTGTAAGGCGATGCGCAACGCGCCCCGCGTTTCGTCCCAAAAAGCCGGATAGTTTCCCGCCGCCGTTTTGTCCGGCAAATGCTCCCAAATTAAAACGCTGCGGTCGCCTTTTAAATTTCGCTGTTTCAGCAGCAATCCACCGGCGGATGCGCCGCGCAGGGGCAAAAGCCATAACTCCGGCGTCTTATTCAAGACAACAAGCACATCTTCCGGGAAATAGCGGCGAGCAATATCGGCAGAAAGGTGCAGATAGCCTTGCTCGGTAACTTTAATTTCCACCCTCAGTCACCACACGCAACTCCGCAATTAAACGTTGGGCTAATTTTTCCATCGTCTCCCGCACGCGCGGCGTTAAATCCGCGCCGTGCTCCAAACTTTCGGCCTCGATTAAATAGACCGTTACCTGAGGTGGATACTCATCTTTCAACAGCCAGCGCCCAAAGGCCAAGGCGTGATCCCACCGAAAGGCGTGCAAATTGATGCCGGTTAGCGGCGGCAGGTTTTCTAGCTCCTCGCCCGGCACCTTATAAAGCGTACCCGGCTCGCTGCCGGTGCGGCAAGCATCAACAATGATAACGTGCTCCATTCCGCGCATTCGAAAGGCGACATCCATCCCGGCTGTGCCGCCATCGGCCAAACCAACGCCCGGCGGCAGCCCCATATCATAAATAATCCGCACCAAAATGGGGCCAACGGCATCGTCACCGCGTAATAGATTGCCACAACCGATAATTAAAGTTTCCATACTTGGAATTATGAATTATGAATTATGAGGGATGAATCTTTCTCAATCCGCTTCATAATTCATAATTCTAACAACCTGAGTTCGATAATTAACGTTACACATGTCATTTCGTAGCCGGAGGCGGAGAAATCCCTCAGACATTTCAATAAGTGAAGCATTCAACAGAAAAAATGAGCGTTGTGGCTTCAAATTGTCCCAACCGAACA
>JAGRBZ010000755.1 GCA_020433805.1 Anaerolineae bacterium
CCCATCTTTTTTTTTTTTTTTTTAAACTTAGGAGGGAACCGGCAGCATCGGACTGGTTTTTTGTTCCCTAACGGGCCGCTTCCTATCTTCGATGTTTTTTTTTTTTTTGCTGATGATACAGGTCGAGTAGACAAAGGCGGCTTTCGGCTTGTGGGTATCGATGAGATCGAGAAGGGCACGATGCAGTTTTTTCTCGCCGCCGAAGATGACATCCTTTTCTCGCAAATCGGTGGAGAAGCTCAACCGGTGCAACTCCGGCCCGGATGAGAGCGCCCCCCGGATGTCCCAGGTGTAGGCTGCGCAGCCGATAGGACCATGAACCAAATGAACCGCATCGGCGATGGGATACAGCACCACCCGTGATCCGCAAAAGACACATGCCCGCTGGCTGACCGAGCCGGCCAGGCTAACCTTGTCGCAGACCATATCAAACGGCTGGCTTCCTTTTTCGTAAATTTGTTTTTGTCTTTTTTCTAAAAGATTGATTGTTGTCATTTATTTGCCCTGTATAGTTAGGGAGATTAGAGACTAGAGATTGGAGATTACTTAGGAATGAAAATTAATTAACTTACGCAATTCTGTCGGGTAATTTGTAATTGGTAACTGGTAATTAGAGACTGGAGATTGAATAACCAATTACTATTTACTAATTACCTAAATACAGATGCGGAAGTTATTTGATTCACGATCCTTAATCTCTAATTACCAGTCTCCAGTCTCCAATCTCTAATCTCCATTCTCCTCTTTATCCACATCCCAAGGGGCGTGGACACCCTTGTCCACACGCCTCGGAATGCATAAGTGTCCGCAAACTACATAACCAGCTCGAAGTCTTCGACGCCGGCGTCTCGATCTTGGCGTTCGAGCAGCGCATCGAGGAATTTTTCCAGAAGACGCATGCCTCCCCGATAACCGACGGTGGGGAAGTAGCTGTGGCCTACGCGGTCGAGGATGGGGAAGCCGAAGCGGACAAACGGGATGTCTTCGTCTTTGGCGATATATTTAATGTAGGTATTGCCGATAAGTAGGTCGACAGGTTCGTTTTTAATCCACTGGTGGAACAAGAACATGTCGCCACTGGCTTTTACTTTTACTTCGTGCGGCACATCTTTGGTCAGCTCCAGGATTTTCTTTTCGAACTTCTTGCCGGCCGGCGAACCGGTGACGACGTAAATCGGCATCATATCGAGCGCGACCAGGAATTCGGTCATCGAGATGAGTTGGTCGGGGTCGCCGACCAGGCCCACTTTTTTGCCGAAGAAGTACTGCTGCATATCGGTGATGATGTCGACCATGCGTCCGCGCTCGATGGTAATCGATTCCGGTACTTCAACGCCGGCGGTTTTGCGCAGGGCGTTTACAAAGCGGTCGGTGGCTTGCAAGCCGATAGGCAGATCGAGCAGTTCAAACGGTACACCGCACTTATCTTTCAGCGCCTCGGCGGCCGGGCCGGATGTTGTTTTGCCAACAGCGACGGTAGCTTTGCTGTCGCCGGTCTTTTTCAAGGCGTCGATGGTTACGCCGCCCGGAGGGTACATTTCGTACTGGCCGGTTTGAGGCCGGTTCAGCACGTTGGAGGTGTCCGGGAAGAGCGTGTAGTCGATGCCCATTTCTGCGGCCAATCGTTTCATCTCTTCCATATCCGACGGCTCAACGTAGCCGGGGATAATGTTGATGCGCTCGCTGGGCGTATCGCTCTTTTCGGCGAAGTAATCGACCATCGACTTGGTCATATTGGCAAAGCCCGTAATGTGCGAACCAACGTAGCTGGGCGTGTTGGCGTGAATAACGTACTTACCTTCCGGTATCTTGCCGTCCTTCTGCGCTTTACTGGCAATCTGCGGAATGTCATCGCCGATGGTTTCCGACAAGCAGGTGGTGTGGACGGCGATCACTTCCGGATCGTACAGCGTAAAGATATTGTTGATCGCTTGCAGTAGGTTCGACTGCCCGCCGAATACCGAAGAACCTTCGGTAAAGGAACTGGTGGCGGCCATGACCGGCTCTTTGTAGTGCCGGGTTAAGGTGCTGCGATGGTAAGCGCAGCAGCCCTGCGAACCGTGGCTGTGGGGTAAACAGCCGTGAATACCTAAGGCGGCGTACATGGCACCAATGGGCTGGCACGTTTTGGCCGGGTTAACCGTTAGCGCTTTACGCTCGATAATTTCCGAAGTTGTGTGTCTAAGTAATGGTTGGGACATGGTCTACGCTTCCTCTTTCTGCCAAGGGGCTTCAATATAGGACCAGACTTTACTGTTGACCATCCGATCAATTTCGCGGTAGAAGTTTATAGCACCGACAAACCCGGCATAGGGACCGCCGGAGTCATAGCTGTGCAACTGCTTCATCGGCACACCCATTTTCTGAACAACGAATTTTTCTTTAATCCCGGCGCAGAAGAGGTCGGGCTTGTAGGTTTTAATCAATTCTTCGCTTTCAAAATGGTTGATGTCGTCAATTACCAGGCTTTGGTTGTCCATCTCGACCATTAAGCCATCGTAATCTTTAAACTTCAGGCCGTTGGCTTCCAGGTTGGCGATCTGTTCCGGCGTTTTGCGCGGCCGATAGAGAACCGGGTCGGCCTCAACTTCGAGTTCTTCGATGTTTCGGCTGTCAGCATCGAGCTTGATGAAGGGCAGCACTTTCCGGCCTTCGTAGTCGTCGCGGTGGGCAAATTCGTAGCCGGCGGCGATGACTTTCATGCCCAGTTCCTTGAACAGTTCCTGGTAGTGGTGCGCTCGCGAGCCACCC
>JAGRBZ010000756.1 GCA_020433805.1 Anaerolineae bacterium
GATGGTTGGATGGTTGGATGGGCGAGAGATGGAGGCGGGCGATTTGGTAGAGGGGCCAAGCGCCGAGAGCAACGACCGTAGCTTGGACGATAAGTAGGAGTTGCGGGCTGCCGAGATTGAGCCAGTAGAAGGGAACGAAAAAGAGCAGGATGGGTTCGACGTGGAGGGCGAGGCGGGATTCGACGGGAGCCATGAGCGTAAATTGTAGGAAACGTCCTTGCGCCGTATTCCAAAGCGCCTGATCGACATTGCCGAGGTCGAGGCCGTTGGTCAGGAAAGCGCGGTGCTGTTGGATGGCGAGGGCGCTAAAAAAGAGAGCAAACGCGATGATAATCCCCACAAGAATGATAGATGGGGAATGAATGGCAAGCAGAGAACGCAGCGATGAATCAAGCGCGTCGGGTTTTGTTTGATTGTTCACAACCCGTTCGTCGCTTGTCATTCTGCATCCTGAGAGAGATCAATTTCACTGACCAATAAGGCATCGCCTGTCTCATTCGCAAGAGCCAAGCGCTGACCGGTAGCCAGATCGTAGAAACCCGTGATCAGGCGATAGGATTGATCGGGTGCTACGTTGGGAGGAAGGGATAAAGTGTGACCGTCGGTGATGATTTCGTCGGGCAACCAGGCGGTGGTGGGACGCTGTCCACCGGCGGGAACGGAGTCGGATTGGGCGACGACGGTGTTGGTGGTGTCTAGAAGTTGCGCAAAAACTTTGTAGCGATGGGTAAGTGGGGCGTCCGTTTGCCAATAAAATTGAAGGTCAAGCGTCGACTCGGTGCGGGTGTAGTTATACCCGGCCAGGTGAATGGTTTGTTCGGGTGACACGATAAAGTGGGCGGGGTCATCGGGTTGCAATGCCGACGACGGAAGATCAAATTCGTGCGGCAATGTTTCAACATCGACAGCACCCAACAAAAATGGCTCTCCTACTATCTGCTGCCCATCGTGCAGGCGAATTGACAGATCATAACGCCCGCTTTCTAAATCCGGCGGCACGATAATGTCATGTTGGGAGCGAAGCACGCCACCGCGCCCCCATTGCTCAACCGGCAGCGGCAGCGTGTCGATTTGTTCAGCCTGAACCACATCCTCACGAGACCAAATAAAGACAACCGATTTTTCAGGGGCATCGCCAAAATCAAACCATGCGCTGGAATCGCGCCAAATAAAACGAACGGGCAAAAGCTCGCCAGTTGTGGCAGTAGATGGCGGGGCATCATAACCAACCAACTGAACACGATCCGTAAGAGCAGTATTGGTTTGGTGAGGCAAGTCAATCGCTACCTCTGTCTGCGGTTGCCATTTGACTTCGACATCGCCCAGCAACAAACCGCCGCCTTGCCCGATAGGCTGCCCGCTGGCAGCGAGAGTCTCGCCCCTATCGGGGTTGTACAAGCCGACTTCCAGACGATACGTGCCCGGCGGCGTTCCGGCCGGGATAGGCAGTTCGTGCGCATCCTCGATGAACATATCGGGCTGCCAGCGCTCGACGGGCCACAGTCCCATCACCGGCGGGCTATCGGCACCGGCCCAAAGACGCCCCTGGCTATCAACCAATCGCACATAGACAAACCGTTGAGTAACGGGAGGGGTGAGCACTTGCCACTGTAAGGTGACAATAAGCGGCTCGCCACTCGCGGGCGTCGAAGAGCTAAGGCCATACCCCAGCAGCCGGGCCTCGCCACTGAACTCGCCGCCGAGAGCAACCTGCGGCGGAGCAGACGGTTGGAAACCGGCAATCGGGCCGGGATAAACCCAGGCGTAATCGATACCGTTCAAATGGACCGTGTATTCCGGTTGGCGACGGGTGCGGAAGTAATGGATGATGTTTGGGCCGGGAATATCGCGCTGAACCTGGTTGATGTAGAGTACGCTTCGATCAGCCGTAATGAGATTTTCTTGCGGCACAACAGCCTGCACCTCGCCATGATACAGCAGGGGAAATAGCCATTCGTACCAGGCCGATACCGTTTGGGCAGGCTGCTCATTCAGATAGCGAGCCGCGCCGTCGAGACCTTCGCCCCAGCCAACCAGCAGCGTTTGCGGTGCCCAACGCCAGCCAAGTACCATCGGGTTGTAGTAGGTGAGGTAGTAGGGGTGGTAGGGCAGGCTGAGCGTGAGGCCGAGGAGAATTGTAAGAAGAAGGAGGGAGATTGGAGACTGGAGACTGGAGACTGGGAGATGAGGAGATGGGGGGATTGGTTGGTTGGATGGGTTGTTGGTTTGGTGGGTTGTTGGTTTGGGGGTTGATGGAGTGACGTGTTGGTTGAAATGTTTTGTTTGCCGCAGCTTTAGATAGGCTTGATAGAAAGCGAGACCGGTTAAGAGGTAGAAAGTAGGAAAGGCGGGCAGCATGTAACGAATAGATTTTTTGGAAGCGATGGTCATGATGATCAAGTAGGTGAGGGCAAAGAGCCAAAGCGTTATAGAATGAAGAATGAAGAATGAAGAATGAAGAATGGAAACCTCTTCGCTTGAAGCCGACTGCTGATCACTAACTGCTAACTGCTGACTGCTAACCGCTAACTGCTGACTGCTAACCGCTAACTGCTGACTGCTAACCGCTAACTGCTGACTGCTAACCGCTAACTGCTGACCGCTAACTGCTAACCGCTGACTGCTAACTGCTAATCGCTGACGGCTAACCCCATAATACACACTCAAAACCAAACCTACCAGCAACCAAGGCGTCGACTTGAGCAAGAAGGCAATAGGATAGAAAAAGGGGCCGGGATCTTCAACGAAT
>JAGRBZ010000757.1 GCA_020433805.1 Anaerolineae bacterium
AGCAGGAAGTAAGGCAAAACGGCTCCCTACTCCCTGCTCCCTACTTTCTTACTCCCTTATCCACACCTTATCCCAATTTTATCCCAAGCTATATCCCAACTTATCCCAAGGTTATCCACAATGAATCCAAACTTAATTCTCCATAACGCTCGCATATATACGGTTGATCCGGCCCAGCCGTGGGCCGAGGCCGTGGCCTGCGCCAACGGACGGATTGTGGCCGTGGGCCGCAACGCCGATGTGCTCAACCTGGCCGGGCCGCAGACGCAGGCCATCGATCTACAAGGACGGCTGCTCGTACCCGGTTTTACCGACTCACACGTCCACTTTTTACAGGTGGCTATTCGCCGCCAGCAGGTTAGCCTGTACGGCGAAAGCGATTTTGACGAAGTGCGCCGCCGCATCCGGGCCGCGGTCGAACAAACCGGGCCGGGCATGTGGGTGCAGGGCTGGGGCTGGGACGACAACCTGTGGGATGTCACCCCCACCGCCGCGCTGCTGGATGAACTGGCTCCCCACACACCGGTTATTCTCTACCGGCTCGATATGCACAGCGTCTGGGTTAACAGCGCCGCTATGCGCCAAGCCAATTTGACCGCCGCCACCCCCGACCCGCCGGAAAGCAAAATCGACCGGGACGACGCAGGTCAGCCAACCGGCCTACTGCGCGAGTGGAACGCCATCGCCCTGGTTGAACAGCACGTCCCCGGCTTCAGCGACGACATTCTGCGCCCCTGGCTGCAAGAAACCATCGGCGTGGCCCACAGCCTGGGCTTAACCAGCATTCATGATCAGCGGGTTGAGCGCGAAGGCCGCCGCTCCTTCCGGCTGTGGCAAAGTCTGGAGCGCAGCGGCGAGTTGAAGCTGCGCGTTCATATGCACATCGCCGCCGATTATCTGGCCGAAGCCGCCACCCTCGGTTTGCGGCCCGGCTTCGGCAGCGAACGATTATGGCTGGGCCATGCCAAAGCCTTTGCCGACGGCTCGCTCGGCTCGGAAACGGCGCGGATGCTGGAACCCTACGAAGGCTCGGCCAACACCGGCCTGACCGTCACCTCGGCTGACGAGCTGTGGGAACTGGCCGTTCAAGCTGACAAGGCTGGTTTCCCGCTCTCGATCCACGCCATCGGCGACCGGGCCGTGCGCGAGGTGACCGACGTGCTGAGTGAGTTTCCGCGTGACACCGCCGCCGGCCAACTGCCCCACCGCATCGAGCACGTCCAGATCATCCAGCCCGACGATATGCGCCGCATGGGTGAACGCGGCATCGTCGCCTCGGTGCAGCCGGTGCATCTGGTCTTCGATTGGCGCACGGCCAACCGGGTCTGGGGCCAGCGTACCCAATACACGTATGCTTTCCGCTCGCTGCTCGATGCCGGTGTCGCGCTGGCCTTCGGCTCCGACGCGCCGGTTGCACCGCTTGACCCGATGCCCGGCATCCATGCCGCCGCCACCCGCCAGGACGAGCGAGACCAACCGGCTGGCGGCTGGCATCCCGCCGAACGGCTAACCATGGCCGAGATTATCCACGGCTACACGCTGGCTCCGGCCCAACTGTCCGGCCACGCCCATCTTCAAGGCTCGATTACGCCCGGCAAGTGGGCCGATATGATCAGTTTTGATCGCAACCTGTTTGAGATTGATCCGGCGGAGATTAAGGAGACAAAGGTGGCGATGACGGTGTTTGATGGGGAGGTTGTGTTTGGGGGGTAAATACAATGCTACAACTTGCTCTGCTTCGCGTGAACCAAGAGCGACCGACTTGGGATCTAATGGTGTCGTATTCTTTATGGCTTCAGATACTCCCCACTATATGCATGGCACAATTGTACGGTTGATGGGGGGGATTGGCTCGTTGAATTTTCAACGTAGTTTGCCTCACAAAGTTACTTAAGCAATTGAATAGCAACAGTTACACCTAAAGCGCCGGCGTTCGCTATCAACTCCCTTGCGTTTGCATCCAAATACCTACACTGGGTTTTGGAGATAGAAATGGGATCAGTTTCATCTGAATCGGCAGTTGCTGTTATTTCTGAGCCAAATCCTAAACCAGAATCAACCGTAAGTTTAAAGGTGATTTGATTTTGAGGAGGCAGGATACCAATATTAACACTTTTGTCGGGGTGTGAAGCCTCTTCATCATTCGCCGATAAATCAATGTGCACATTATGGGCATTCGCTGTTCCAAAATTTTGAACTGTGACCCAAGCATTTTTTACTTCACCTAAACCTCGAGTAATATCTAGACCCGTATCACAGCCCAATATCATAAGATTAAGTTCAGGAACAGGTATTGGAGTTTGCGTGGGCGTTGGTGTAGAACGAGCTTCCGCAGTAGTTGTTGCTTTCCATTCAACTGTACTAGTAGTTCAGCAAAGAGAGTTTGGCGGATAAGGTAATTGGTGGCATTCTTCTACCAAAATCAGGAACGAGGGTAGAAAAGATGCCAGCAAAGATATACAAAGTAAGATTAACGAGAGAAGAACGTGAAGAACTGAGCGAATGGGTTAACAAAGGGCAAGTGCAAGCCAGGCGGACGAGACGGGCGCGTATTTTACTGATGGCCGATGAAGACCAAGAAAATGGGGGCTGGAAAGATGCAGACATAGCCCAAGCCCTCGGTGCCCACGTACGCACTGTTGAACGAACCCGGCAGAAATGTGTAGAAGAAGGAATTGAGGCGGCGCTGAACCACACCCGCTCGAAGAAGATGAGAAGTAAAACCTTAGATGGAG
>JAGRBZ010000075.1 GCA_020433805.1 Anaerolineae bacterium
AATCAGCCACCAAATCCGCACTGAGTTTTTCCGAATTTGTGTACAGATAGGGTTGACCGCTGCTGCCTTCGGTGTAGTAATAGCGATGTCGATTAAACGAAGCCGGTAGGTTGGTCATCGCCTCATCCGCCGCCTGATGAAAATCGCCGGCGCTGTCGGGGTTGTCGGCCACAAAGATATGGTTCGTCGGCCATAAACCGGCGGGTGGATTGGTTTCATACTGAATAATTTTGTTGACAATAGTGGTTACCTCCGCCGCGCTAACGACCGGCAGCCGCCCGATCAGCATATCCGGCAAAGCGTCGCTGCCGGACACCGTCACCAAACGATTGTCCGAGGCGGTCTCGCCCCACCAGGGATCGACCGGAGCCAGGTAAGGCGGAATAAATGTTTGGGGGTTGTAACCGCTGTAATTTTTGAAGTCGTAGCTGCCGTCACCCACCAATAAAACATACATCGGCTTGGGAGCAGACCAGTTATTGTAGGCATGGCTCAGAAATGTCTTTATCGCCTCAGCATCCATTCGACCACTGCCAAATGTATCATAAATAGCATTGATAGTGACTGTGGCTACGCGCAAACCTTGATTATTCCGGTAGGTAGCCAGTGGCGTAACAGCCGCGCTAAAGTTTGGGTGGGTGATGATGATATAATCCGCACCTTTGCTTGGATCGACCAGAATATTCGCTGCCTGAAGCTGCGTAGGCGATTTGATTTGGCCACTGGGTACAACCAGATAGGAATGGACTGAGGTCGAATTATCGCCGATGGTTAGCGTGCTGCCGGACAAACTGAAATTGGTCACGCGCTGGGGCGCATCGGGGTCGGTGATATCATAAACAGTGTAGCTGCTGCCGGCTCCGGCAAAAGTGTACTTTTTTTTCCCTGCTTCCCCGTCAAAGTGGATCTGACTTGATCCCATCTGTGTCGTGGGATATGTGATCGAAACGGCATCGAGCCAAACACCTTCGGCAAAAACGCCGGAGATGCCGGGTAAAGTGAGTTGGATTTGATTACTCCCAGATTGCAACGCACTTAGCGGCACAGATAAATTGGTCGTGTAAGCCGCTTTACCATCCCATTCCACGGTGCCAACAGTGGTGCCATTCACTTTAACCCGCACACGGTGGTCAGGGTTGATCGTTCCGTGGGCGGTGTACCCTTGCAGCCAGAGTTTTAATTTGGCATTGGGTCCCGAGTTGGCTACATTAGGTAGCGAGATAGCATAGCTGCCAGAGGTGGCATCCGGCTGAGAGAGCTTAGCCCAATACCAGTAATCGCCATCGTGACCGGCATAGAGCGGATCATAGAATTTGTTCGTCTCGGCGGTGGCGATGCGCCAGGCATTCCCCGCAGATAACCCCGTCGGGCTGCCGGATCGGCTGCTCATACGCAGGCCGTTGGCTCCGCCGTAGCTCAAGAAATAAACATCAACATCGACGTAACGGCTAAATTTGGGATCGGCATAAAACAATACCCGATCGCTGGTGTCGAAATGCCCATCCGACTCGCCTTCGACCAAAATCGCGACCTCTTGCCTGGGGTAACCGTAACTCAACTTCAAAGTACGGGGATCAAGCGCGTTAACCGGCAAGCCGGCGTTTTGTAAATCTGTGAAGGTCAACGCATACAGGCCGGGTTGATCAACATAGACTTTTGTTAGATTGCCTGTTGCTAAACTGTTGAGCGAGTCGCTTTCATTCGCAACAGATTCAGCCTGAGCCGGAGTCCACTCCACGGCCTCAGGGTTAAGGAGTGTACTGCCAATGGCGTTCGTCAATCCTTCCGACTCTGTCTGTTGCAACGACACATCCGATACCCTACTTGCCGGTTTGGAAAATGTCACCCGCAGCCGGATGGAACGAACCACTTCCATATCGAGCGAGACCGGATTGACCCGTATGGGAAAAAGCGTCAAAGCCGCAACCCGTCGATCCCGCACAAATTTGGGTTTACCAAGCGTGGCTACGGCTTGAGGATAAAAGGTGTCGGTTGTATAAGTAGATTCATTGGCTATGCGAATAACCGAACCACCGGCCAAGGTCTGGGGATCGATTTCTGTTGGCGAGACATCAACCGGCTGCGGACTCGGGGCCGGAAGGGGTGGAGCCGATAGCCGAACGACATCGCGCTCGACTTCAACAATCTCTAATTGAACTTGGCCCGTGGGTGGTAGGCCAATCAATTCGCTGTAGAGGGGTAGCTCCGGATAACCCGGTTTTCCGGAAGCCGCCAGATCGGGTATCGAAAGTTGGCTGTAGGTTTTCCCATCGACCGATATGGGTGTCACGGTGACATCGGACGGATGCCACATCAGGCTTAAGCCAGACTCGTCCGATTGTGTGACTATCGGGCTAGTGTTCTGTTGCGCTGATACGTTACCGGCAGACCGCTGGCCTATCAACACAAGTAACACAACGACAGCAAAGCTCAACCGCTTTGATAGATTATTCATTTTAGAAATTCCTGATGTACCACTACAAAAACAATAATCATGGACAATAGCCATCGCAAC
The DNA here is from genome assembly GCA_020433805.1 of Anaerolineae bacterium. Lineage (GTDB taxonomy): Bacteria > Chloroflexota > Anaerolineae > 4572-78 > J111 > JAGRBY01. The sequence goes on from JAGRBZ010000075.1 coordinate 2,516, forward strand.
CTATTTCTTACTGCCATCATCTTAAGAAGGGGCAGTTCTGTCTAACGAACTACCCCTTCCCAACTTTATAAGCGACTGCTTTCTTTATTAAAGTGTGTTTCTTGGTCGCTCAGGATAAGAAACCATTTATTTATCCTGTAGGATAATCGGCAGATAAAGTCGCCTGTCACCCCCGCTATCGATATCATTCGGCGTTATGGTTACCGGCGAATGCTCAGTTGCGGTACCGTCCAGATCGATATCGACCAGCCAGTAGGTGTAGGTTTGGTTTGACGCGATCTGCTTATCGATGTAAGAGTAGGTTGCACCACTGCCGGTTCCCAAGCCCTGCCCCGGTACGAAAGCAATTTCGACGGCATCGGCTCGATTAGGCGTAGTACTACGGAACAGTCGGAAGCCGAAATTATCAATCTCGACCGCCGTCGCCCAGTTGAGAATGACGTTTTCGCCCTGGCGGTTGCCTCTAAAGTAGAGCAGGTCGATAGCGGTCGGCTCGTTGTCGAGCGTGACGGTGGCGCTGTCATCGTCGGCCTCATTGCCAAAGGTATCCGTGGCCTCACTCACCTCCGCAAAGTTTGTCATGCTGAAGCTGGTGCTGTCGGCTGTGATTTGGAAGACCGTCTCGATCAGGAAGACCTGCCCCGGAGCCATATCGCCCAGCGAGGTTGTCAGATCGTTCCAACTCAAAACGCCGTTGGTATTGTCGATGGAGTCGGCCACAACATTGCCGCCGATGTACTCGACCGGGCCGGTGAACTGGTCAAACAGCGGGACCTGTTCCAGGGTGCTGGGGCCGGTGTTCGTCAACTCGATAGTAAAGGTGATGATGCCATTTACCGCACCCGGCGAGACAACGTGCTTGCTCAACTCTACAGCCGGATCGGAGACAATGACCGATACATCATCAATGTCGGTGATCGTGCCGGTAGGCAGTGTTCCTTCCGCCAGGGCTGTGTTTAGATACGTTCCGGTGATGGTGGTTACCGAAACCAGCAGAGAGACTTGGGTGTCCGCGCCTGGAGCCAATCCGGCACCGGCCGTGACGTCGTTCCAGATCAACTGCTGCCCGGAGACCGTGTCGGGTGCGGGTGAAGCACTGCCCGAAATATAGTTGAGGCCAGCCTCCAGCGTGTCTGTGAGCTGCACCGGATTGAGTAGTACGCCGCCGGTATTGGTGATGGTGATGGTGTAGGTGACGACCTGGTTAGGCACGATTGCGGCAATGGCGACGGTTTTTTCAACCTCTATGCCACCGCTAAATACACCGGCATCGATTGTGGTGTTGTTTTCACCAGGGGTGAGGACAACCACGGGGGTAAGGCCGGTGATGGTGTCGGCGTCGCTATCGGTTGAATCGCCGGTTTGATCAGGCGAGGTAAAGAGATAATCGGACGGCGGTTCAAACTCAACCTGATAGGCAATACCAGGGGTCAGATTATCGAACTCGTAATACCCGTCTTGCGTACCGCTGATGGCAGTTGTGGTGGTTAAGACGATGGTATCGGGAATATTATCATTATCGGTATCGGCCCACAGATTGACGGTTACGCCGTTGAGACCGCTTTCGGTCGCATCCTGCTCGCCGTCACCGTCGGTATCGATCCAGACGTAGTTGCCCAGGCGGGCCGGTCGGACAAAGCCGAAATCAACCGTCAAGTTGCTATCGGTATCGGGCCAACTGCCGTTTTCATCGACCTCGCCGGACGGTTCGCTGTCGGGGGTCAGGGTGACCGTTCCGCTGCGGATACCGTTAGTGGCCGGATCGGTGTCGTCGATGCCGTTGTCGTCGCTGTCGGTGGTGGTGTTGGCATCGGTTTCGGTCGGCGTGGTGCTGAGATAGCCTACCAGCGGACCGCCGCTTTGGAAGTTGACGGCATCGACTTCAACAATGTAGGTACCGCTGATGAGATTGGTAAAGGTATAGAAACCGCTGCCATCGGTTGTGGTGGTGATCGCCAGGCCGGTAACGGTGTCGGTCACCGGGTTGCCGCTGCCATCAAGCAGATTTAGCACGACGCCACTCACGCCACTTTCGCCACCGTCAATCTGACCGTTGCGGCTGCTCTCATCGATCCAGACCTGGTTACCCAATCGCAGCGGCTCGAAAAAGCCGAAGTCTACCGTTAGGTTGCCATTCGTTCCATCGCCATCGATGCCGGTATCCGGTTCGGTGGTCTGGGCCAGCGAGATCGGCCCGCTGGTGGTGCCGTTGGTGGCCGGGGTGGCGTCGTCGATGCCGTTATCATCGTTATCAACGTCGCCGTCGGCGTTGCTCTCGGTGGGGGTGCTGCTGATGAAATCTTCCAGCGGGCCGCCCGGCAGGAAGTTGGTGGCGGTAATCTGCACCCGATAAGTGCCGCTGATAAGATTGGTGAAGGTGTAGAAACCGCTGCTATCGGTTGTGGTGGTGATGGGGTTGCCTAACGTATCCGTCAAGACCTGCCCACTGCCGTCGAGCAAGACCAGCACAACATTTTCGATGCCGTTTTCAGACGGATCTTTTTGACCGTCGTTATCGACATCGTACCAGACCCGATTACCCAGATTAAGCAGGTGATAGAAACCAAAATCGATGGTTAAGTTGCTGTTATTATCGGACAGATAGCCACTCTCTTCCGCTTCGCCGGTGGGTTCCGTGCCCAGTGTGAGCGTGATGACACCACTTTGGATGCCGTTGGTGAGATAAAGTACGTCATCGATGCCGTTGTCATCGCTGTCGGTGTCGCTATTGGGATCGGCCTGGGTGGGAACGCTACTCAGGTACCCTGCCAGCGGACCACCACTTTGGAAGTTGGCGGCATCAATCCGTACCCGATAGGTGCCACTGATTAGATTGGTAAAGGTGTACAAACCGGTAGCATTGGTGGTGGCGGTATAGGGTTGGCCGGTGAGCGGATTGTTAACAACACCGCCGCTGCCGTCGAGCAGCGTGACGATGACGTTTGCCGCGCCGGACTCACCGCCGGTCAGTTGGCCGTCGTTGTCCTCATCAAACCAGACCCGGTTGCCCAATCGAAGAGGTTCAAAGAAACCAAAGTCAACGGTTAGATTGCTGTTGTCATCGGACGTGCTGCTGTCTTCATCGTCCTCGTTGGTGGGTTCGGCATGGTAGGTCAAGGTAATGACCTGACTGGTGACATGATTGACGATGTCGATGCCAGGCCCATTATCATCACTATCGACGTTTCCGTCGGGGTTTGAGGTGCCAGCCACATCAGCACTACTCACGTATGTGGATAGCACGCCGGTAGCTTGGAAGTTGCTATTGACAACACGCACGCGATAGGCATCTGCCAGCAGGTGGGTGAAGGTGTAATAACCGCCGCCGACCGTGGTTGTGGTGTAGGTTTGCGTGCCGGGGGTGACGGGGTCGACATCATACGGATTGCCCGCGCTGTCGAGCAGTTGCAGCACCACGCCATCGATGCCGCTTTCGCTCGGATCGAGGAGGCCGTCGTTGTCGGCATCAAACCAGACCCGATTCCCCAAACTTAGGGAGAGGGTTGTTATGGTGTCACTATCGTTGACCGGCGGTTCATTGCGCTCATTGGGATCAGGTCCCGGCAAGGTCGTTGCCTGCGTGATGGTGGCCACATTGGTGATTACAAGATTGTCGGTGATGGGGGAAGTAACCTGAGCCGTGAGCACAAAGGTGACTATGTCATTAACATCGATACTGCCACCGGTGTAGCGAACAATCGTATCCGTGCCGGACGGTATCGTACTAAAGGCGAAACCAGGCGGCGTTACAACGGGCGTAATGTTACTGAAGATAGTGGTCGGGATGGGATCTTCCACAATCACGTCAAAGGCTTCAGACAGGCCGGTATTGGCTACGGTCAGGGTGATGACCGTGGTCGAAAGAGCACCGGCCTCGGCGGGATCCATGGTTTTGGTGATGACCATATTGGGTTCAACCACCGTGGCGGTTACCGCCGATGAGGTTTGCGGCGGCAGGTTGCCCACTTGCAGTTGGACCGTGTTGGTGAGTGTCGTTTGTCCAGAGCCAAACCCGACATTGTCAACCACGTCCGTTACGAGGGTGCGGAAGGTGAAGACAAGCCGGTTGTTGGCCGGGTTGTTGTCAGCGGTCACGTTGATATTACCGGCATACGCAATAACCAGGTCATCGCCGCTGCCGCCGGCACTGGTGATGGTGGGGTCGCCGGGGCTGAAGCTGCCGTTAAAGGATGTGGTGTCCGTGACAACGCTGTTCGGTATGTAAGCCAGCCCAACGGGAATATCGTCGGTGATGGTCAGGCCGGGAACCACCCCTTCCGGTAGATCGACTGTGACCTGGTAGGTGATGACCTCACCAATGGTTACGTCGAGGCCGGAGGTGTTACCGGCGCTGGTGCTGTCTATAGTTTTACCGGGCGGCAGCGAGGTGATCGAGAAGGCTGCATCATCCTCATCGTAATAATCGTCGGGCGTGCCGCCGGGGCCGTCGCTGCCGTTGCGCTCGCCGTTGTTATCGCCGGAGGCACCGGGGGTAGTTGAGCCGGTGGGGTTGTTGGCTGTCCCGTCACCGGGCAGACTTGTGCCGGTAACAACGGCGGTGTTGGTGATCGCCAGACCGTTGATCGCAGCGGAGGCAACCGTCGCCGTGATCGTAACTTCTGCCGACTGGCCGGGATCGAGGCGATCAAATTCAACATAGATCAGCGAGCCACTGCTGCTGTCGGTAAAAACGGCTGCGGTCGAGACGGTCGGGCTGACCGCCAAAGTCAACTGGCTGGGCAGCGTATCTGAAATAACAACGTCAAAGGCGGCAGCGGCATCATTACCGGTAGCCGTGTTGGTAATAGACAAGGTATAGCTAATGGTATCCCCGGCGTCGATGCCGGTGGTATTGAGCCGCTTAGAGATTTCAAGCACCGGCTCGACCAATTGAACATCGACCGTATTCGAGTCAGAAGACGTGCCTTGATCGGTCGTAACCCGGAAAAGATTGCTAAGAATATCGCCGCGATTATTATCGGTATTGTTTAAGACCAGGGCATTAAATTCAACCACCACCAGTTCCGCATCGCTATCGTTATCGCGGTTGACCAGCGTGCCAAGACTAAAGTTGACATTGCCCGAAACAGCCGTACTGGTCAGAACACAGGTCGGTTCGATGCCGATAGCGGAGTTTCCTGTAAAGAGCAGAGTGGGGCAATCCGCAGCGGCATCGGTTACGGTTGTGGAGGTGATGCCGCCACCGTTGGCGATAAAGGCCACTTTGACCGTATTGTCATTCATAAATTGCAGATTACTTGTGAGAACATCCTGAACTTGCAGATTAGGCGCTGCGCCTTCAGGCAGTTCAAAGACCAGCCGGTAGCGCACAATCTCGCCGATGGCCAGCCGTTCATAACCGCCTCCAAAGTTGGTATGGGCCTCGGACGTGGTGGTGATGGCTTTGGTCAGGACAGAGATATTAACCTCAATCTGTTCGCTGTCGGTGATGATATAATCATTCACGCCGCCGCTGCCGTTACGCTCGCCATCCGGGTTGCCGGAACTGCCGGGCGGATTGGAGCCGGTGGGATTACCGGTTGTACCGTTCCCGCCGGGGAGGCTGGTGTAGGTGAGATAGGCCGTGTTGGTAATGGGTTGGTTTAATTCAACGGTGCTGGTTAAGGTAGCCGAATAGCCCACGGTAACCGTGGCCCCCACAGCCACGCCCCCAACCGTCACGCGCACGGTATTACCGGAGGAGTTATTGTTAATACTGGTGACGGTGCCGCTACTACTAATGCTGACGCTGCCTAAATCGAGTTTCAAGTAGGTGATGGGCAGGGTATCGGTTAAGGTTACATCAAAGGCTGTGGTGTTGCCTGTGTTTTCATAGGTAACGGTATAGCTAACCACATCGCCGGCGTCGGAAGGAGCGGTGGCGATCTGTTTGTCGATAGTAAAGTCAGGTTCAACGACGGTGACGGTCACCGGCTCGGAGGTTAAGACCACGTTATCGTAACTGACCGTAAAGCCGTTGGTGAGATCCGTACCGTCCTGGTTGGCCAAGACATTCAGCACCAGTGCGTTGAAGGTCAGGGTCAGCACCTCGCTTTGGGCCGGGCTGGTGTTGGCGTTGGTAATTGTTCCCAAGTTAAAAATCGGATCGGTGCCGTTGCCGAAGGGGCTGCCGCTTTCGGTAACACCGCTGGTGGTAACGCCACTGGACGCCGCGATACGCACCGTGTTGGTTAAATACTGGAGGCCGGTGCCTAATGTGTCGGTAATGCGCACATTGTTGATGGTCAACTCCGGCAGGGTGATGGTGATATCGTATTGAACCACCTCGCCGATAGCAACGTCGCTGCCGCTGGTATGGCTTTCGGCGGTAGTGCTGAGCGCTTTGTTGGCATCGACAAGCTGGATAATGTAATCTTCTACTTCCCCATAGACAAATTCATTGCCCGAAGTTTGCGGGCCGACCGGGCCAAGGCCGGTTTTATCACTGAGACGGAAGCGAGCGTAGGTGGTGTACGTTGTCACGTTGGAGGGAACATTGACGTTAACATTAACCGTATTGCCCGCTCCAGAGACAGCTTGACCGTTAACCACCAATTCGCCCGCATCGTCGAAGTCGCCGTCGCCGTTGAGGTCAACCCAACCGTACAGGTAGCCGCTGCCGGTGGTGGTCACGGTTAAACCGCTTGTTTCGCCAAGTTGCATAATTGCGATAGGCAAGGCCGGTGTACCACTGTAGTTATCGAAAAGAACGCCATCCTCATCGTCAGGCGTGCCGGTCTGATCATCGCCCCGCGCAGTGTCGTTGGGTTGGCCGTCGAGTTCGTCATCAACCTGGCTGCCCAGATAGAGGGTGCTGGTGATGGCGTGGTACGGCCCATTTTGGGCGTCGGTTGTACCATAGCGGTCGGGGTTATCCCCGTAATCGACCACGACAATTTCGGTGCGATAGTCTTCAACCTCACCGTCAAGGGCCAGGCCACTGGGCGATAGACCTGTCTCGCTGCTGTAACGGAAGCGTAGATAGGTTGTGCCGGTAACGGCGTTGCTCGGAACCACAAAGCTCAAGGTGTTGGTTGATCCGGCGGTCAGATTGGTGTCGGTAAATATTTGCTCACCGGGATCAAACGCACCGTTATTATTGAAATCAACCCAGGCATTGAGCAGTCCATCAGCCCCACCGGAACCGGCGGATAACGTCGAGACGGTGATGGTCGCGACCTTACCGGGAACCAATAGGGTATTAAAGCTGACCCCGTCTTCATCATCGCCGGAGCCGGAGCCGTGGGTTATAAAGGATGAGTTGTTACTATCGTCACCGCTAGCGGCGTTGTTGGGCTGACCGTCGCTTTCCGCATCAACCCGGCTGCCCAGCGTTGGGTTACCGTTGGTGTTGATAATGTGTCGTGCGCCATCGACGCTGTAGGTGGTTGGGAACATGCTGGGTAAATCACCGTAATCGAGCGGCAGAATAGGCTGGGCGTAATCTTCCACCTCGCCGTTTAGGGCTAAGCCGGTGGGCGATAAGTTGGCGTCGGTGCTGAAACGGAAGCGGCTGTAAGCAGTAAGCGCTTGCGTGGCTGTAAGCGGCACGTTGGCGGTAATGGTGATGGTCGCTCCGGCGGTGATGGGCTGGTTGGTCGCCAGCCGCTCGTTCAAGTCATCGAAATCACCGTCAAAGTTGAAATCGATCCAGGCGTTGAGCAAACCATCGGTGACGGAGGCTGTGACGGTTAGCGTCATAATTTCGCCGGGGACGATGTCGCTGGTGAAGACCACGCCGTTCTCGTCCGCGCCGTCGCCGGTGGCGTTACGGCTGGGTTGGCCGTCGAGTTCATCATCAACGCTGCCGCCTAAGGTGGGGTTATTGATTGGGTTGATGGCGTGTCGCGCACCGTCATTGCTGCTGGTGGTGGGGTAGTTGGGCGGGTTGGGTGAACCGGACACGCTGCCATCGGGCAGATCGCCGTAGTCGCCGGGCAAGATGAGAAGCGGGTAATCTTCAACCTCGCCGTCGCGAGCGCCACCGCTGGGGCCAAGGCCGGACTCGGTGCTAAAGCGGAAGCGAGCGTATGAGGTGCCGGTGATGGCGGTTGCAGGCACAGAAACAGAGACATTGATGATGCCCCCGTTGACCGGAGCCTGTTGGTCGGTGGCAATCTGCTCACCGGCGTCGTCAAAGTCGCCGTCGCGGTTGAAATCGATCCAGGCGTTGAGATAGCCTCGATAGTTGGCTGGGACGGTTACGACGGTGGTTACGGTTAAGTCGGATGTATCGCCGACAATAAAAATGGGCGTAGGTTGGGTGATCGGGCCGCGATAATATTCAAAGACAACCCCGTCCTCATCATCGTTGCCGTCGCCGGCGTCATCGAGAAAACTGGTCGGGTCGGGAGTGCCGTCGAGTTCATCATCGACGCCGTTGCCCATATAGATGTTGGGCAGGATGACGTGGCGGGCTGCGTTGGCCGGTGTCATTGAGCCGGTGGCCCGCGTATTGTAGCTATTGGGCGCATCGCCGTAGTCGGTGGGCAGCCACAACCCTTGATCCCAGGTTAAATCGACGGTGATACCGGGCGTGAAGGTAATCGGCTGGGTTTGGACATAGTTGCCATAGGTGATGACGTTGCCGGTGGTGATGCCGTCGCTGTCCAGACCGTCGGTGGTGGAAGATGTGTTGGAGATGCTTAAATTGTAATTTACGGCCAGGGGCGGCCCCAGCGTATAGGTTACCGGCGGGTAGAAGCGCACGGTGTAGGTAAGGGCCGGGTCAAGCCCAACAAACAGGTAGTAGCCGGGATTACCGTCAGCATCGTTCCCGGTAATGCGGTAATCGGGTTGGCCGTCGTTGTTGAAATCATACGGATCGCCGTTTTCGTCGCGCAGTTCAACCCGAACACCGTTAATGCCGGACTCCTCCGGCTGCTGGATGCCGTCGTTTTGGGTGCCGTAGACATCAAGCCAAACGTAATCGCCAAGGCTGGCGGTGGTTAGCGAGCGCGTAACGCGGATACCGACGCGATTGGGTTCGGCCGGGAGGAGATTCAGTCCCCCGCCCTCAGCCGTGAAGCCAAAGGTATTCCAGGCGCGTTCAGGATCGTTCGGAGCATCGTTGGGAGCCTGCATTATCCAGGTTAAGACCAACGAGCCGCCATTGCCCGATCCGTCATCCGGGGCCAATTCTAAACAGTTTCCGCCGTCACAAAATTCAAACCGAGCCGCCTGGACGCTAGTCACATCTGCCGGAGGGGTCGCAGACCAGTCGTCTGTACAGCCGGGCGGGCCGCTGGGGAAAATTTCGGGGCGACAAGGATTGCCCGATTGACTGTACTCGATACTAAGCGGGATACCTGCCGGAATTTGAATAGGGGCTTGCAGGTTGGGACGCCAATCGCTGCCCCGTGGAGTTGTATCGATATTGCCGGTATCGCCGACAAAGGGAAAAATATCGTAAACTACCAAATTGGTGGTGGTAATGTTGCTGAGGTTGGTGATGTGCATGCGGTAGTTGACCTGCCCGCCGGGGACGGTTAAGCCATCTTTATTCCAGATACCGCCATCCAACTCACCCAACACAAACTTCTGCGACTCCATAGCCAAATAGACGGCCACGTTGGTGGGTTCGTTATCGCTTTGGCAGCCATTTTCAACGGAGTCGCCATCTTCATCGATATTAATCGTATCGGTATAGATTTGGTTGCCGATACAGTAGAGCGGGTTGAGGGTGGCCGGATTCCATAAAATAATAGAACGGTTGTCGAGTGGCCCAGGCAGGGTACCGTGTTTAACGCGCACGTCAAAGGTTAAATCGATGCGCTCGCCCGGCGCGAGTTGGAAGGGGCCGGGCCATTGCCAGCGCAGCAAGGTTTCATTGTTAGCGCCGTACGTGGGCGTAAAAGCAACGGTTGGCGCAGGCGTGCCGCCCGGCTGTGAAACAATTTGGTACCAGCTATCGGCTGCAATAGCCGGGCGATAGGAGCCGCCGTCAAAAACAACAACCTCCAACTCTTCCGGCAGTAAATCGGCTAGCGTGATCGGCGCGATAACATCGTTATGGGCTACGCTGTCGTTGAAAACGCTGAGCGTGTAGGAAACAACAGACCCCGGCTTAACATCATTACTGTTGCTGATCTGTTTGTCGGCACGGGGGATAGCGCGTAGCTCGATGACCTCGACGGTGGCGCAGTCCGGCCCATCGGCTTGGGCACTGCCTTGGGAAAAGCCGGTAAATCCGCCACAGTTATCAAAACTGCCGCTGATGAAGGTATCGCTGATATTGCCGCTAACATTGACGCTCCACTGGGTGACGGTGAATGGCATCGTGCCCAGTTCCCAGCGCAGGGCGGTAACTTTACCCGGCAAAAAAAACTGCTTAGATCGATCACCGTTGTTTCCGTGGCTGTCTGCCCCAATATCCAGCTACCGCTGTTATCCAGTTCGTAAGAGAAGGTGACCGTTTGGCCGGTGGTAATCGGTACGACGCCGACAGTGGTTACGGTGGCAATTTCGGTAGGGAGCACATCGGTAACAACCGTATTGCTTATGGGCAACGTGCCGTTGTTGTTTAAGGTCAACGTGTAGGTGACCGGCCCACCGGGCAGCTCTTCAACGCCGGGGTCATCGGGATGGTTGGAGGCACTAGCAACTGTTTTTTCAAAAGAAGCGGCGTAGTAGGGATCGCGCAAGGTAACGTTATTGCCGACCGGGCCAAGACCGACGGTATCCGTTGGCTCATCGGCGGGGTTACCGGATACGGTAAAGACATTATTGACGACAGTACCCGAGACAACCCCGGTGGTGGCCGAGTTGAACTCCACAGGGAATTCGAGGGTAAAACAGCCTTCCGTCACGGGTATTTCAGTGGGGAAGCCGCCAACACCGGCTTGCCACAGCGCCAGATTGGAAGAGGTAGGCGGAGAACCCGGAATATAAATGCCGCCATACGGTAGCGGTAAAACCGGCGTAACTTCAGCCGGCAAGGTATCGGTAAGCACCGGATTAAGCAGGGCTACCCCACCGACACCGTTATTGGGATTACAAATATTGAGTTGGTAAGTGGTTTGATAACCCTCACCAATAACGCCGGTTTGCGGCACAGTGATAACGCTTTTGTTGGCCGTCATTAAAAAGCTTGAGCTAGCCGCAACATCGACAATATCGCTGGTGACCGGGTTGGCATTATCGGCATCGGCGATGGTTTGGTTTGTGGCTGTTATTCCGGGCAGCGTCCCGAGGGGAAATCTGGCTCGTAGTTGAAAAACCCGACTGTCGCCGGCGGGGATATCGCCCAAGTTAATAACAACTTCACCGCCTGCTTGGTTAAAAGTAGCCCCATCCGGCAGCGACGTTGTACCTAGAAATTCAAGGTTAGGGTGAATAACATCGGTGATGACCATATTTTGGCAAACCGGATCGAGCACCGAAGCGCAGGAATAGGCGACATTGAAGACGATCTCTTCACCTGCATCAAACGTGCTGCTGGCACTGGCTACACTTTTCGATGTTTTTACCTGGGCACTCGGCGTTTGGGCTAAAGCGTTGGGGGAATTGTTGATGAGCCACAAGCCGCACGAAGTAACCGCGACACTCATCAGAAACAGAAGCGCGACCCATTGCTTTGTAAAATATACCCTTCTTGGCCAACGGGGTTGTTCATCAACGGGGGCCGTCGCCTGATTTTTTTGACGAATAGTATTACTACAATGAACAAGTAATCGTAAAGTGAGGGAAATGATGAGAGCAAATAGAAAAACTCCGGTGATAAGGAGAGTCATAGATGGGCCTCGGGTTTGGATTTGAAGTTAACGTTAGGGCGTTCCGACGCAGAACGCAGAGCGTCGGAACGAATGTAATGTAAATTTAACGAGTAGATGACTCGAGGGAAGTTGCCAAAACAGCTATAGACAGTCCTAACAGGATCAATAGGGCCGGCCAGTTAAGCGAACGACTCCCCGTGACGGGTAAGGCAGGCGGCTCGGTGGTTGTGGGAAGCGGTGTATCAATCACACAGTCAATCGGACATTTGACCAATTGGGCTGCGGCTGTATTGGCCTCAACAACGCCCATCGAGACCGGCCCTTCATTGAGCGCAACCTCGACTTGCGACAAGTTGGTGCCGGTCACATCCACGGCTGTCGCGGTCATAAAGCGGGGTTCATCGGTGAGAAAGAGTTCCCACCTGCCGGGGTAGGGAACGGAAATGCGGGTATCGTGCTGCGTTGAAAGTTCGCCAACGGCAATAAAACCGGAGCCGTCATGCACCATTCGCACCGGGGCGATAATTTCAAAATCAACGTCTGCCTCAGCCATCGGGATGAGGAAGGGAGCAGCCGCCGCTTTGTCTACGTTATAGGCCAGCGGTTGATAAGCCGTTGTGGTAGCGAGGTCACAGGTCATGTCGCATTGATCGAGGCGAACGAGAACGTAGTCAGTCGGGGTGCGACCGTGATCGGTGGTAGGAGTTTCGTTATCAGTACCGTCGCCATCATCATTATCGCCACCGTCGTCACCAGGATCGGGCGTGAAGCCGGGCAAAGGTGCGGCCTGAACCATTGCGGGGGTATTACCGTTAACGACAATGATAAAGGCAAGTAATATAAAACTGATTAGTAAGGGAAGTATGATTTTGGGATTGAGCATTATGGTTAGGAACTCCTGTAACTATTTCGAAACCGCTCTTATAGATAATAGTGGTTGGATGTCTCGAATAAGGTGACAGTCACTTTAGCCCAAACAGCTCGATTTATCATGCTAAAGTGACTGTCACCTTTTACAGCAATTCTCAGTATGACCAGACCTGACAGGTTTTGTCCAAAATTTTGCGGCAAACATAATTTTTGAGCGAGAAATTGTGGTCACTGGAACATACTTTTTGAAAAGCTGTCAGGTCTTTGCTATAAAATAAGAATTGCTGCACCTTTTATAGCGACACCTCAATGGTAGGGCGTTTTTTGCGCCGCTTTTCGGCTTTGGCGGCGAATTTTTGGGCGCGGCGATACCAAATGTTGAGTAGGGCAAAGGCGTGGTCGCGGTCGACGGTGCTTTGCAGGGCCGTTTCTTTGGCCTGTTCCTGCACGTGGTTGGCTTCGATGGTGGCCTCAACATCGGCGGCTTCCCGGTTGAGCCGGTCGGCGGGGTAGCCGTAATTATTTAAGACAGGCGCGATGTCGGGATGGGTTAGGGCGACGTGGTACAGGTTACGGCTCCAGGCTTGAACTTCGGCAAAACTACCTGATTTTTGGAGACGTGTGAGCCGGCTGCCGGTGGTTTGGTTGCGCTGGCGGTGCAGCCCTAAAGCATCAAGGTGCTCGGTTTGGCCCTTGAACAACTGGACGCAGATGTCAGACAGCTCTCTGCATTGCTCCCAAAGTTGTTCATACCGTTGGGTGAAGGCGTCAGTAGCACCCAATTTAGCGCTGTAGGCCAATTTGTTGGCGCTAGCTGCTGTTTTGGCGGCCTCAATAAGGGCTTCACCTTCGCTCCAGCGTTCCTCATCGTAGCCGTATGCGGCCATTTCAGCGGCCATATCAGGATTGTTTTGTGCGTTGTGGAGGAGCTGTTCGGCTTGTTGAATGGTTTCTTTCTGTTTTTTTGTCATACCGGGCATAGGGATATATCACCTTTCTTGTTGGATTTTGTAAAGTGTTATTGGAGTGGGCGAGTCGCCGTATATGTTTTGTGTGTTGTCAGTAAAATTTGATGCGGTAATGGCTTGAGGTAGCTCTGCATACAACCGTGGTAAAGAAAAATTAGACAGAATTTACAAGATTATCACGATTTTATCGATCATAATTTTGTAAATCGTGTTAATTCTGTCGATTATTTCGTCGATTTTCCGTCGTTCTCACGTCTCCACGGTTTAATGGTGTGCTACCTGGCTTGGTTTTGGCATCTGAAAAGAAAATTTTATGCGTAATTCGATGAATTATGTGAGTCAAATCAAGAATTATATGAGTCAACCCAATGTTTATTTAAGACGCGCCAATGTTTATTTAAAACGACTCAACGATTATGTGAGTCAACCCAATGTTTATTTAAGAGTTCAAATGGATTATGTGAGTCAATCCAATGTTTATTTAAGACGCGCTAATGTTTATGTGAGTCAACCCAATGTTTATTTAAAACAACGCAACGATTATGTGAGTCGAATTTCGGATTATGTGAGTCACTTAAAGTATTATCTTAGTCGGCCAAAGGATTATGTGAGCGGTTAAACCGATTATGTGGGTGCGGATTGTGATTGTTAAAGTGCGCCGGTGCAAGATAGCGGTCAGCAGAACGATTGGGCTTGTCACCGGTAGGGTTATGGATGTCGGAATTGAGATACTTGCCTTCTCCATGATTTAGTTTACGATAAATCACCCTGCAATGACAGGGGCAAAAGTCATTTGTTTTGAAAGTACTAAAGTACATTTTTATTGCCCGAAAGTCACTTAGGAATGAGCGTTAATTTGAATACATTCGTACATTCGTTCCGACGCTCTGCGTTGGAACGCCCTACGGGGCGCTGAGCGTCCGAATGATGCGACAACGCAGAGAATTGTCGCCAGGGAAATTCTGTCGGGTAATTGGTAACTGGTAATTGGAGACTGGAGATTGGAGATTAGAGATTGGCGTTAATTCCATCATGAAAGCGTTACCACTGTGGGCTTTTATTACTGCGCTCTGTCTAGTCGCTTTTGTGGCAATCACCTTAATCACCCAATATATTTTCGAGCATGTGCCGCATTCTGAGGATGAGGTGGCTTATCTTTTTCAGGCCAAAGTGTTGGCCCAAAATCGACTGACTGTGCCGACCCCGGTCCAGCCGCAGGCGTTTTGGAGTCCGTTTGTTGTCGATTATGAAAACCGGCGCTTCGGCAAGTACCCTATCGGCTGGCCTCTGCTGCTGAGTCTTGGCGTTCGGATCGGTATGCCCTGGCTGGTCAATGCCGCTTTGGCGACAGCCTCACTCGCTTTAATTGGATTGTTAGGTTGCCTTTATTACTGCACTAACAAGACCGACGCGCCGCGCCGTCTTGTGCCTTTATTCGCTGTGGGGTTGGGAGTAGTAACCCCCGGCTATCTCTTTTTATCGAGTTCACTGCTGTCGCATACAGCGTCGTTGTTTTGGGTGACGCTGGCCCTGGTAGCGCTGTTTCAAGCGGTGACAGCGTCGCGGTATCGCAATGTTTATGGCTTGGGGGTAGGCCTGGCTTTGGGTGCTACATTTATCACCCGTCCCTTTGCGGCTTTAGGCGTGGCATTAGCGGTCGGCGTTTTTATAGGATGGCTACTGTTACGCAAAGAAGTACACATATCGATACTGCTGTGGATAGTAGCGGGCGGCCTACTCGTGTCGCTACTGCTACCGCTGTTTTGGTGGGCGGCGGTTGGCGATCCAACCTTTAATCCCTACGTGCTTGTTTGGCCTTACGACCGCATCGGCTTGGGTTCCGATATTGGGCCTCAGGGATATACGCTGCACGATGCTATTTTTATCAACACGCGGTTGAAACTACTGGCCCTAGCTACGGGTCTTTTTGGCTGGCCCGGCTGGACAAATCTTTTCTTTTTACCGATTCCATTTTTGGCTCGACAGGCCAATCGCTGGGATTGGCTGCTGGTAGGCATCATCGGCGGGTTGATTTTTGTTCATTTGTTTTACTGGGCATTTGGGGGTGTCGATGGCGGGTTTCCGCGCTATTATTACGATGCCTTACCGGCGTTTCTTGTGTTGACAGCGCGAGGTATCGATTTATGCCGTCAGTGGTTGTGTCGATTAGCCAGAAGCCCGTCGCAACGATTTATCGCCACGGGGATTTTGGCCGGAGTTATAATCAGCTTGGTGGCTTACAATCTGTTCTGGCACTTGCCACCGCTGCTGGCCGCGCAAAAAGGCAAGTACGGCATTACTTCGGCTCCACTCCAAGCCGTCGAACAGGCCGAAATATCGACGCCGGCTCTCGTTTTCGTCAAGGATGTAAAGCGTTGGAGTGATTTCGCCGCGCCGTTTGCTGCCAACAGCCCTCTGCTCGATGGGCCGGTGGTTTATGCCATCGATTGGGGAGAAGAGGATAGCCAATCGCTTAGGGATTTTTTTAAGGACAGATTTTGCTATGAGTTGCAGGGGGAAGGGGTGAGAGAATGTGCGGGTTTAGCTGAGTAATGAGGTTATTCAGAAATAGAAGCATGAAGTAGGACGCATGAAATACCCCCTTACTTCCCACTTCTTACGCCTCTAAGAAAATACCCGTAGGACAAACTTAAGTTTGTCCTACGGGTATTTTCATTGTCGCTGTCGTCTCAACTAAGACTGTCAGACTGCCTACTTCCTGATGCCCTACGCGGCCACCGCCTCGTTAGCCTCTTTCTGCAAAGGCACGCCACAACCGGGACAGGTCTGCCAGCTAGAGAAGACTTTGATACCACAGGCAGTACAAACCGACCTGGCTCCTTTCATACTATAAGCGCAGGCCGGACAGGTTGCCGCAGAAGCGTTGGCCCGTTGATCACAGTTTGGGCAAACTTTGCTGATAGGTTCAATAGCAGCCAAAATCGGAACGCCATCAAAATGGGCGTAATTGCCGTTAAGAATATTTTGATACTGCTCCGACAGCCCCCAATTCATAATTTCTTTGGTGCGGACTACCGGGAAGGGATGGGTTTGCAGCAGCAACATGTTGACCTTAAACATCTGCTCTAACAGTCCGCCGCTGCTGTCTTCATATTCTTCGGCCTGCTGCAGTACCTGGTCCAAATTGATCTCCGGCAAAAGCTTACGCGAGCCGCCGGCCAATTTACTCAAGGCGCTGGCTACTACCTCGCGATCCTGCACCACAAGAGGGAATGACATAACATAACGTTGTGGTACACAACATAAAGGTTGGCACAAAACATAAGAAGGGGTAAAAAGGGGGTAAAGAAGGGAAAGCCGGGTAAAAGCAGGCCGACAAAGGTTGTACGGCAAGGGTGTTGAACCAAAACAACGGTCATCAAACGGCGAAGCGAGAGATAGAGTGAGGCGGGGCGGCGATCAGCAGGCAGGGGGCAGCGACCGAGCCTGACGAGGAAGCTCGACTGCAAGAAATATTGAGGATAGAGCGACCGGAAGCGAACCAAACAACCACCCCGATAAAATAGAAGAACCGCTTCAGGTCAAAGGCAGCCGGCGGTTAGTGGCCGGACTGACGCAGGCGATGAACAGCCCGCAAATTGATGAGCACGTAAATCAAGGTGTTCTGGTTGGTGATGGCCTGGCGGTTGCGGAGCTTGGGTTGCTCGATGCCTAAGGCGACGGCCTGGCTGTTAACCCGCTCGGTGGCGCTGCGCTGGTTGTAGAGCTGTTTGAAAGCGACACTTTGGCGGTCGAGTTGGTAGCGGATACGGGCACCGGCTGAGGTACCCATCTTGAGCAGACAGCCGCCGTCGGGCCATTTCTTGTGGTCGATAGGACAGGACTGACCATTAGGTTTGGGATGCAACAGCGGACAAACATAGCGCCCCATTTGTTGAGGGACCACGCCCCGATTGTTCATAAAGGTCGATTTGAGGGGCATAGCCAGACCAGCCTCACACAAGGGTAAGCCGTCAGCATCGAATTGCCGTTTAACCGGCGAGCGTTCGGTGGCCGGGATAGCGGCAAAGCCGCCGGCCTGATGGAAGTAGTCGAAGACATACCATGCCTCAAAGCCGGCATCCAACGCGCCATAGGGCGGTTGAAAACCAAGCCGGTCTTCGGTCGCCTCCATCAGGGGGAAGAAGAAAGTGGTGTCGCCTTTGTCGAAGGTCTGGGTCAACTCAGCCAGGACAAACTCGCCATAACCGGTCGCTTTGGTGGCAACCAGACCGCTGTTGTAGCCCCAGAAATACTGGTCGCAGGAGAATTGGGTGGCCCGTTTTTGGCCCTGACCGGCGTTGTCGGCCTTGTTCGAAGGGGTTTTGTCAGCTGCTTTCGATTTTTGGTTCGATTTCTTCTTGCAGCCGAGCTTGCAATCGGGGTCACCTTGCGGTTGGCGGGTTTTGTCGAGTCGTTGGCTTTCTTTGATGTAGGCTTTGGGGTTATTTTCGGCGACCCAGGCTTTGATATGTTTGGTATCAACCGAAATCTCGCGGCCAAAATCGACTTCCGGCGGCAAGGCGTGGCGAATGAGCCGGACGGTGCAGCTTAACAAGAATTGCAACATCTCATTATTCAGGTCACGCAACACCCGGCCCAACTGCTTGCGGGAGGGGACACTGGCCTCGATATCAAAGCCGTGGGGCGCGGTCGGACAGGGGGTGAGCTTGAAACCCAACAACCAGACCAAGGCCGGATGCTCGACCAGATAGGTGCGCAGGCCAGACATATAACTCTTTTGCTCGTTGAGTTTGACCAGGTAGGCCGCCACAAAGGGCGCACGGGGATGGGGTTTGGACCCCGGCCAGGGGCGATCCTCCGGTCGTTCCGGGAAGGTGGCCCAGTCGAGTGGAGCCAGCAGCCGCAGATACTTCATCGCCACCGGACAAGCCCGCACAAATTCCGGCAGCGTAGCCTCCTCAGCGGCTAAGGTCGCCAAATCGGCCCGTTCCAGCGGCACGACCTGTGGAGGCGGCACCAACCGTCGCCACAGATTGACGGGAGCAGTAAAAAAGTCTATCATACCATCGGTCTCCTTGGTTGGGGCGTGGTTGTTTCGTAGCTCCATTATCCCCGACCAGGAGACCTTTTTTCAAGCCCCTTTTTCTGGCTCTTATTTTATGTTTTGTGCCAACGGGCTAGCACGACCCGTACTCTATGTTCGACAATACGGGCCAAGTCTCGGCATCTATTTTATGTTTCGTGCCAACTTCTTACGTCGGTTGGCCCCCGTTCTTCGATTTCGGGCCAAGCCTTGGCACGCATCTTATGTTATGTCATTCCCTCTAATTTCCGTGATAACGTATCAAGTCATAATTACACATTTTATAAACGGGATAAATCTCTGAACTCAGCTCTTGAAGATAAGGTCAATACGCCTAGTGCGAGCGTTGATATTGAAGAGGCGCTTCAAGATGCATCCAGGCTTCTCAAAAGCCCTGAGCCAATCACCCTTTCTGAAGTGGCGTTCTATCTAGATCAAAAGGAACGAATCGAATCTATCACAGGAATTATCACAGCATCCAAAGATTTAGAGTCAAGAAACAAAGATATCGGGATCATTGCTGGTAAATATG
Source organism: Anaerolineae bacterium (assembly GCA_020433805.1). Classification (GTDB taxonomy): domain Bacteria; phylum Chloroflexota; class Anaerolineae; order 4572-78; family J111; genus JAGRBY01. The sequence goes on from JAGRBZ010000075.1 coordinate 21,647, forward strand.
TTGGTACTCTTGCTGCTGATACAGTAGTTTTCGGTGGGATACCCGTAACTACAACATTAGTATCGTTATATGATATAGGTGTTAGATTTTTTAAATCAAAAAAATGAATAGATTACCCGAGCCTAACAAGCGCATGTTGGCGAACTGGTTTTCCGCTGTGCTCCAAACCAACCGCAAATACGGGCGTAGGTTGGTTCATAGGTTGTTCGCCAAGTTTTGAATTTTTTATAGTTGACAAATATGCTTGAAAGTTACTTCAATGCAATTGAAAAAGTGTTATTGGCTCAAGGAAATGCATCATCTGTTGCCGGTCATCCCAATTTAAAGGGAGGACCAAAAGAATGGTTTGTCAGAAATTTTCTCGAAGATCATCTTCCTTCAACTGTGAGGGTTGGTCAAGGGGAAATCATAGATGGAAGATCAAAGCCAAATCAAAAAAGAAACCAAGTAGATGTTATTCTATATCGTGATGGCTTTCCAAAAATCGTATACGCAGAGAACTGTTCTGCATTTCTAAGAGAAAGTATCATTGCTACAATAGAGGTTAAATCTACTATTAACTTAGACAAGTTCAGGAAAGCTTGCACTGTTAGCATTAAACACAAGAACAGACGGTATATCCAACATCCAGATCCAAGACGACCTTTAGACCCTGTTGGAGTTATTGAGGATTTAACGACACCTATCATTTCTTCATATATTGTTGCATTCGATGGACCAATACAAATTTCAACAGTAGCGAATTGGTTACCCAAAATCAGACTCGAATTTGGGATAACAGCTGATAAATTAGTAGACATGATGGTTATTCTTGGCAAAGGTGTAATTTGGCGCATAGAGTCCTTTCCTCAACTTGGAGGGCGGAGTATTCTATCTAAAAATCCAGAAGCTACTTGGGCATATTTAGAACAAACAGATAAAAATTTACTATTGCTATTTCTTCACCTGCTATCTCAAATGACTTCTAGTTCACTGATTCCAATAGACATTCTTGGATATGCTAAGAATGTATCCTTCAGTAAAGTTATCGCAATCAAATAATGCTTTCCAGACTAACCTAACAAAAATTCGAACCCGACCATCTAACCTTGGCTTTTTGCGAAAAGGTGTATCACTAAGGGTGAATGTGCTGGTAAAATCGCATGTAATTCAGGTCGTGTTCGCTGGTGAAGGGGTGCTTGTACTTCAACCTCACTTTTAGGCCAAGTTGTGCGCGGGCGGCGGGTTAAAATTGGCGTTAGGCGGCTTGCCGGAGGAAGAACTGCGGGTTTAAGGTAAGGGATAAAAGTAATCGATTGATGGAAGGAGTTCTCAATGGATACCAACTTAGTCATTGCTGTTATTTTTATTATCTTTGCGCTGATTGTTGTATCTGCCTTTCTAGTATTTCGACAGCGCGGTAAAGTTAAGATTAAAGGACCTCTTAGCACTGGACTCGAACTGGATGCCTCGAATGAATCACCATTAACACCAGGTGTTAGGATTGAAGATGCAAAGGCAAAAAAAGGCGGATTGTTGGCAGAAGACAGAACTGGTCGTGGAGCTGATGTTAGAGGTATTGAGACCCAAGATGATATTATAGTAAGCAGCTCTTCTCCTGATCCATATGAAAACCCAAAAGTCGGTCCCCCGAAATAAGTCCGGGGGATTTTCAAGCGAAACATCTAACCGCGGGCGGAGATATTACGCTACAACAAATTGTTAATTTAATCCATGACGGCGAATATATAGCCGCAGAGCGTCATATTTTTAAGTTAGTTATTGAAACACCATTGGGCCGAATAATTTTAACAATTGGCGTAATATTGTTGGTAGTGAGCGGCTGGATATTTGTGCGTGAAACTGGTGGATATAGCACTATCACCCCTACGTCTACTACAATACCATCGCACACTATAGCTTCTGCTACACCCACAGCGACGCCTCTACCTTCCGATACACCAACAGTTACTATCACCCCAACATTTACACCCACACTCACAGCAACACCCATACCAACCCAAAGTCTAAAAGTGGTATCAAAATGGGAAATCAATTTCGATTGGGGATGTACTGGTGCGACCTCTAGTGGCGTTATTAGCTTCTGGGAGGATGGAACACTTACGACTGATGAACTTGAGAATGGACACTGGAGTATTGCAGACAACCAATGGGAAATTATAGTTTCCCATCGCGTCAGATATGTTGGGGAGCTAAATGAAGAACAAAGTATTGAAAATGGTGAAATTTATACAATAAACAGTGAAAATAGTGAGCTAAAGACAGGTTGTTTCACTGCAAGACAGCTAAAGAAGTAACCTCACTTACTCCAACTTTTAGAGGTTGATTATATAATATAAGGTTACACCTTAATGGCAAAAAGATAAGCCCTAAGGAATAAGGTGGAGAGACTAATGTTTACCAAACGTAACCGTAATTTGATAATAATCTTTATATTCTTTCCCCTAGTTTTTATTATAGCTTATTTATGTTCTTTAAACTTCCGTAACCAAGAGTCAAATCTTACAATGGCTACATCGGCTACTTCGTCTGATAGGGAAAAAGTACTGACTAAACAAAATATTACGCCCATAACTGCACATGATGAAGAAGAGCCGGCATCAGATCTAAAAGACGAATCCAGTGTGACAACACCAGTACCTTCACCGGCGAATTCCACTCCAACAACTGACGCTAGCTCTTCTACGATAGGAACGCAATCTGTACCTCAATCTGATCGAGAAGAGAAATTTCAACAATCTAATTCTCTAACATCTGTTACTGATGATCCTGTCTCAACTTTTGCTTTAGATGTTGATACAGCATCCTATACACTTGCTCGTAAATATATTAACATGGGGGCACTCCCTCCGGCCGAGGTAGTCCGTGTTGAGGAATTCGTTAATTATTTCAATTATAATTACGAAACTCCGTTAGATGATGTATTCAATATACATATAGAAGCTGCCCCTTCACGATGGCAAACTAGTATGTCAGGAAGAAGACATATTGTGCAGGTAGGAATTCAAGGGAGGTCCATTGATAATACAGATCGTCCAGATGTAGTGCTAACATTAGTAATTGATATAAGTGGGTCAATGGAAGACACTGATCGGCTTCCTTTGGTAAAAGAATCTTTGCGCTTATTAGTTCGTGAATTACGGAGCACTGATCGAATCGGAATTGTGGTGTACAGCGATGATGCTCGAGTAGAGCTCGAGCATGTAAACGGGAGTCATCAAGAACTAATTCTTAATATAATTGATTCTCTGCAAACTGAAGAGTCCACTAATACTGTAGCTGGTTTACAGCTTGGTTACGAACAGGCAAACAAATATTTCGAAGACAAGGCTATTAATCGTATCATCCTTTCCTCAGATGGCATTGCTAATGTAGGAGCTATTTACCCTGAAGACATACTGGAGCTTGCTAGACAAAATTCTAGGAGAGACATATTTCTCACAACGATAGGATTTGGGATGCTTGATTACAACGATTATCTAATGGAACGACTTGCTAATGATGGAGATGGCCAGTCTATCTATGTAGACTCTATCTCTGCTGCCGAACGGTTCTTGATGGAGCAACTCTCTGATACACTTCAGACAATTGCTAGAGATGCCAAAGTACAAATAGAATTTAATCCAGACGTCATTGAAAACTATCGTTTATTAGGTTATGAAAATCGGGCAATCGCAGACTCCTCTTTTCGAGACCCTAGTATTGATGCAGGAGAAGTGGGTGCAGGTCATAGTGTGACCGCACTTTATGATGTAGCATTTATTGAGCCTCTTCAAGAACAGCAAATAGCTCTTACTGCTACAATATTATATAAGAATCCGCAAACAGGAAATACCTATGAAGCGGAACAAATGTTTTCGACTGATCAAATCAAAAGTGAATTTGCTTACACCTCGCCGCGTTATCAACTAGCGATAGCAGTAGCTGCGTTTGCAGACTGGCTAAGAGAGGGTGATTTTACTTCAAGAATCCCAATTGAACAGTTGAGATTTGAAGCTGAGCGCATTAGCGATTCTGAACTTTTTTACGGAAATTCAGATGTGCAACAATTTGTGTTGCTAGTAAACCAGGCTAGCAAAATAAAACAGTAGGGATTATCTTTTTGAGCAGTTTTAGGCAGAAAGAATCTTGAACCAAACGAAATAGACCAACGGCCTTGAGTTTGAGCCTCTTTAGCTTCGGGCCAAAGTTCGCCAGTAGTTTTGAAAGCTCTCGCCTGTAGGATAAGGCTGTTTGGGCAAACCTAGCTTCTTCAATCAGCCTGGTTTACCTATCGGCGCTTTTTATCGACGATTCATTGCGATATTTCTTACTGTCGGCCTATAGTTTAGGAATGCACGGCTCATTTTAAGCGTTAGGCACGTTGAGGTTTGAAGCAACGTTAATTTGGGGATGCAGCATCTCGCATAGAACACTAAACAGACTTATGTATAAAGCCAGTCAATATCTTGGTATCATCCTTATAGCTCTACTATTGGCTTTCGGTGGGTCTATCGCCATCTATGCCATTCCTAACTCCCAAGCAAATATTTTTACTGTTGCCGGTACAGGAACCGGTGGTTTTTCCGGTGACGGTGAAGCGAGCACTCTAGCGGAGTTAAACTTTCCGTTCAGTCTTGCAATAGATGATACGGGAAATCTCTATCTTGCTGATACTGTAAACCATCGTATTCGCAAGATAATGAAGCCTACTGGTATTATTACAACCGTAGCAGGTACTGGGAACGATGGGTATAATGGGGACGATCAACTGGCTACTTCTGCCGACCTGAATCGCCCTATTGGTATCGCTGTTGATGACGCAGGCAATTTATATATCGCCGACACATTTAATCATCGTATTCGTAAGGTGATGACTGGGAGTAGCATTATTACCACTGTCGCCGGGACAGAGGACTTCGGATATAATGGGGATAATCAGCCAGCTTTGACGGCAGAATTAGATAGACCTTTTGATGTCACTTTGGATGTAATGGGGAACCTTTACATTGCTGATGCGGGTAATCATCGTATTCGCAAAGTTATGGCGGGCACAGGTGTTATTACTACCGTGGCTGGGACAGGAACGCCAGGCTACAATGGAGATAGTCAGTTAGCCACAGAAGCTCAATTGAATTTTCCTTTCGGAATAACGGTAGATGGAGACGGTAATTTGTTTATAGCCGATCATGAAAATCATCGTATTCGCAAAGTTATGGCGGGCACAGGTGTTATTACTACCGTG